>CAXMSB010000224.1:0-2791 GCA_964195615.1 uncultured Granulosicoccus sp. | reverse complement strand
CCCTATAAAACAAGTGATTAAGCGTGTTGTTGCTAGCAGTCGATCCTGGAACGTATCGAGTCCGTTTCAGCAAATGCTTGCATAGCAGTTTCAGCAGTTTTTAATTCCCGGACACCCTCGCCTAACTAAATGACGGGAGTCTGGTTACACTGCAGAGTTTATCCACAGACACCGCGGTCCTTCGATGCAATCTCGACGTAAATTACCGGGCGAAGACCAGTGGGGGGAGCTCTATCCGTTCGCCTCGAACTACCTCGATCTCGGTGATCGGCGTTATCACTACCTCGACGAGCACCCCGCCGATCAGTCGCCCGAGCGGCTGCCGACGCTGTTGTTCGTGCATGGCAATCCGACCTGGTCGTTCCATTGGCGGCGGCTCATTCTCGCTTGCCGAGGGCAGTATCGGTGCGTGGCGCCCGACCACCTGGGTTGCGGACTGAGCGATCTGCAGACCCGTCCGTTGCGGTTGGCCGACCACATCGAGCATCTGTTGCGGCTGATCGAATCGCTCGATCTGCGGCATGTGACGCTGGTGGCCCAAGATTGGGGCGGTGCGATTGGACTGGGGGCCGTCGAGCGAGCTCGGGAGCGTTTCGAGCGGTTGGTGCTGTTGAACACCGGCGCGTTCAAGCCCTGGTTCATTCCCTGGCGGATCCGCGTCTGTCGATGGCCGGTCGTGGGACGTTTGGCAGTGCAGGGGGGCAATGCGTTTTCTCGGGCCGCCTTGCGGATGACCGTGCCGAGAACCGGGCGGCTCGACCCGCGGGTCGAGTGGGCGTATCTGGCGCCCCACGCCACTTGGCAACAGCGGGCCGCCGTGTACCAGTTCGTCCGCGACATCCCGCTTTCCGCCACCCACCCGACCTGGCAAACTTTGGCCGACATCGAAGCCGGCCTGCCGAGTCTGGCCGATCTGCCGACCCTGTTGGTCTGGGGCATGCGAGACTGGTGTTTTACACCCGAGTGTCTCGACCGATTCTGCCACGACTGGCCCGCAGCCGAAGTGCAGCGGCTCGCCGACGCCGGCCACTGGGTTCTGGAAGACGCACCAGAGGAAACGCAAGCTGCGATCACCGATTTTCTTTCCCGAACCGCCCCCAACGTCGCAGGTGCCGCGATATGATCTCCGTCGGCACGTGTGCAACCCTGGCCTGTCTGTGGGAAGCGACCGCTCCCAAGCCGGGAAACGTTTATCGGGGCGCCGACTTTGAGGACCTCACTTACGCCGATTTCCTGACCAGCGCCGCGGTCATCGGGCCGATCTTGGAACGGGCCGCGGACGAGGGCGTTGGCCCCACGGTGCGCGCCGCCGTCGAGGCCACGCGTGCAGCCGTCAGCACGAACACGAACCTCGGCATGCTGTTGCTGTTGACCCCCATGGCTGCCGTGCGTCGCGAGTTGTCGCTGGCGGACGGCATCGACGATGTGCTCGCCAATCTCACCCCGCAGGACACCCAGGAAGTCTACGCGGCGATCTGCCTGGCCCAACCCGGCGGCCTGGGAGAAGTCGACACTGCGGACGTCCACGACGCTCCGCCGGCGGAGATCTCGCTGATCGAAGCGATGCAGATGGCCGCCCACCGCGACCTCGTGGCCCAACAATATGTCGACGGCTTCCAGCAGGTCTTCGCCATGGCCGACCGGATCGAGTGCTGCTGCCACGAGGGTCTGCCTCTGGGCGAAGCCATCGTACACGGCTATTTGCAACTGCTGGCCGAAGTGCCCGACAGCCTCATCGCCCGCAAGTGCGGCCCCGAACTGGCCTCGGAAGCTTCCGACCGCGCCGCGGCCGTGCTCGACACCGGCGAGCCGGGCAGCAGCGACTACCAGGCCGCCACGGCGGAGTTCGATTTCTGGCTCCGCGGCGACGGCCACCGCCGCAATCCGGGCACCTCTGCCGATCTGGTGGCCGCCGGGCTGTTTGTGCTCGCGCGGGACCAGAGGTTAGACTGGCCTGTGAAGTTTTACCGCTGACACCGAGCCGATGTTACAAAGCAGTTTCTTATGAATCCACAGTATCACGTTCGGATCGAGAAAGAGCGTCTGGTGTTTAGTGCTGCGCACTTCATTACCTTTGACGGCGACGTCTGCGAACGGCTGCACGGCCACAACTACCACGTCGCCGCCGAGGTGTACGGCCCGTTGGACGAGAATCACTACGTGGTCGATTTCATTCTCGTCCGAGATCTGCTGCAATCGCTCGTCGACGAGCTTGACCACCGCATGCTGTTGCCGACGGAGCATCGCACGATCCGTGTCGTCGAGCAGGCGAAAGAAGTGGTGGTCACGCACGGCAAGCGTCGTTGGGTCTTCCCGCGCGGCGATTGCGTTCTGTTGCCCGTCGCGAACACGACGGCGGAGTTGCTGGCCCGGCACCTGGGCGAGCGACTCCTGGCCGATCTGGAGAAGCGCCTCGGGCAACGCCCCGAGCGGCTGCGAATTTCGGTGGACGAGTGCGATGGCCAATGGGCCACTTGCGAGCTCGGCGCCGAGTGAATTCGCGGGCCTGTCTCTGCCGCCATCTTCATTCCACGGCGACTCACCCGGGTTAATCCCTACAGGCTTCCTCTAAGAATCAATTTTCCGACAGGCGGATTCTTTTGCGGGCGTTGATGTTGAGTAATTGTGAGCAGAATCTCATTCTGCTGGGTTATCTTGGGTATTCCTTCCTGTTTTTCTTCTCCGGAAAGCCAATTTTCGGCGGCCTACCCCTCGTTTTGCCCGTTTTCCTCTATCCGCTGCTCTTCAGCAACGCGTAGCGGCTCAGGTTGTACGATAAGTTTCGCAATCC
>CAXMSB010000223.1:0-29548 GCA_964195615.1 uncultured Granulosicoccus sp. | reverse complement strand
ACGCAGCACCGCATCGGCCCGGGCAATCGGGCTCAGGACGTGAACGAACAGTTGCCGATCGTCGGCGGGCGGACGATCGTCAGCCAGGATGTCGATCCCCTGGAAATTCGGCGAGGCGTCGATGCCCAACAGCCCGCAGATTGTGGGCGCCAGGTCGACATGCTCGAACGGATAATCCTCGACCCGTGGCGAGATCAACCCGGGCGAGTGAATCACAGCCGCGACGTGGATGGCTGGCTCGACGGGGTTGCAGGCGTGACCGATCTCGCCGTTCTCGTGAAACGCCTCGCCGTTCTCGCCGGTGACGACCAGAATCACCTCGTCGAGCTTTCCCAGCTCTTTGAGTTTTTTCACGAAGCGGCCGATTTGACGATCGCTCTCCGCCAAGGCGTTGTAGTAGGCGTTGCGCACCTGCGGGACTTTTTCTGCTGGGTAGCTGGAGAATTTGATGTCGTCGTCGAGCTGGCACGGCTGAAACGGATGCGGGCGATCGTTGGGCAAGAGATACGGAAAGTGCGAACTCTGAAAGTTCGTTGCCAGGAAGAAAGGCTTGTCGCCGCGGCTCTCGATCCATTCCAGGGCTACGTCAGTCGTGTGAGAATCGGGAAACTTCCCCGCGACAAGAGCGCCGGCTTGCATCTCGCGCAGGAACCCGGGATCGTGGTCGGAAAAAACCGTCGGCGCGGAACTTGTTTGTGGGTGATAGAAACGGTCGAGTGCGGGCGTTTGCAGGAACTGGTCCATGCCGCCCCAAACCTCGTTTTGCGAGGAAATGATCGCCGTGTCGTAGCCTTGTGGATTGAGCAAGTCGTACAGCAGGGTCTTTGGCCAGGGGTCTTCGGCTCGATAGTAGTGATGATGGCGAGTCCGCAGTGGATAGAGCGACGATACCAGACAGACGTCGGCATAGTCGGAGTGCGTGCTCTGGGCGTAAGCGCGGGTGAGGTGCAGACCGTTGCGCGCGAGCCGGTTGATATTTGGCGTGACCTCGCGGCCCTGATGCCGCAGATGAATCACGTCGCTTCGCAGCGCTTCGACCGCGATGATGATCACTGACCGCCGTTTCCCGGTGATGGGTGCGGGCGAGCTACTCTGCGATAGGGGGACCAACTGCTCCGGATCGAGGCACGCGGGTATCGGTTCTTCCTGCCACGCGTCCATCGTGCTGCAGAACAACGTCAGCAGCGGATTCAGGCAATGGCGGAATTGGACAACGCGGGTGATGCGGCGCGGCAAACTCATGTCGGCCGCTACCCGACTCTGAGCCAGTGAGACAACCAGCAACAGCGCCAGCCACACGCCCAGTCGCGAGCGAAGCTGGCTTGGGCCACGCAAGCCGGCTTGATTCAGACTGCGTGCCAGTAGCGGTAAACCTATCAGCAACGTCACCACGATTAGTCCAAGCCAAACGAATTGCATTGCGTCGGCTACTTTGAAATACTCACCGAGCATGTAGAGATTGGCCAAGGTAAAACGGATTGCTTCCCAATTGGCAAATCGGCCCGTCTGCAAGAAGACGCCCCAGCTAACGATGTACGCTGCCGAGGCCGTCGCCGCGGCTAGTAGTACGAAGACAGGTAATAGGCGGCGCTTGGTTTTTGATCGCGAAGAGGGCTGGCCTTGCACGGCGCGTACAGCGATGTAGGCGCACCAGCTTGCCGAGAGCCAGAACCAGAGCAGAAACGCCACCGCTTGCACCGAGCCCCAGCCACCCGACCGCAGGGCATGCCCCGGTCGCTGCGAGGCGAAGGCCATTTCCAGGCCGATACCCACAACGGCGATCACGGCCGCGGGACCGTTGGCCACGACCTTGGCGTACGGCACGGACCATCCTCGCGGACGGTCGACGCTGACGGGAAAACTTCGCGCAGATTCCATGGCAACTCAGGGGAAATCGAGGGCAGCGGGCTTCTCGACAAGATTAGTTCACGGGCCAATGCCAGGATGGCGAATTGCGCCGTAGGCCGCCGGTCGTGTCGATTAACACGATCTCGCGGCCCAGCGAGCCGTGTCGTCCCCGACCACGGCGCCGGGCTCGGGGACGAGCCGGCTCGCTTTCTACCCCGCTTGCCGGCGTTGTAGAAACGCCGCGTAGTCGGCTGGGGTGTCGATGCCTCGCGTCGACTCGTCGACGAGCGAAACCAGAATCGTTTCGCCCTGTTCCAGAACGCGAAGCTGCTCCAACTTCTCCAACTGTTCGTGTTTGCCCGGCGGTAACGAGGCGAGACGCAACAGCAGCTCGCGCCGATAGGCGTAGATGCCAATGTGCTGGTGAAACAACGGCGGCGTCGCGGCCAGCAAGGCGTCGTCCCATTCGCGGGCATGAGGAATCGGGCTGCGGCTGAAGTACAGCGCCCGGCCCGTCGCGTCGAACACCACTTTTACACAGGCTGGGTCTTCCAGTTGAGATCGCTCGTGAATCGGTGTGGCCAGCGTCGCCATGGCTGCTTCGGGACTGACCCAAAGCGACTCGACAAGTTGGTCTATCGCCGCCGGATTGATCTCGGGTTCATCGCCCTGCAGATTGACGATGACCTCGGCCCCTTCGACTTGCCGTACGGCTTCGGCGACGCGATCGGTACCGCTGGGGCAATCGGGGCTGGTCATCACGACTCGGGCCCCAAACCGACGCGCCTCGGCGGCGATCTCCGCGTCGTCGGTGGCCACGAGCACGCCGTCCGGGCAGCGCGCCCTGCAGGCCGCGTCGAAAGTGTGTTCAAGGACGGTTTTTCCTGTTTCGCGCAACAGCAGCTTGTCTGGCAGTCGGGTCGACCGTCGTCGAGCGGGGATCACGAGCAGACAATTCTGCGACTGGCGGGATCCTGCCATGGGGCCTTCCTTCCTTGGAACCTGGGAGCGTGCCCTTTGATAGCTGAATTCCGAAAGTCGCTCCACGGCAATCAGGGCGCTCCGCTAGCAGGGCGGGTCGCCTGTTCTTGTCCAACTGTCAGGGTCTACCCAGAGGCCCTCGTCGCAGGACCATATCACTATTGTGAGTTAGAACCTATAATAGCGTGGTAAGACAGACGTCAGACAGGGCTAGCAGTTTCAGCAGCTTGGGAGAGTCGAATACACATGTGTGGCATAGTTGGATACGTGGGCCCCGCCGAGGCGGCGGATTTCTTGGTCGAAGGATTGCGTCGACTGGAATACCGGGGCTACGACAGCGCGGGCATCGTCACGATCAACGAAGGCCTCTTGAACGTCACCAAGACGAGCGGGCGGGTCGAGGATCTGGCTCAAGTTCTGAAAGACAGTCCCCACGCCGGCACGGTTGGCGTCGGGCATACCCGCTGGGCCACGCACGGGCCGGCCACCGACGTCAACGCCCACCCGCATATCGACGGCGACGAAGTCTTGGCCCTGGTACACAACGGCGTGGTCGAGAATTTCCAATCGATCAAGCAGCGGCTACTCAAGCTCGGTTGCGAGTTCCGCTCGGCCACCGACAGCGAGGTGATCGTTCAACTGATCGCCCACGAGCTGAGCATCCTGCCAGAAGATGTCGCCGGCGACGCCGATCCCTACACGTCCCTGGTGGCCGCGGTGCAAAACTCGCTCGTCCAACTGCAGGGCACCTACGGACTGGCAATCGTCTTCCGCGATTGGCCCGACGTGCTCGTGGCGGCCCGATTGGGCAGCCCCCTGGTGATCGGCGTCGGCAAGGGCGAAAACTTTGTCGCCAGCGACGGTTTCCCTCTGGCGGGACATACCGACAAAATCGTTTATTTAGCCGATCATGAAATCGCGGTCGTCACCGCCGATTCGATTCGCGTGATCCACCGCGACCAGGGCGACGTCGGCCACGACGTGAAGCTGCTGGAAATCGACAGCGCCGCCGCCGATCTGGGTGAGTATCCGCACTACATGCTCAAGGAAATTTTCGAGCAACCCGAGACCGTGCGCAACGCCATGCGAGGTCGGCTCGATAAGGACGCGGCCACGGCCGTGTTTGGTGGGTTGAACATGACGCCGCAGCAATTGCAGTCGGTACAGCGAATCATGCTGACGGCCTGCGGCACGAGCTGGCACGCTTCGCTGCTGGGCGAGTATCTCATTGAAACGCTCGCCCGGATTCCGGTCGAGGTGGAGTATGCCAGCGAACTGCGCTATCGCAATCCTCCCATGTCGCCGCAGACGCTGCTGTTCTCGCTCACTCAGAGCGGCGAAACGCTCGACACCTTGGCCGCTCTGCAGGAAATGAAACGCAAGGGTTACCCCACGATGTCGATCTGCAACGTGGTCGGCAGCACGATCGCTCGCGAGGCCGATGGCGGCATCTATTTGCACGCCGGCCCCGAGATTGGCGTTGCCTCGACCAAGGCGTTCACCGCCCAATGTGTGGTGATGTCGCTGTTGGCGTTGTACTTCGGCCGACTGCACGACTTGAGTTATGAAGCGGGGCTGCGGATCATCGCCGATCTGGAAAAGCTGCCCGACCAGGTCGAGCGGGCTCTCGACTCGAACAAGACCGCCGAACGCATCGCGGCGAAGTATGCGCACTGCAACAATTTTCTTTACCTCGGTCGGCAGTTCAATTTCCCGACGGCTTTGGAAGGAGCGCTCAAGCTCAAGGAAATCAGCTACATCCATGCCGAGGGCTACCCCGCCGCGGAAATGAAGCATGGCCCGATCGCCCTGGTCGACGAAAACACGCCCAGCGTGATCATCGTGCCGCAAAGCGCGGTGTACGAAAAGGTGATCGCCAACGTCCAGGAAATCAAAGCCCGGGGCGGTCCGGTGATCGCGGTGGTGGACGACGAAGACAGCCAGGTGACCGACCTCGCCGACGACGTTATCCAGGTGCCGTCCGTCTCCGACTTCTTGCAACCAATCGTGGCAAACGTGCCCATGCAGTTGCTGGCGTACCACATTGCCGTGGTGCGAGGTTGCGACGTCGACAAACCTCGCAACCTGGCGAAGAGCGTGACGGTCGAATAGCGGGCCGCTGCGATGATGCGGTTTCCAAGCCCGGGGATTGCAATCTCCGGGATTTTTCAACGCGCAACCTCTTGCGTGCTAGCACTCGTGCAATCGCCTCCTCTTTGGCAAACGGGGCGAAATGGCGCGATTGGCTACTCAAAAATTAAGCCGGCATAATTCCTTCGACCGATAAGCTTGCTATCGGAACATCGCGCCCCACCAAGACTCGCACCCCCGCCGCCTGTTTCCAGCACTCTGAGGAACCACTGTGAAGATCCACCCAACGGCGTACGTCAGCCCGCAAGCCGAGATCGGCGCCAACGTAGAAATCGGACCCTTCTCGATCGTCGAGGCAGGGGCGACTCTCGCTGACGACTGTCGACTGCTGGCCCGTGTGAGCATCAAGTCGGGCACCGTCGTGGGCAACAGCACCACCGTGGGCGAAGGCGCCGTGCTGGGCGGATTGCCACAGCACAAGAATGCGCCCGACGAGCCGGGCACCCTCACAATCGGGGCCCGAAACATCATCCGCGAACATGTGACGATCCATCGGGCCATGCACGCCGGGCAGGAAACCTCGGTGGGCGACGACTGCATGTTGATGGTCGGCTCGCACGTAGCCCACGACTGTCGGATCGGCAACGAGGTGCTGCTGACCAACGGCGTCATGGTGGGCGGGCACGTCCAGGTGGGCGACCGTGCTTGCCTGGGTGGAAACGCCGCCGTACACCAGTTCTGTCGCATCGGTCGACTCGCCATGGTGGGCGGCTGTACCAAGGTCGTGCAAGACATTCCGCCTTTCGTGCTCACCGACGGAACGTCAGCGATGATCGTCGGCCTGAATCGCATCGGCCTCCGCCGCGCGGGCTTCGATCGCAACGACGTCGCGCAGCTCAAGGCCGCCTATCGGGTCATCTACCGCCAGGGGCTGACGTTCGATGCGATGGTGGCCGCTCTCCAAGAGCAGTTCCCCATCGGCGTGGCGGCCGAGTTTGCCACGTTCTTCCAGAGTGGCCAGCGAGGCTTCGTACAGGAACGCCGCAGCCCGCCGAACGTGACGCTAAAGATCCACTCGGCCGTCGACGAGATCGACTACATGCTGGACGACGAAAAGCCACTCCGCAAAGCGGCCTAGTGGCTACAAGAAACCACCGAGTTCGGAGAGCCGTTCGAGTTGCCCCAGTTCGTCGGTGCGGCCGGCGAGTTGGCCGGCGGCGATGAAGCGGTCGAACTCGATGGCGACGGCCTTCTCGACTCGCTGCTTCAGCCATGCTTCGACCTCCGCCGGGACGCCGCCGCAGGTTTCGCTGGCTAGCTGGACGTCGAGTTCGATGTGATCGGTCAACGCGTCGCCGGCGTCGGTGAGCACGATTCCCTCGAAATCGAAACGGACCATCCCCTCGACTTCACTGTTGGCCAGGTGAAATACGCAGTGGGCGTCGTAAAGGTAATATGTCCGCTCCGCGTCATGCGACTTGAGCGCCTCGCGCAAACGCCCGTAGCGGATGCGATAGATCCCCGAGGCGTCGATCGGCACGTCCAACCGTCCCACCGAACGCAACGGCAAGCAAGAGAACGAAATGTCAACCGAGGTATCCACGAGAGGGTTTTCTCCTCAAGAAACTTGGGCGTAATCGAAACGCGATTCAGCCTAAAGCAAACGATAACCGACCGTCAACCAACCGTTGTCGCATTCCAGTTGCTGCAGCTCGAACGAGCGCTGGATCGCGGAATCCTCGGGGAGCTTCAGCTCGGGGATGACGATCTCGGCCGGGATGCCTTCGCCGCGAGCGGCTTTGCGGTTGATGTTCTTCGCCATGTTGTTCCGGTAGCTCACTTGCTCGCCAGACAGCTTGGTGTCCCAACGCGGATCGAACCCCGTGGGGAACACCTCGATCTGACCCACGCGGGTGAGCACAATCGATTTGCCTCGCTGGGACACCTGGAAGGTCATCAGAAAATCCCAATTTGCCAGCGGCTTTTCCTCGTCGTCCAAGCCAGCTTTCAACACCGCGAACCGCAGACGCACCGAGAGCCGGTTATTGTCGAAGCTAACGCTAGCCGGATGCTCGCTGTTGAAAACGAGCTCGAAAGGCTTGAATTCTTCCTCCGGAATATCGGCTTGCTGTGGGTCGTCCTTGGTTGGGCCCGATATTTCGAGTTCCTTGTTTTTCTCGGCAAGCTTCTTGAGCCAAGGCGGCACTTCGCCTTCCAACTGCGCGGGCTGGTCCGCGGAGTCCTGTTTCATGCCGACGCCGGCGAGCACATACGGCAGGAAGTTGTTGACCGCCGTTTCGTGTACCTGCACGGTGACGTCGTTCTGAATATCTGTGGGGGGCGGATCGGCATCGGCGGAGAGTTGACTGCCCGTGGCGAGCGACATCTGGGCCAGCAACGCTCCGGCTGTCGAGGCGAAGTGCATGTTCTCGGGCACCAACCCCCGTCGCAGCATCGGTAGCCGTAGCTTCTCATCGTATTGCACCCGGCCTCGGGTCAGCGCCGTGATCACCCGCTCGTCGAACTGCTGGGAGATGCGCCGACGGGCCTTTCCCTCGGTGATGCGTTCTGTCTTCGCCTTCTTCTTGCGAACTTGCTTCCAGGCGATTTTTTCGATCAGCTTGCGACCGAAATCGCCGCCCGTTTTTTTTACCGAGCGAATGTGATTGCGAGCCTTGGCCGACACCTGGGTCGGAGAGGCGTGGAAACGCTCGTCGTTGATGAACAACGTCTTGGTCGCCGAGTAGTTGGTGTGACCGGTCGTTCTCACCTGGACCGGCTTTTTGAAGCCAACCGTATTGGTCGTGATATGACCGGCAAGCTGGATATCGAGCGAAATATGATCGGGCGACTCCGCCGCGGCAAGGGTCACCTCGCCGTCGGTCATGGCCGTGCCGCGCACCCGGGCTCCCAACACACAATCGCGAACCGGCAGGCTTTGGGAGATCGGCTCCGCCAAATTGTTAAGCGCCGCGACCGAAACCTCCGCCACGACGTTTGGTCGGGAGTGACGGGCTCGGAGCACTTCCAGCAGCCAGGGAGACTGCCCTTGATGCTCGATCATACCCAGCGACTTGCCGATCTTTCGCGTTGTTTCGACGGTGGAGTCTTCCTGGTGACGACGCAGTTGCTCCTGCAGGCCCTTGAGATACGCATCGTAAATGGGGCCCGTGTCGCGATTTCGGGACAGCGCGTTCCAGAAAGCGAGTGCTCGATAATGTTCGAGAGCTCGGGCGGTCTGCAAGAAGACGGGCATCTCCAGACCGGGCTGATTGGTATGGAAACGACGCAACACCGAGTCGAGGTCCTGCAACGATTTGCGATTGATCGCGACGTCGTCTTGAAAGTGCGGCTCGAGCAGGTCCCACTTCAGATACTCGTTCCAACGCTCGGCCGTGTTGGAGCGGCCAATGGCTCGCTGCAAGTCCTCGGCTCGGTCTCGCAGCTCTTGGCGGATGGGCGCGAAACGCTCGTTGCTCATCGGTCGATGCTCGCCCCGCAGGGCCCATACCAGGCTGGGCAAATCTTGTGAGGAACCCTCGATCAGCGCGCCGAGCCAAAGCTCCAGCTCGCGTCGCACGGCTGCGAAGCGTCGCATCTCTAGCCCGGCGATGCCCGACTGATACTGCTGCAGCACTTCGACAGTCGCCGCCAGATCGGCCTCCGCGCCCAGGGCCATCTGCTGGCGCAACGTTTCACTGTGCAGGTAGGTCCGCCATCGGTCGCCTTTGGCTGCCGGGCCAATCCAGGCGTCCAGCTCATCCATGGCGTCTTGCAGATCGGAGACATTCGCGGGATCGGCAGCGCAGGCGAATGCTGGCAGGCCCAGCACGACGCCAAGGGCAAGAAGCAGAGCAAGCAGTATCCAGGGAGGTTGGCGCACGATATATCCTCTATCGATATCCTCTATCGCGGGGCGACGCGTGGGGGAGCAGGTCAAGAATGTCGCCCCAAGAGTATATAACTCCCATTTTTTCTGCCCTACGCCAATTCACCAGAATTTCCCGTCAAATTGGAAATTTCCAGTGTGGAGCGAGAATCGCACCCCCTCGTCCGAGGGGTCATACGATCGAGAAGGAACGCCTGGAGACCAGATCTCAGCGGCCCGCTCGCGGCGAATTACATGAGTTCTCGGCGTGCTCGCGAGGGGATTGAGCAATGGAAACGCGGTTAGTTGTTCCAATCTGCCGGCAGGACTTTGCCGCCAGCACGCGATCCAAGCTCTCGCCAGACTTCAAGGGCTATCCCGTCATGCACGTCGTGCGAGGAGCCGTCCATGAGCACAACGTGGACCGATCCGGGATGGTGGCTGCGCGAGGTCACAATCGCATGAGAAGTCTGGCCAGCCTTGCCGTTTTTGCCTTCCTGCCAAGAGTTGAAGTCGGCGTCGTAGGTTACTCCATCACGTTGGTAATTCACTCGCGTGTTCGGAGTCATTGTCGTGGTCATCCCCGCGTGGTGCACCCGTCCATCCGGCCACTCTGTATGGCCAGTCGTCTTGAACTGTGCCCCACTGGCCACGGCGGCCTCAGCCTCGGCAACCGTGGCGGGGATGTCTGTGCTGGGGGGACCTCCGTTTCGCGTATAGGGCTGCCAAGCTTTGACTTCAGCCGCCATCAACGTCATGCTCGCTCCATCGCTGAACCTTGCCATTCTCAGATAGCTGTTGGGAAAGAACGCGCCGTCGCCCCCCTCGCCGGTTCGCGGATTGAAGACCAACCACGTGCCGTAGTTGAACCCATAGTTCGTGGGATAAAACTTGGCCTTGCCGCCGCCTGGGTCGCGCAATTCATCGCTGAGGGGATCGCTTGGGCACGCGAATGTCGGAATCTTCAGACCGTCGATGGCTGCTTGAAAATCCCAAGCTGTCGACAGATCGACCTCCTCGTACAAATTCGCCTGTTCCAGGTAAGGCAAGATTCTCCCGTGGACTCCCCAAGAACCGTTGTTGGCGGTTGAAGTAACACTGAGATCCACCACGGCTCCGGGCGGTAGATGCCTTTGGGAGGCCTCATAGTTCAGGACCGCGAGACCAACTTGGCGCAAATTATTCCTGCAATGCGTGCCTCGGGCTGCTTCACGCGAAGCTTGAACCGCCGGGAGCAACAAGCCAACCATGACGCCAATGATGGCAATCACCACCAATAATTCCACCAGGGTAAATCCTCGCCTCATCTCATGGTTCCTTCTCTTCAAGTGCAGTCCCCACGTATTGAATGAAATGATAGTACAACCGAGCATCGAGGCGATAAGAGCAGTTTAGCGCCCCTCTCGCAGCAAATTAAAATAGTCCTCGGCGTGCTCGCGGCGAGATTTGGGGAGCTGCTCGACGACCGTGGGATCGGCCGGCTCGCTGGCCGAGGAGGTCATTTCCTGTTTGATGGCCTCGCCCACCTGTCCGCGAATGTTGGGGCCATCGGCCTCGCCGATGACCACCGCCGATCCTTTGCCGACCTTCTGGCGGACGCGTGAGTCGCGGAAGTTGGTGTCGTTCTTTTCGTCGGGGCGAGTACCACCACCACGTCCGAGCCCCATGCCAGGGCCCATTTTGTCGCCCATCTTGTTGCCACCCTGACATGCCTGGCAGCCTTCGCCCTGACATGCCTCGCAGGCCATCGCGTCTTTGGCCATCTGCAGTTGATCGAGGGCCGCCTCGATCATTTCGCCCTCGGCCATCTCCTGTTCGAGCTGATCCATTTGCTTCATCATCTGGTCGAGCGCCTGGGCGGCCCCGGCCGCGTCGCCCTCTTTCATGCACTGCTGACACTCGCCCGCCTTCTTGGCAAGCTGGCCCAGCTTGTTCATCTGCTGTTGCTGCTTCTGCATCTGGTCGAGCTTCTGCTGCAACTCGCCGGCCCGCTGCATGTTGCCCTGCTGCTTCTGCTGCTCGATTTGCTTCTTCAGCTCGTCCATGGCCTGCTTGCGAGCCTCGGCCGCCTCGGCCATTTTTTCCTGGATCTGTTTGAGTTGCTGGGCCAATTTTTTCTTGGCGTCCTCGTCGAGTTCTCCCTTTTCGAGCCGCTGCTTGAGCTTTTCGAGCTCCTGCTTGGCGGCTTGCCAATTGCCCTGTTTCATGGCGTCGACCATCTTATCGGCCGGGCCGCGGTTGAAGCCTTTCATCTGTTCGAGCTGCTTTCGCATCTGCTGCTTGCCGCCCAATTGCTCTCGACGCTCTTGGAGTTGCTTTGCCAAGTCGTTGAGCGTTACCAGCGTCTTTTTGCGATCGGCCTCTCCGCTCTTGGCCATTTCTTCCGTTTTCTTTTCCAGTTCGCGGAACAGGCCCTCGGCGTCCTTGAGGCCTTTCTCGGCGGCTTGCTTGCGACGCTCGACCATCCGCTCGCGCAGTTTCTTGGTTGCCGCGTCGATCTGCTGCTGTGCGAGTTGTTTGTCTTGCGGGTCGACGCTGCTCTCGGCCGTGCGATTCTCGGCAAAGGTGATCAACACAAACGCCAGCAGGGCCGAGATGAGTGGCAACCAGCCGCGACGCTCCAGGCCGATGGGGAATCGCTCTTGCACCTCAAGCTTGCGCACTGCACGCTGCGCGTCGGCTAGCAGGGCCCGACCCGCTGGGGAATCGGCGTCGTCGGGCGTCATCGAAAGACTGCTCGCCACGCGTTCTTTAAGGCCGAAGCGGGCGTCGAGTTCCGCTGCGGCGTCGAGCTCGCTGCGACCGAGGAGCCAGGTCCACGCCCAGGCCGCGAACAGTCCCCCGACCAGGCTCACTACGAGCCAATTGAGTGTCCAGGCCTCCGGCAGGTTTTCGATCGCGATGACCTTGGGCGTCCCGATCGCCACCACCGCCAATGCAAACGCGACGAACCAGCAACGCATGAGCCGATTCAGGAACAGCTCCAGCCACAGCCGCCGCTGGGCCCGTTTTACCTGGGCGAGAATCTGATCCATGGCCGCTTCTCCTGTCGATGCCAAGACGGCTGGGGTACAATGGAGGGGTCGCCTGTTATTCTACCGATCATGCCTCGTCGAGTCACGCGTGGAAAGTACGCCGGGCTCGGGGACGAGCCGGCTCGCTGAACCCTGAACCCTGAAACCTCATGCCGCAAGACACCCCCCTGCCTTCGCCTGCCGAGCGTCCGGATGCCGACGTCGTCGTTTACGACGGCAACTGTGGTATCTGCACGGCCCAGGTGCGTAAGCTGCCGTGGTGGGATTGTCAGCAGCGGCTTGCGTACCTGTCGCTGCACGACCCGGAGGTCGAGAGGCAGTGGCCCGACATGTCGCACGAGCGGCTGATGACCGAGATGTGCCTCGTCGACACGCAAGGTCGCCGGCATTGGGGCCCCGCAGCGGTTCGCTATCTCACGCTCCGGTTGCGGCGGATGTGGTGGGCCGCGCCGCTGCTCTACTTCCCGGGGAGCATGTTCTTGTGGCGCCCGCTCTACCGCTGGATCGCCAAGAACCGCTACCGCCTCAGCGGAGAGACTTGTGAGAGTGATGCCTGCCAACTGCATCGATGACGCGGTTACTCATACCCGTGCTCCGGCCCGGGGAATTGGCCGTCGCGCACCTCATCTCGAAAGCTGGTGACCGCGCGGGTAACTTCGCCGGCCAGATCGGCGTAGGCTTTGACGAATCGTGGCACGTAGTCGCAGGCCAGGCCGAGCACGTCGTTCAGCACGAGCACTTGTCCATCGCAATGCGGACCGGCGCCGATGCCGATCGTGGGGATCGCCACCTTCTCGCTGATCCGTTGGGCGACGTCCGAGGGGACGCACTCCAACACCAACGCGAACGCGCCCGCTTCGGTTGCCGCGCGGGCGTCGATAAGCAAAGCTTTTTCATCGCGCTGCACGCGATAGCCGCCCAGTTGGTGCACGCTCTGTGGGCACAGCCCGCAATGAGCCATCACCGGGATGCCGGCCGACGTGAGCGCACGGATCGTATCGGCCTGGGCAGCGCCCCCTTCGAGCTTGACGGCTTGGCAGCGAGTCTCTTTGAGAATTCGGCCGGCGTTTTCGATCGCCTTGTTCTTGCCGATGTGGTAGCTGGGGAACGGCATGTCGACGACCACCAACGCGTGGCGAACCGCCCGGCCGACCATCTCCGCGTGGTAAATCATCTCGTCGAGCGTCACCGGCAGCGTGTTCTCGTGCCCTTGCACAACCATCGACATGCTGTCGCCCACGAGGACGCCTTCAACGCCCGCCTGATCGACAAGCTGCCCCATCTTGTAATCATAAGCGGTGATCATCGTGATCTTCCGCCCCGATCCCTTCATGCCGGAGAATTTCGGCACGGTGATCCGCCGCTCGCGGCGGGGTTTTTCAGAGCCCTGGTCGCTATCTGCCATATACTCAAGGCTACCGGACACAGGGCGGTGGCGTCAACGAGTTTCGGGGGCATTTACAGCCGCGATGCGACGCATCGCCGGCGCCCCGCTAGCTCGCGTCGTTCTCGCGGCAGTGGGCGATCATCTCCGCGACGCTCATCGTCGAGCGGTCGACCTTCACGACGTCGCTGGCAGAGGATTCCGTGGCGGGCTCGGCTGCCGCGGGTTCCGGCTCCGCGAGCGGAGCCTCTTCGGCAGCCGCCGGCGCGCCGCCCGACTTCTCGGCACGTGCCGCGGCAAGCATCTCCGCGACCGACATCTTCGCTCGATCCGGCTTGCTCGCCGCCGGAGCTTGCTTCTTCGCGGGGGCCGGTTTCTCGGCTGCGCCGCCCTTGCCTGCCGCGCCTTGCATGCGGGCCATCTCTAGCGGCGAGAGCTTTTTCTCGCCCCCGGCCGCAGCGGGCTTCTTGGCAGCAGGCTTTTTCGCTGCCGGCTTCTTCGCCGCCGGAGCCTTTTCCTTAGGAGCGGGCTTGTCGACGACCTTGAGATAGTCGAGATCGATGTCGAACCAGCCGATGTTGAGATGGTAGTCGATGAACTCGACCAAGGCCCGACCGCTCATGTTGACGGTTCTCACCTGGCCGACGTGATCGCGAAACCGCGCCAGCTCGGGCCGATTGGCGTCTGCCACGACATACTTGTCGGTGTATTCGTGTTTGATCTTTTCGATCTGTTCCGAAACCATCGCCTTGATATTCTCCAGCAAGTGTCGCGGAAAATCGCGTCTGTCGAACTTAAGAACCGTGAATTGTGCCGGAAATCGGCCTGGGTGGCAATGACTCTCGGGGGGATTCGCGGCCTGCGATTCCTTGCGAACTGGCTGCCGATAGTCGATAATCGGCCCGAAATACTTCGGCTCCGCGGCGTCTGGCTCGTGGGGGCATAACTCACCTGTGAGGAGGACGATCATTGTGAATAATCGCGAGATGGCGGGTCGAGTGGCGACTTATTGGGGCAGACTCTCCGGCGTCTACGCGGTGTTGTTGATGCTGAGCATGGCCCAGCCGAGTGGGGCTCAGCAAATCGAATACTTGCCCGGCATCGATTGGCCCGAGCCGGCGATCGTCGCCCCCGGCCCTGCGAACAACGATCCACCCTCCGATGCGATCGTGCTATTCGACGGCCGGGACCTCTCCGCCTGGGAGAACGGCGAAAAGTGGAAGGTGGAAGACGGCGTCGCCATTGTGGGCGAAGGCTACATTTCGACCAAGCAAGAATTTGGCGACTGTCAGTTGCACGTCGAAT
Source organism: uncultured Granulosicoccus sp. (assembly GCA_964195615.1). GTDB lineage: Bacteria > Planctomycetota > Planctomycetia > Pirellulales > Lacipirellulaceae > Bythopirellula. The sequence goes on along the minus strand of CAXMSB010000223.1, from coordinate 15,036 downwards.
GGTCGGCCCCCGTGCCGGCGACCGGCGAAGGTCAAGGGCGAGGGAACAGCGGCGTTTTTCTGATGTCGACCTACGAACTACAGGTGCTCGATTCCTACGACAGCAAAACCTACCCCGACGGGCAGGCCGGCGCGATCTACAAACAGACGCCCCCGATGGCGAACGCCATGCGCCCGCCGGGCGAGTGGAATGCCTACGACGTGGTATTCACGGCTCCAAGATTTGCGGCCGACGGCTCTCTGCAGTCCCCGGCGTTTGTCACGGCGTTGCACAACGGCGTGCTGATTCTCAATCACTTTGAAATCCAGGGCGACACCCCCTGGCATCGTCCGGCGGAGTACAGGGCGCATCCCGAGAAGATGCCGATCTCGATTCAAGATCACGGCAACCCGATTCGCTTTCGCAACATCTGGCTGCGCGAGATCAAGCCGATCGTCGGCACGCCGCGCGAGGCGAAGTATCTCGATCATGCCTCGGGCAAGAAATGGCTGGCCAACCAAACGGATGCCGAGGGGAATCCGTTGGACGAGTAAGAGCTAATTCATCCACATGCCATAGCGCCACTGAACAGTTGCCGGGAGGCTTTGCGGCTCAGCGGGCGAGGACAGTCGGAGGTTGGCACCCTCGGCGCGCGAGACCCGGCAGGAAAAGGGAGCGGACCCGAGCATTTGCAGGCCGGGGACGTCTTTTGCCGGATCGACAACCGTGGCGGTCGCGGCGACTTCGTCGAGGGAGCAATCGAGAGAGTCTGCCAATAGATATTCACTGCCGACGTGGCGACCCGACTCCTTGAGTCGGCAGGCAACATCGAACGACAGAAACCGAGCCTCTGCAACCTGTACGCTCATCGACCAATGGCCAGTCGAAGATGCGCCCGTGAGAAAGAGAGTCTGCCCCTGCTGGTGGAACTCCTGGAAGCAGGGAATGTGCGGCAGCACCTGACTTTCGTCGCCTTCGAAGGACCGCAGCAGGGGAGTTCTTCTTTCACCGAGAGTCGCCAGAATCACGTGCCGGAACCGGTCTCCGAACTCGTAGAACTCGACGCGCACGCCCCGCCCCGTTTCGCTGAGCACTTCTAACGCACCGGTAGGCTCCTGGGAACTCAATCCGCCGTCTCCTCGACCGGTTGCCCGGCGCGCCAGCGGAGCACCGCATCCAAGAAGCCTTGGATGTCACCGTCGAGCACTGCGTTGAAGTTACCCATCTGGTACTTCGTGCGAGAATCTTTCACACGCTGGTCGGGATGCAAAAAGTAGTTGCGAATCTGTGAGCCGAAACCGGTCTTGGCCTGCTGTTGATACTTGGCCGCCTCTTCGGCTTCGCGTTGCTCCTCTTCGAGTCGAGCCAGACGGGCCCGCAACATCTTCCAGGCCGTGGCGCGGTTCTTATGCTGGCTCCGCTCGTTCTGGCACTGCACGACAATGCCGCTCGGGGCGTGCGTCAGCCGGATCGCGCTGTCGGTCTTGTTCACATGTTGCCCACCGGCGCCGCTGGCCCGGTAAGTGTCGATGCGGACGTCGGCCTCGTTGATATCGACTTTAACCGCATCGGAGATCTCCGGCGAGACGTCGACCGCGGCGAAGCTGGTTTGCCGTTTGCCTTCGGAATTGAAGGGGCTGATGCGGACCAGTCGGTGCATGCCGGTCTCGCCGCGCAGATAGCCGTAGGCCATCGGGCCGCGCAGGGCGATCGTCGCGTTGTTGATTCCCGCCTCTTCGTTGTCCTGACGGTCGATCAGTTGGACAGCGAAGTCGTTCTTCTGGGCCCATTGGATGTACATCCGCAGGAGCATCTCGGCCCAATCGTTGGCGTCGGTGCCGCCATCTCGAGCGTTGATCGTGAGAATCGCCCCCGCGGCGTCGTGTTTTCCACTTAAGAGCGCCTGCAGCTTGAGCCCTTCGACCATTTCCTCCAGTCGCTTGACCTCGGCGGGGACTTCGGCGGCGAACGACTCGTCCTCAGCCGCCATTTCGATCATCGCAGTCAGGTCCTCGCTAGCGGCGAAGGCCTCCTGCAGCGGCTTGACGAGGGCCATCAGCGACTTACGCTCGGTGACCGCGGCTTGGGCCGTCTGCTGATCGTCCCAAAAATCGGCCGCGGCCATTTCCGCGTCGAGCTCGGCGACCCGTGCTTCTTTGGTCGCACAGTCAAAGAGAGTCCCGCAACTGAAGAATCGAGGTGCGGATCGCCTCGGCGCGATCTATCCATTCTCGTTCCAGTGCCATGTGTGGGACTCCTATTTGCCATTGGGGGGATGCGGAAGTAACGAATTATATGCCAACAACCCCCGATCGGCGAGGCCTGCTTGCCCACCGGAGTTAGCAGTTCTAGACTCGACGGGATGGCACGCGTGGTCTTGGCTATGTCCGGAGGGGTCGATTCCAGCGTCGCGGCCCATTTGCTGTGCGAAGCGGGGTACGACGTGGTGGGGGTCTTCATGCGCCATGGGCATCAGTCGCCCGTGGCGTGTGCAAGCGAAGATGGGCAACTGCCGGTGGTCGCTCGGCTGGACCATAAGCAGGGGTGCTGCACCGCGGCCGATGCTGAAGATGCGCGGCGGGTGGCTGATCGGCTGAAGATTCCGTTTTACGCGCTGGATCTCAACGAGGAATTCGCGAGGATCATCGACTATTTCGCCGACGAATACACGGCCGGACGGACGCCGAACCCCTGTGTGCAGTGCAACAACTGGATCAAGTTCGGCAAGCTCTTTGATTATGCCGACAGCGTGGGGGCCGAGTTCGTCGCCACCGGACACTACGCCCGCCTACAGAGCGACGCGGCCGGCGAGCCGGCCCTGTTGCGTGGCCGCGATGCGGGCAAAGATCAGTCATACGTCCTATTCGGCATCGGCCGACGGCTGCTGAGCAGGATGCTGTTGCCCGTTGGCGACTTCGAGAAGACTGAGATCCGCCGCCGTGCTGCCGCGCTCGGCCTGAACGTCGCCGAGAAAAAAGACAGCCAGGAAATCTGCTTTGTCACCAGCGGACGGTACGACCAGTTCATTCGGTCGCATCGAGCCGGAACTCTCGCGGCCGGCGAACTGGTGACAACTGACGGCACGGTCGTCGGCCAGCACAATGGCATCGAGGGGTTCACGGTCGGGCAGCGGAAGGGCCTGGGCGTCGCGTTGGGCGAGCCGAAGTTCGTGGTGCGGATCGAACCCGAGACGCGGCGCGTTGTGCTGGGCGATCGCAGTGAGCTGGCGAACGACCGGCTCTCAGCCGCCGGGACCAACTGGTTGGTCGATCCCGACAGCGTGCCTCGCCACTGTCAGGTCCAGATCCGTTACAACTCCGCCGCGGCGGAGGCAACCATCGAGCTGCTGCCGGAAGACCGTATGGGCGTCGTCTTCGACGAACCGCAGTTCGGCATCACCCCCGGCCAAGCGGTCGTCTGCTACGATGGTGCCCGCACCTTAGGCGGCGGGTGGATTGAGTAGGGCCTCGGTGAGAAACGGCCGAGTGCGATGGCCCGATCTTCACCATCGACGCCAACCGCGATAGCGGCTTGAACCGTCAATTGCGGGCGGCGGCCTTCAGACCTATACTGGTTGGTTTACCGCGGCGACGGGCTCGGGGGCGAGCCGGCTCGCTTTCCTTTTTTCCAGCGAACTGGCGATGTCTGAAGAGAATCAGTTGATCACTCTGGCTCAGGCCGAGCGTCCGTTGTTTGCGGGCGTCGACGTGGGTGGAACCAATGTGAAGATCGGCCTGCTCGACGATCGGGGCCGCACGCTTGCCTCTCACAAGATTCCCACCGAAGTCGAGCGGGGCGCGGAAGACGCCACACGCCGCATGGCCGAGGGTGTTGCACATACCTTGAAACAGATCGGCGCGAGTCTCGACGACGTGTCGCGGCTGGGGTTGGCGACGCCGGGGCCGATCGATCTTGACCAAGGGATGCTGCTGACGCCGGGCAACTTGCCCGGGTGGTGGGATTTTCCGATTCGCGATCGTCTGAGTAAGGCGATCGGTTTGCCCGTGCGGTTTGCCAACGACGCGAACGCGGCCGCCTTCGGCGAGTTTTGGCGCGGCGCGGGCGTCGACGCACACAGCATCGTGCTGCTGACACTGGGCACGGGAATCGGCGGCGGCATCGTCATCGGCGACCTGTTGGTCGAAGGTTCCTATGGCTGCGGTGGAGAGTGCGGACATGTTCTCGTCGACCCCAGCGACGACGCACCTCGCGACTCGCTCGATAAATCGGGCTCGCTCGAAGCGTTCTGTGGCTCGTATGCCGTGATCGGTCGCGCTAATGCGGCGCTCGACGCCGGCCGCGACAGTTCACTTGCCCAGGTTCGTTCCGGCGGCCAGGAACTCACGCCGTTGGCAATTGCCGAGGCGGCCGAAGCGGGCGACGAGCTGGCCCTGGAAGTCGTCATGGAGACGGCCCGTTACCTCGGCTTGGGCATCGTAACCTTGATCCACACGATTGATCCCGATAGCGTGGTGCTGGGCGGGGCGATGACTTTTGGCGGCGCCGGTCATCCGTTGGGCGAAGCTTTCTTGCAGAAGGTGCGCGACACGGCGCGGCCGCGGCTGCTGCCTCCCTTGAAAGAAACGTTGCGGATTGAATTCGCCCAACTGGGTGGCGACGCCGGCTACATCGGCGCGGCCGGACTCGCCCGACTCGAACATCGCAGCCAAGCTGCCCGGCTGTGACTCTAATTTCAAGGAATGGAACGCGGATTAAGCTGATTTGCACGGATCGGAAAAGTAAGAAATCGCCTATACTCACACTCTCAGTCAGATCCGCGGAAATCCGTCCCCATCAGCGTTTATCCGCGTTCCATTCCCCCACCAGATGCCCCCCGCCTCCATGATCCAGCCCAAGTACATTCGTAATTTTTCGATCATCGCCCACATCGACCATGGCAAGAGCACCTTGGCCGATCGGCTGATGGAGCGCACCGGCACCGTCAGCGAGCGCGACATGAAGCAACAGTTGCTCGACGACATGGATATCGAGCGACAGCGGGGCATCACCATCAAAGCCCGTGCCGTCACGATGCACTACGAGCACCAGGGGCACACTTACGAGATGAATCTGATCGACACGCCGGGTCACGTCGATTTTCAGTACGAAGTCTCCCGCTCGCTCGCCTGTTGCGAAGGGGCCGTGCTGTTGGTCGACGCGTTTCAGGGGGTCGAGGCCCAGACCGTGGCCAACGCGTTTGCCGCCATGGAACACGATCTGACGATTGTGCCTGTGCTCAACAAAATCGACCTCACCCATGCTCGCCCCGACGAAGTGAAAGAGGAGATGGAGCACACCTTGGCCCTTACGGCCGAGGAGGTGCTCGGCTGCAGCGCGAAGACGGGCGTCGGCTGCGAGGACGTACTGGCGGGGATCATCGAACGCGTTCCGCCCCCCCCGGGTGATCCGAAGGCCAAGTTGCAAGCGATGGTATTCGACGCTCACTACGACGAATTTCGCGGGGCGATCACGTACGTGCGCGTGATGAACGGCAAGGTCCGCAAGGGCCAAAAGATAAAATTCCTGCAGCAAGGCACGACGCATGAAGTGATCGAGTTGGGCCATTTCACTCCCCAGCGCGAAGCCGCCGAAGCGCTCCAGGCCGGCCAGGTCGGCTACCTGATCTGCAACATCAAGTCGCTCGGAAACATCCACGTCGGCGACACGGTGAGCGTCGTGGGCGACGAGCCCGCGGAGATGCTCCCCGGCTATCAGGAGCCCAAACGGATGGTCTTCTGCGGTCTGTACCCTTCCGACGGCCAGGATTTCAAGCAACTGCGCGAAGCGCTCGACAAGCTAGCGATCAACGATCCCAGTTTTGATTTTTCGCCCGAGACGAGCGACGCCCTCGGCTTCGGCTTCCGCTGTGGTTTCCTGGGCCTGTTGCACATGGAAATTATCCAGCAACGCCTGGAGCAGGAAGCCGACATCGATTTGGTGCAGACGGCCCCGAACGTCACCTACGAAATCGTCACCAAGACGGGCGACACGTTCGAGGTACACACGCCGCAGGATGTACCCGACGGGGGCGAAGTCGAGGAGTTTCGCCAGCCGATCGTCCGCGTGAGCTTTGTGTTGCCGACCGAGTACATCGGCGGGGTGATGAAGCTCTGCAACGATCGCCGCGGAGTTTATGTGCGGACGGAGTACCTTTCGCCCACCCGTGCGATGCTGGTGTACGACGTGGCGTTGGCCGACGTGATTTACGACATGCACGACAAGCTCAAAAGCACCACTCGCGGCTACGGCACGATGGACTACGAGCTGTTGGGTTACGAGCCCAGCGATCTGGTGCGGCTAGACATCTTGGTGAAGGGCGAACGGGTCGACGCCCTGTCGATCGTCTGCGATCGCCGCGACGCCGACGTCCGCGGTCGGGCCGTCATCAAGAAACTCAAGGAAGAAATCCCACGGCACATGTTCGAGGTGGCCCTGCAGGCGGCCATCGGCACACGGATCATCTCCCGCGAAACGATCAGTGCGATGCGTAAGAACGTGACCGCCAAGTGCTACGGCGGCGACATCAGCCGGAAACGCAAGCTCTGGGAAAAACAGAAGGCGGGCAAGAAACGGATGAAATCGATCGGCTCGGTCGACATCCCCCAGAAGGCGTTCCTCGCGGTACTCGAGACGGGCGAGGAAGAGGGGAAAAAGAAGTGACCAACAACAAAGCCTGGGGGTTGCAACCCCCAGGCTTTGTAAGCGTGATGATGGAACTCTGAGGTCGCCTTAGCGGGTCGGCGCTGGCATCGGCTGATACATTTGCGGCGTAGTCATCATGACTGGCGTGCCGGAGTAGCCGTAGTTAACGGTCGAGCCACCGGGGGGGCAAGTGTTGCAGGGGGGAGGGCACGCCGGGGCGCACACGGGAGCGTAGGGACGGTATACCTGTGTGGGCACGGCCTTGGTTTTCTTTCGGCAACAGCCGCAGCCGCTCGTGCCAAGTACAATCGCCACTAACGCGAGTAAAACTACGGATCGCTTCATTGCTCTGCTGTCCCCGATGAAGGGGACACTCCTTATCGCTTGTTTTTTCGGCGGCCAATTCTCTGCCGGGAGGGGGCGACGCCCGCCGCCTGGTTACGACTGCATGGGCATCCACACAACCATTGCCTGCGGTGTTGCGAGAAGCAAACGGGACGTTGTTTTTTGGCAACATTTTGCCTCCTCGGCGCGACGGGGCTGACGGTTAGCCCGATTGTTCCGCACGAAGCGAACAGTGCGATTTCAAGAGTGAATCGGCTCAAACGTCGCTCCCTCCCCGCTGGGGCCGCGATTTCATACAATGTCGGTCATGCCCGCCCCTGCCGCCAACCAGAACAGTCGTCCGTGGAACATCCTGATATGGGTGCTCCGGATTACGGTCGCACTGCAGTGCCTGGGCGCCTGGGATTGGTTCACCCGGTGGCAAGAAACTCCCCTGCTGCACTGGCTGCTCGACCCCACCGACGTTGGCGGGTTGAACTGGGGCGAGGCGACCGCGCTGGCCGTTCAGCAGACGGTCGGTTGGCTCATGCTGTTGGCCGGGCTGTGTGCGTTGGTGCGACCGTGTGCATGGGTGCTGGGGCCCGTAACGCTGGTGCAATTGTTGGTTGCCGTGGCGATGTGGCGCATCGACGCCGGGTTTTCGCTGGAGAGTGAATGGCTCTCGCCGCAAGCGACGGCCCTGTTTCCGCTGGCCACGCATGTGGCTCGGATAGCCGCGCCCATCGGGATGCTGCTGTTGGATCCCTGGCGGGTCGAACGGCCCCTGGGCGATCGCCGCGTCGCTCTGGCGATCGGCGGGCTCCGCTGGGCGGCGGCGATCACCTTCTTTGCACATGGCATCGAAGCGTGGCTGCTCCATCCGGAGTTTGTCGATATATGTATCAGCTCGTCGGAGAGGCTCCTCGGCACGAAAATGTTGCAGCCGACTGCCGAATGGCTGCTCACGATCATCGGCGAAGCGGACTTCTTGGTGGCCATCGCTTGCGTCAGCACCCGCTGGCGAGCCGTGTGGTGGTGGATGGCTCTCTGGGGAGGCGTGACCGCCCTGAGCCGCGTTGCCGCCTACGGCCTGGGTGTAGGCTGGAGTGCCGCGTTGATGCGTGCCCCCCACGTCGGCATCCCCCTGGCTGTGGTACTCTACTGGCATCTGGTAGAATGGACCCGCGCGGAGTCCGCCGCCGAACCGACCATCGCATCCGACGACAGCAACGTAGAAGAGGGTTAACCGAGTGTATTTGTCACCACAGTTGAGATTCTTTCTATCGATATTCACGTTGGCTTGCTGGAGCGTGGGCCTGCCGTCCGCGGTCTGGGCCGATGCCGAGCTGGAAGGCACGAACCCGGCCCAGTGGCGGTTGATTTGGCACAACGATCCGGCCCACTCGGCCGTACTTTCTTGGAGTACCGCTGAGGCCGGCCAGGTGCATCGCGTGCATCTGCGGGCCGAGGGCGCCGAACAGGCGACCACCGTCGACGCCGCCCGCAACGGCCGCTACACGGCTGAGAGCCCCCAACTCTACTACCATCACGCCCGGCTCAACGATCTCTCGCCCGCCACCAAGTACCGCGTCGAAATTGAAAGCGACGGTCGCCGCAGCCCGCCGATGTTTTTTGTCACCGCGCCGGTCGAGGACGTGCCGATCAGCGTTATCTTTGGCGCCGACTCGCGCAGCGGCCTGAAAGAGCGGCGGGAAGTGAACGCGATGCTGGCCGAGATGGTCGCCAAGTCGCACGAGCCGGGGAAGACGCCGATTTTGGCGTTCGCCCATGGCGGCGACTACATCGTCAGCGGCACTCGGCTCGACCAATGGTCGCGGTGGATGAGCGATCACGAGCTGACGGTCGGCGCCGACGGTCGGCTCTTGCCGATCATCCCCGCGCGCGGCAATCACGACATTGGAAAACTCTTCAACGAGATTTTCGACTTCCCCCCGGAAGACACCAACTACTATTCGGTCGACCTCGGACCGCAAGTGCGGCTGGTGACGCTCAACACCGAGACGAGCGTCGCCGGCGGTCAGGTGACTTGGCTGGAAAAAGAACTGGCCGCGTCGCGGCCCAAGTATCGTTGGTTGTTCGTCCAATACCACAGGCCAGCCTACCCCGCGGTGAAGAATCCGTGGACTAATCAAATTCACTGGGTGCCACTGTTCGAAAAGTACGATGTTGATCTGGCCTGCGAAGGCGACGGCCATAACATCAAGCGCACGCCGCCGATCCGTGAGAAACGCATCGACCCCACGGGCGTGGTCTACATTGGCGAAGGAGGTCTGGGCGTCGGGCAGCGCACCCCGAAAGAGGGACTCTGGTATTTGCAGGAGCCTGAAGCCAAATTCGGCGTGGGCCATCACGTGCAGGTGCTCACCTTCGAGCGAGAAGAGCTTACCTATCGCGTTGTGCTACTGGGCGGCGAGGTGTTCGACGAACACAAGCTGCTAGCCCGCCCGCCCAAAACAGCCGCGAAGCCCCACAATGCCCGCTGACAGCCATGTCGAAGTTCCAGACGATACGAACGACAGTGCAGCTTGCCGTCGGCACGGTGCTGTTGGCGTTGGTGCTGCGGACCTGGCTGGTGATGGGGCTGGTCGAGCCCGTCACCGTGGCGGGCAGCTCGATGGCGCCGGCGCTCCGCGGCGGCGACCACCTTTGGATCGACCGCACCCGGTTCGACACCCGTCGGCCCCGCCGCGGCGAAGTCGCTGTGTTGCGAAATCCGCATGATGGTTCGCAGCTCTGCGTGAAACGGATCGTCGGCTTGCCCGGCGAAACGGTGGAACTTGTCACGGGCGACGTCTGGATCGATGGCCGCCCGTGGGTGAAAACCCTCGCCCAACAGCGGGCCGTTCGGCAGCTCGTGCATCGCGAAGCGAAGCAATCCTTGCGATGGCAAGCCGAGGCGTCCAAGAATTGGCGATGGAACGAAGATGCCTGGCGACTCGACCCAGACCAGGAGAACCAATGGCACTGGTTGCGGTACGCGCATCACAATGGCCAACCGATCACCGACGATGTCGCTCACAACCTCGGGCTGTCGCGACGGTTGAACGTAGTGGGCGATTTTTCTTTGTCGGCGATGTTGCAGGTGCGCGGCAGCGGGCGGCTCGGTTTGGAGGTGAACGACGGTCGGCAGACGTTGCGAGTGGTGCTCGCGATGCCCGAGGGCAAGCTGAGCCTCACCGCCGACCAGCGGCCGCTCCGCACTACGCTGCTCTCGCCGGAGAGCTTGCGGGAGCTGGCTCGCGGGGCCGTTTTGGTGGAATTGTCCAATTTCGATCGACAACTGCTGCTGGCGATCGGTTCCCGGGTGGAGGTCCGGCACCCGTTGAACGACGGCTCGCCACCGCCGGGGACGAGCCGGCCGTTTGCCGTTGGCGCCGCAGGCCTGCAGATCGAACTCGGCCGGCTGACCGTCTACCGCGACATCTTCTATTCGCAGAATGCCGTGGGCGAGGTCCACGACGCCGAATCGGCCGTTCTCCGCCTGGGCGACGACGAGTATTATCTGCTGGGCGACAACAGCCCCATTTCGCTCGATAGCCGCGGCTGGGGGGGCGTCTCGGGCCGATTGCTGCTGGGCAGGCCCCTGGGCGTCCGCTAGCACCGGCTGGGGCCGTGTGGTTTCAAGTTTCCCGTAGCCGCGAATTTTCGCTATATTGCCGAGTCTGTGGCGAAATGCCTGAGTGCTTTGTCTCGGCCGGCGATTCGTTGAATCGCGGCTAATGTTGTCGTTTTCCTGAATTTCTTGACGTTGTCAGTTTGTGATAGTTTTTTCTTATGGCTAACAAAAAATCCCAAAAACGTTCCGATCCTCGCAGCAAACAGCCCGAAGAGCAGTCGGCCGCCCCGAGCGGTGGAATGCACGCGCTGCGCGAAACGATCGAATCGATCGTCATCGCCTTTGTCCTGGCGTTTCTGTTCCGCACGTTCGAGGCCGAGGCTTTTGTAATTCCGACCGGTTCGATGTCGCCGGCGTTGCAGGGTCGTCACAAGGACGTCGATTGCAGCGAATGCGGTTATCGTTTTCGAGTGACGGCTAGCGAAGAAGAACGCGAACGCACACAACATGACTTCTATAAAGCTGATAGTCCAAAGGCGAGAGAATTTCTGCAACAGCATAGGTTGGCAGCTCAGAGTTTGTTCGACATCGTGGGCGGAATCTGTCCCATGTGTAGGCAAACGATGGCGTTTCATAAAGACATGGCGGAGGAGCATTCCGACCTCGTCAGCTTTGCCAACGTCGAGGACGAGCCCAGTTACCCCGGCGATCGAATTCTGGTCAACAAATATGGCTACGCCTACCACGAACCCGAACGCTGGGACGTGGTGGTCTTCAAATACCCCGGCAACGGCGAGATGAATTACATCAAGCGGCTGGTGGGTTTGCCTGGCGAAACGTTGCAGGTCTACCAGGGCGACGTATTCTCTCGTCCCTTGGAAGATCGTGGGGACTTTCACATTGAGCGAAAGCCCGCCGACACAATGGCCGCGATGTTGCAGCCGGTACACGATACCTTCTACGAGCCGACAGTGCTCCACAACGCAGGCTGGCCCCTGCGATGGAGCCCAACCAACGACGGTTGGCAGGTGGATGTCGAGCCGGGAGAGCACACCGTTCGACAACAATTCCACGTCGACGCCGAGGAAGCCGACTCGGTCGCCTGGCTTCGCTACCGCCACATGGTGCCTACCGAAGACAATTGGAGCGCGGCTCGGACGATCACTCAGGCCGGTGAAATTGATCCCCAAGCGAAAGTCCGATTACTCGAAGCGGCGCGGCCGCAATTAATTCGCGATTTCAATTCCTACAATGCTCTCAAGATTCGTTGGTCCGTGCTTAAATCGGGTTGGTACTCACCGCAGAGGCACCTGGGATTGTACTGGGTAGGCGATCTGGCCTTCGACTGCGAAGTGGAGATTGAGCAGCCACGGGGCGAGCTGGTGCTCGATCTGGTGGAAGCCGGCAAGCATTTTTCCTGCACCATCGACTTGCAGACGGGGGTGGCGACGCTCGGCATTGATGGCGCACAAGACTATCAACCTTCGGCCACGACGTCGGTCAACTCAGCGGGGAGCTACCGCCTACGGTTTGCGAATGTCGACGATCAGCTTCTGCTTTGGGTCGATGGCGACGTGGTCGATTTCGGCAACTCGACTTACGACGTCGACGCCCTGTTCGGCGAGCGTCGGCTGATGATTCCCCGCACGAGCGCTGATGATGCGGGAGATCTCTCGCCGGTGGGCGTGGGTGCTCGGGGCGCTTCGCTCAACGTGACCCGACTGAAAGTGTTGCGCGACATCTACTACGTGGCCACTAGCTGGAAAGATCCGATAAACGACACCGAATACCCGACAGGCCGAATCAATTCCAAGCTTTCCGATGGAACCTCCCTTCCGCCCCTGACCGGCGGTCGGCAATTGTTCGTCGACCCAGCCACCTGGCCTCGATTTCTTACCCGCCAACAACGCGAGTTCGACATCGAGGAGAATCAGTTTTTTGTTATGGGAGACAACAGTCCCTCGAGTAAGGACTGCCGGTTGTGGAAGCACAGCACTGTTCAAGAAGGCATCCCCGGCGGATCGTACCTCGATCGTCGGCTGCTCACCGGCAAAGCAGTTTGCGTGTTTTGGCCCCACTCGTGGGGCAGCATCCCGGGACTCAACAAGCTGCCCGGCTTTCCGAGTTTCGGAGATATGAGAGTAGTTAGATAGAGTCGAAAAAATGTCATCCTGAGGTCTGCCGAAGGATCTCCGTGGCCCTGCCAAACCGCATCGCGACGTAGATTCCTCGGCAGACCTCGGAATGACAGCAAGGGCAAGAGTCGACTTTGGAGTTCCTTTTAGACCTTCGACTCCCCCGTCATGGAGGACGAAACCAATGACCCTTCTACAATCAACCGGGCTGGTGAAAAGCTACGGCCGGCGACGCGTCGTCGATGGTGTGGACTTCACCGTCGAACGGGGCGAAATCGTGGGGCTCTTGGGCCCGAACGGGGCCGGCAAGACGACCACGTTTCGCATGACCTGCGGCATGATCGAGCCCGATGCCGGCACCGTGTATCTGGGCGATCACGACGTGACCGCCTGGCCCATGTACCGCCGCGCCCGCGAGGGAGGGATGGGCTATCTGGCTCAGGAATCGAGCGTCTTTCGTAAGCTCTCGGTGCAGAACAACCTGCTGGGCGTGATGGAAATGCTCGGCATGGACCGCAAGACGCGTCGGCGACGCTGCGGCGAGCTGATGGAACAGTTTGGCATCACCAAGCTGCGACGCAGCAAAGCGATGTCGCTCTCCGGCGGCGAACGGCGACGTCTGGAGATCGCCCGTTGTCTGGTTTCCGAGCCGCAGATCATCTTGCTCGACGAGCCGTTCACCGGCATCGACCCAGTCACGATCGCCAGTATTCAAGAGATCATCCGCGACCTGCGCTCGCGCGGCATTTCGATCTTGATCACCGACCACCAAGTCCGCGAGACGCTGCAGATCACCGATCGCAGCTACGTGATTCGCAGCGGTCAGGTGCTCTGCCACGGCCCACGCGACGCGGTGCTGCGAAACCCAGAGGCACGAAAATACTACTTCGGCGAAGGGATGGATCTGGGCCTCGACCAACCGCAAGCCGTCGCCGCCGCCGCCACGAAGGAACGTCTAACTTCGATCCGCGGCCGCCTCACGAGCCGTCGCCAACGGTCCGACGAACCCCGCGAAGGCGCGGCTTAGTCCGACCCTGTTAACGGCTGCCGTCGTTCTCATGCGTATTGAGAGAATTGTCTAGCTCTTCCAGCCTCGCCCGGATGGCGTCCATGTCGAGGGGGTAGGCGCCGTATTTCTTGCAGGTGTCCAGCGCGGCCCAGGTGTTTTCAAAGGGAATCGCGCTGTGGAAGGAATGGTCGGGAGCCATGATGTAGCCGCCGCCAGGCGCGGCGTCTCGTAGGCATTCCAGCACTTCCCGCTCGACTTCCAGTGGCGTACCGTGGGGCAAAGTGGTGGTGGTGCTGATGTTGCCGACCAGGCACAGACGGTCTCCGTGATTGGCCTTGATTTCCGCCAGATCCATTTTGGCGCTGCGTTGCAGGGGGTTCAGGCCCTTGATCTTGAGCCGAACGATCTCGGGCAGCAGGCGATTCAAGTTGCCGTCGCTGTGCAGGATGATCGGCGTGCCGGTGTTGGCTAGGGTCTCGACCTCCTGGGTGATGTGGGGCAGGACGTACTGCCGCCAATGATCGGGGTTGATGAAGGTCGATTCGTTCATGCCCCAGTCGTCGTGAATGATCACTGCGTCGACGCCGGCCGCGATGAGCTGCAGCCCTAGCTCGGTGTTCCAGCGTCCCATCTCGCCCAGCAGCTCATCAAGAAATTCGGGATCGTCGTAGATCCACTCGCTCATGCAGACCAAGCCAGCCAGCATCCACAGTGCCGAGAACGGGCCGCGGACGCCGCCCACAACCGCCAGCTCGCCATGGGCCAACTCCACCGTGAGCCGCGGCTGTTCGGTGCGCATCGGCAGGGTGGGGTCCGGCAGGCTCAGCTTCTTCCAATCGTCGCGGCTTTTGACGACTTCAGTCTTCGGCCAGCCGCCAGGCCACGAGTCCTGGTTCGAGCCCCACACCGTCCCCCATTCATCTTGATATTCTTCGCCGTGCAATTGGATGCTGGTGAATGACGTCATGCCGTAGGGCGCTGTATAAACCATGTCGATGCCCGTGGCCCGCGACATGGCCACCTCATCGTCGGCATTGTGGTAAATGCTCTGCTGGCGATCGCCGAGGACCGATCGAATGAAGGGCAGACCCCAGTAGAACTCGAACAGCGGCGTCCTGTCGGGCACTCCGCCGCCCAGCGCGGTCATAAATCTCTCGCGACCGTTCATCTGAATTGCTTCTCTCCCTTCCGAATTCGACGATCGAACAACCGCTCAGACGTCTGTTATGGCGATCGGTACCTCTCGCCTTCGTCGAACATGGCCAGCACGTTCTGCGGCGGGGTATCGCTTTGCACATTGTGAACGGACGACAGAATGTAGCCGCCCTCCATGCCGTGGATCTCCCGAATGATTTCTCGGACCGCCTGTC
>CAXMSB010000222.1:0-22433 GCA_964195615.1 uncultured Granulosicoccus sp. | reverse complement strand
CCCAGGAAGCACTAGATACCAGTCAGAGCCTTCATCGAGATTCGAACCTATCGCAGTCAGATTGCCAGCATTGTAGTCAAACCATGTGGAGGTGTAGTCGCCTGAGAGATCCTGGAAAATGGTGCCGAGGTAATTGAGGGTCTCCGGGACTTCGTTTTAACGAGTAGCCCTATAAAACAAGTGATTAAGCGTGTTGTTGCTAGCAGTCGATCCTGGAACGTATCGAGTCCGTTTCAGCAAATGCTTGCATAGCAGTTTCAGCAGTTTTTAATTCCCGGACACCCTCAGGTAATTGGCAATTCCGAAGGAGTCTGGAACAAATTCAATGTTGTCGTCCACGACGACTGTTTGCCCGGCCAGACTGCTAAATAGGACAAGATCAACGAGTGCTGCAAAGCAAAGCAGTCTGTTCATGGCACTCTTCTCCGCTGTACGCTGTCAAATTGGGAGCAACATGAGCATTACGAGCACTGTTTGCGAATACTCACCATTACTCATGCGAACTTGGTCAAGGCGCGATGACGAATCAGAAACACCAGTATAAAGTGCTTCTGGAGCCAAAGCAAGGAAACTGGATAGATCACTCTCACCCTTCCCCCGCATACGGATTCAACGAAATCTTCTGCTTGATCTCCGCCTTCAGCCTCTCCAGCACCGACCGCTTGTCGGTGTTTTCCAATATCTGCGTAATCACTTGCTTGGGCGATTCGGTGCCCCAACTGGCGCCGTGTTGGAAGTAGTAGCGAGCGGCTTGGCCGACGATGTACGAGCCGTAACCCGCGGCTGCGCCTTGGGGCAGCGCGGTAAGGATCGTGCCGTAGCCGAGTGTCAGGCCTTTGAAGATCGACGAGGCGTAGCTAACGGCCGCTTCGCCGAGCATCACCCAGCCGGCCGCTTTTAGTATCGAAGTCACGAGGCCGCGGGCGTTGGCCGTGGTGATGCCGATGCCGTAGATGCGGCCCAGGTTCACGACCATCGCGGCGTCGACCGCCGTGCCGCCCAGCACGTCGAGCACCGCGCCGGGGTTCAACGCCACGGCCAGCGACTTCATCACGGCATAGCTCCAAATGGTGCTTGCCGCTTTTGATTCGCGCATCTGTACTCGTAGGGCCCCCATGCGGTCGCTCTTGTCGGCGGCAAACATCGCGGCGTTTAGCGCGATCAGCGATTTCCCTTCGGCATCCAAGACTTCGACAATCCGCGCTCGCAGGTCCTCGACCTTGGATTCGGGCTTCCGCCACTCGGCGCGCGTACCACCATCGGCCGATTCGATGACGTATTCCACCTCTCGCGGGTCGGCTTGAGTGGTGAGCACGTTTGCCGATTCCAGAATCGATGCCAACCGCGGGCCGCGGAACAGCGCCAGCAATTGCTCCAGTTCCGCACGTGAGTAGAGGTCGGTCTTGTTCAGCACCAACAGAATCGGCTTGTTACTGGCGGCCAGTTCTAAGAGGGCGGAGTATTCGGTTTCGTTGAGATCCGAGTCGGTGACGAACAGCACCAGGTCGGCCCGTTCGGCGGCGGACCGTGCCATGTCGGCCCGTTCGGCCCCTTCCACTTCGTTCAGCCCGGGCGTGTCGACCAGCACCACTTGCGAATGGGCAAAACCGGGCACGCAGTAGCCGATGCCGGTCCACGGCACATGCCAAACGTCTTTCGTCCAGCCGCCCTGAACGTTCACCTGGCTCAGCTCGTCGCCTACCAGCGCGTTGATCATTGCCGACTTGCCGGTGCTGATTTCGCCGAAGACAACCAATTCCACGCGTCCCGACTCGAGCTTCTCGGCCATTCGCTCCAGCGCGTCGAGGTCGTGCTGCAGCTCGCGGCGCTCGTCGTCGCTGCAGCCGGCGAATTTTTCGATGGCCGAGCGCACCGATTCCAGCGCGGCATGATAGTCGCCGTCATCACGAGCTTCTGCAGTGTTCGGAGGTTGCTCGGTCATTGGTCCTCTTTGTCGTCCGGCGTGGAGACACTCTGGCGGTGCCCAACCTGGATTAGCCGGCGAAGCGATTCGGGTTGGGTGAGCTGTTGCCACTGATCTCGGGCGAACTCCGCCAGTCCACCCGGCGGCGGTTTCATTTCTTGCTGGAAGTATTTTACGAAGACGTTGCCGATCCAACGGGTCACCAGCGCCTGCACCACCCCCTGCACCAACCCGCCAGCGATCGTGCCGATGCCGGGCACCGTCTTGAGCATCGTGCCAATCCCCGCCGCCAAGGCCGGCGTGGCGGCGGTGGCGCCCACCATCGCGATGAGATTCTTGCCCAACTGTTCCAGCATCTTGATGACCGTGTCGGCGTCGATCGGTTGTTTGTAAACCCGGGCCAACTCCAGCACCATTTTCACCGTGATCGCGCTGCCGCCCGCGATGTCCAACAGGGGAATCGGGTTGACGCCCGCGGCGCTGCCGGCCGCCCACATGTGTCGGCTAATGATCTCCTCGGCCCGTGCATCGAGCACGGCCCGTACGCGCTGTTTCGCTTCGTCGACCAGACCCCGCGACTGCAAGAGCAGGTTGGCCAGCAACAGCTCGCGGCCGTCACGCTGGACAATCTTCATCAGCCGCTCGGCCAACTCGCGCACCTCGGGCGACATTTCGACCTGTTCCTCGCGCTCGCTGCCGTCGGCCGTCACTCGAATTCGAGAGCGTGATACGTCTGTGGAGCGCACCGCGACCACGTCGTCCCGTGAGATCCCCAGCAACTGCCCGGCAATCTGCCCGGCCAACTGCTGCCGGTCCTTTTGGTCGTACCAATCCTCTTTGTTCAGGCACACCACCAGCCGTTTTTCCATCGCCCCGAGTTGCTGAGCAAGTTCAACTTCGTAAGCCTTCAGCGGGCCATCAACAACCAGCAACACGAGGTCCGCATTCTTAGCTGCGGTGGCCGCTTCAGCGGCTCGGCTCTCGCCCCGCACCTCAGCCAACCCCGGCGTATCGACCAGCACAACCGCATCGGAGCCGGGCCAGGGAATCTCGCTCCGTGCGCTAGTGGTTCCACCCACCACGTCGGAGGCAAACACTTGCCGCCCGGCCAGCGCATTCAAGAGCGACGACTTCCCGCTAGAGATTGTGCCAAAGGCGACGATCTCCAACTGACAGGCCGACTGTCTCGCTTCGAGTGCCTGCAGGCTCTGCTCGATCTCCCCGCGTAGGTCAGCCGAAACTTCCGCCTCGCCGGCGTAATCACGGCCCGTGGCCAGATTGTCGGCCAATTCCGAACGCTGCTCTCCGGTCGACATCTGACTGGGGCTTTGAATCCGTCGCTCGGTGCGCCGACGTTTTCCCAGCGTGTTTTTCAACAGCCGCACCAGACCCCAGACGGAAAGTCCGCCGAGGATCACTACGCCCAGGGCGACCGCCCCGACATAGACATAGGCCAACTGCGGATGGTTTTCGCGCAGCCGATCGTAACGATCAACCGCCGTCGGCAACCAAACCGCGAGCACATACCCCACCGCCGCGAGATACGCGACGAGCAACCAGCCAAACCGTCGTGGAAACCAAGCCATGCGATAACTCAAGAAAACAAAAGTCCCCCTCCCTTGAAGGGAGGGGCTAGGGGAGGGATTGACTGGCCAACCGACTACGCCCCCTCGTAAACAATCCTAGCCAAGTGACAGATATGTAATTCGCCACCGACCGCGACATCTTGTCAACATTCAGCCACCAAACGACTGATTCTATCATAGTCGCTTGGGGTGCGTGGAGTGATAACGGTTCCAAGAGTAAGCTGTCGACACGCACCGCGTAAACCTCCGCTTGGAATCCCGCGGGAGGCACATTTCCCGCAGTTCGTGGTTCCTCCGCGGCCCTCAGCGCTCTCAGCGGCCTCTGCGTTGAATCCCCCCAGCCAAGTCTTTCGCTCGCAATTGGCAGATGCCGCCAAAAAGAGGAAATGTTCGACAATTTCAAGCCGGTTGAAGATAGTTGCAGCCAACGTAACGAAAGACTGGGAAACGCTTTCCACCGAATTGGGAAATCGACGAGGATAGTATCTTCTTGGCTGCGAACCTTGACAGACTTAGGGTCCTCGTTAGACAACTGCCGTTCAAGGAGCCGTTGTACAGAAAACGGGCTAAACAAGAAGGGGGCCTTTCATGCGTTCAAGATTCATTCGCCTTTTCATCTTTTTAATCGTCGCCGTATTTATGTTGCCCGATGTGGCAGATGCCCGGCGGAGCCGACGGGGGAGTAGCTACAGCAGCGGAATGGCAAGACCCGTCGTTTCAGATACGGGTCGGGTGACGGGCGTTATCCGTAAGCGACGCTCTCTGACTCGAACGGAGTACGATTACAATTGGGCAGCTCGAAGAGAGTAGTTTGAAGAGGATGCGAAACAGTGGATCTTTCCCGACAAAGTCCGGGTGAAATTGCTGCTTGAAAACGATCTTATTGAAATGTCGGACCAGTTGGTAGCGAGAATAGAATGGATTTATCGGCACCAATCCAAAACCTCTCATGAAAGTGTGGCCAGGCTTCAGCAAGACGGCGAGGATGTGTTCTTTGATCTTGAGGGATTAGAGGAGGGGCGCGTGGTGAGCTTGTGGATTCATTTGTACCGCCCCAAAATGGAGGATGATTCTGAAGATGCAGTTATCGAGGAATTGGATGGGGAGACTCTCGTGCCACTTGGAAAGATCCACTTGCCCTACCACGGAGCGACCGGATCGGATTCCAACGAGGAGTGGGAAAGAAGGGCCCGAATTATTTCCTTCGCTTTTTCACAGTGGTACGTTGATCATGCCAGTGGAAGAAGGGTCTGCAGCTACAATTGCCGTAGCTTCTATCAGACCTGTGTCTCTTCTGAGATGAAAGAATTTCAATTGCGAAGTATCGGACGGACCACTTTCCGAGACAGAAGCAAAGAAGGCATGCGCAGCCACGGAGATTATCTAATCAAGAGCGGGCATTGTGGAATGGCCGTTTGTTATGACGAAGACACGGGAAGATTATGTACCATAGAAGGAAACTATGGCATGGGTGGCCCCCATCGCATTAATATCGCTCCCCGTCGTAGCACGAGTAGCTGGCATACGATTCGACACCTTGAAGCGAAACCACAACCAGTGGAAGTAGAGCCAGCGGAACCAAAGCAATAGTTCCTCCGCGTTCCATCCCCCAGCCAAGTTCGTCGCCCGCAACTGGCCGCGCAAAGGTGGGGGACTGCCCTAGAAGAAATAGTCCCACAGCGCGTTGCCGATCACCAGCAGGGCCAACATGATCGCGCCGATGGCGACGGTCGAGACGGCCCCGCTGGCGACGTCCAGGGCGTCGCGGATGTGGGGATTGGTTTCGCGGGTGATCGCCTTGGCCAAGTATTCGATCGACGTGTTCAACAACTCGGTGGTTAGCCCCGCCATGATGGCCAGCACGATGATGCACCACTCGATGCGAGTGATTCCCAAGGCGAGACCCGCCACCAATACCAGCCCCGTCACGGAGAAGTGAAAGAGAAAACTCTTCTCCTGGAGGACGGCGATCTTGATACCCCGGCCGGCAACAGAAAATTTCTGTTTCCAACTGGTTAGTTGGAATGGATTCTCGGGCGGCTCCGGCGACGCGTTGGTTGAATCGTTGTTCATCGTTCAATGGCTCCACACGCCACCGGGACGGTGACGGCTAACGGGAATTGTTTCGACTGTCCACTCACTCCAACCCAAAGGCTCCTGCTGGGGGTACTTCGATGCCCGTCTGGCTGGTCAGCCGCAGCTTGGGGAGGAATCGGGGCTCGACCATAAAGCGAACGCCAAAATTGTCTTTCGATTTATCGTAGTTCATCCCCACCGAGACAAGCATCGATTCGCCGATGCGGGTCATCGTGAAGGTTTGGCCGATTCCGCCCGAGTCGCCAAAGTCGTAGGAGGCGCCTGCCGTGGAAAGCCATTTCGGACTGAGCCGATAGCTGTAGCTGCCGAGCAACACGTTGCTTTCGATCGGCCCATTGATCGAGAGGAGACCCAGATAGCCGTTGCCGCGCGACGGCCGGTTCAACAGAACGCCGCCAGAAACCATTCGCAGGCCGTCGCCAAAGAAATCGGCCGCCCCGCTGGAAAGCACCGTGAACCGATCGCCCACGTGCCAACGGACGTCGTAGTCCACCAGCCCAACGTCCTGGTCGAAGCCGATGGCATCACCAAAATTGTCGCGATTCATGTCGGGGAAGTAGGTAGCGTTCATGTCGACCGTGAGCCAATCGACCAGATGCTGCCGACCGGGCCCGCCACGTTTGGTTTGCCAACGATGCCGCATTCCCATCCGCAGAGCGACCAGATCGTCAGCGATTTCGGTCGACGGCGCTGTGACCCAACCCTGCATGCCGGTGCGCAGCGCGTAGTAGCGAGGATCGAACCGCAAGTCAGTGATCGACGGCGGCAACATCGGCGCCGTGGGGTCCATCAGCCGACGACGGAACTCGGTGATCGAGGTGTCGTCTAGCGGATCGTAGAGCGCCAGGTCGGTCAGGTCTTCGTCGGCGTCGGCGTAAGAGAACTCCGTGTCGAACACCACTTTGTGCGACAGGCCGTTGAGGTTGAACAGCGGATCGCGAAAGTCGGGGAACACGGCCCAAAACGGCACGCTGGCCCGGACGCCGGTGTGGATGTAGGCCCGCTGCAGTTGCTCGCCATCGAGCGCTTGACCCCACTGCGCCAGTTCACCCAAGACGAACGGCACTACCTTCACGGGGCCGACCTGTAGCGGCAAGTCGAGTTCCTGTCGGGTGACGAGCCGTTCGCCTTCGACATCGGCCTCCCACGGCAAGACCGTCCACTGATCCTTCAGGATGGGATTGGTCGGCTCGTCGGCGACGTTGATGTTGGCATACGCGGCTTGCGAATGTTCGAACCACGTCAGCCGGTCGCCCAACAGCGACTCGCCCAGCCAATAATGGTCGACGCGCGGCAGCCACTGCGTCTCGGTGAAGAACTCGTTGACCTGGCCATTGGCTTCGATCGAAAACGCACGGTTGTCGGCCAAGCGTTTGAGCCGCAGGCCAGTGCGCGGGTCTTTGTATTCGTCCCACTCGCGTTCGTAGTACTGCTCGAGGAACGTCCGATCGCTGATCCAACCCGACTCGCCGGTCAGCTCCCAACCATTGTTGAAGCGTTGCCGATGTCTGCCGAACAGACGGAAGCGATAGTCCTTCTCGGGCACGATCATTCGCCGCCCGAGGCCGAGGTTGTCGAAGCCCGTGTCTTTGATGCCCCAATAGTCCCACAGCCCCTCAGCGGGTCCGTCGTAACCCCAGACGTCCGTGCGATCGTAATCGAAGGTGAGCCCGTGGCCGAAGCCGCGGTCGCTGAGGTAGTCGAGGCTGATGCCTAGGTCGGTTCCTTCAGGAGCGTTGCGCATGCCGAACAATTGGTAAGCGTCCAGATCGGTCATCACCTGCGTGCCGAACACGTCGTCGTTGCCCACGCGAATGCGGTCGATGAAGAACGACGGCTTGCGCAGGTCGGTGGCGATGGTCGGCCAATAGAACACGGGAATGCCGCGGAGATAGAGAAAGTTGCCGTTGCTCTCGGCCATCTGTCGATGGTCGGCCACGACCTCACCGGTACGCGGGTCGAACTGCTGCCGCTGGATGTCTTCGAAGGCCATCTGGTTGGCGGCGAAGTGGTAGGTCGGCTCCTCCATCCGGCTGGTGGTCAACACTGCATTGGTGGCGGAGAAGTGCGACTCGTCGAGTTGGCGAATCGCGGCTGCCTTCAATCGCACCAGGCCCTGATACTCCTTGCCCTCGTACTTTGGCAGTGGCGTGAGCAACTCGGCATTGAGAATCACGCCGATCTGCCGGCGGACGTCGTAGAACATCCGGTCGGCATAGACCACGCGGTCGCCCTGGCGGAACTCGATGTTTCCCTCCATGTAGATTTCCAACGGGGCGTCTTGCGTCTGGAACGACTGGCTACCGATGCCGCCGCCGTTGTCGGCGGTCCAAATCACGGCACGGTCGGTGGTGATGTCGATGGTTCCCAAGGGTCCCAATGCAGCGGGGATGTCACCCGCGGGCAATCCCTCCACCAACACTCGGATGCCGCCCGAGACAACTGCCACTCGCCCGCCTTGCGGCAACACCCTCGACTGAATCTCAGGCGAGGAGTTGTTCCGAGGGAACATCTGTAGACGGCGCATGCCGGGGGGCATCGACTCGGTTTCCATCGGCGCCGGTGCAAACTCCGTGTACTGCGCCAGCAGCAGTTGTCGGCGGCGCTGCGGGTCGAACTGCGCTAGACCCCGATCGTAGATCGCCGATCGTTCTTCCGGCGCGGCAACTGGCGGAGGAACCTTCATCCGCAACCCGGACTCGGTGTGCATTCGCTTGAACCAGGTCGAAGCACTCTGGCGGCCCAGTGCTTGCGACTTACCACCAGCATCGGGCTGCTGCTGATAGTCGACTTCGACGAGCTCGCCTTGCGGAGCTTCCATGTAGGCGATCACCTTGGTCGGCTGCTGAGGCGACTGCGTGTTGTCGATCCACAAGACGGCTTCGGGACCGCGGGCGTAAGTGAGTCCCTGGTTGATGTAGCAGTTGCCGCGAAGATGCCACACGTCGTAGACGCCCTGTTGCCAATGACAGCACCAATCGGCTGCGACCGACAACGGCTGGGAAGGATCGGCCGTGGCGGCGATGTCGCCGGCCGAGCAAACCATCGCCGAACCACACCAAGCAATCGCGACCAAGACGAACCACTGGGCGCAGCGCGAGACCGACCGCTCGGAGCGGTCCGACACCGACCAACGCGATTCCATTCGCGCAGTGATTTTGAGCATCTCTTTCTGGCAACCGCCGACCGCGCGAACCCTCCTGGTTCGCTCCGCCACTGGCGGGCGGAGTCGATGGCGCCCAACGATAAGCAGGGCTTCGAGTTACGTAAAACGAGGCACCCCAAATTGGGGCGGCGAATTATAGGTACGGCCCAGCAGCAGGGTCAAGACGCCTTCGGCCTCTGCTGGCATGTTGCAACTGCCGTGCTGGCAACAGGTTGCGCCGCATGGCTGGGCGTCAGAGAGACGCTATGCGAGGTGCTTCTGAAGTTCGCCGCGATTTCGGGCCGTGTGGGGCGTGTTGCTGGAGGCGTCGGGGTAGTTGATTTCTTACGTCCACACCCACCTTTTTACATTGGGGACCACCAAAACACACTGGCCTCTCCCACACTCGCCCGACGCGTAGGCGAGGCAACCGCAGTCGGTAGTTCAAGGTGGGGCGCGACTGACAATTAGTCTCCCGATACGCTAGACTCGCTCCCCATGACCACCGCCACGTACGCCGCCTATGCCGGGGAACTAGCCGCCACTGGCACGCTCGTCTGCTGGGCATTCGGCTCCCACTGTTTTGAAGCCGCGGGGCGTCGGGTCGGCTCGATGTCGGTCAATCTGCTGCGGCTGTTCATGGCTTTTTTTATGTTCTGCGTCGCGTTGTCGCTCCGCGGCATGCAGCCGATTCCGCTCGATTTTCCGGCGTCTGCCTGGGGCTGGCTCGCGCTGTCGGGCGTGATCGGTTTCGCGCTCGGCGATATCTGCTTGTTCCGCGCTTTCATCGAGATCGGGCCGCGACTGACGCTGCTGATTATGTCGCTCAACGCGCCGCTCTCGGCCGTGCTCGGCTGGTGGTGGCTTGGCGAACAGTACGGACCTTGGCAATGGTTCGGTATGGTAGTCACGCTGGCGGGCGTCGGTTGGGTGATTGTCGAACGACCGCCGGAAGACGAGACGTTGCCCGACGCGGCCACGCCACCCGTCGCTCCGGACCGCCTCGTTCGTAAACTCTCGCTACGTGGAATCCTGCTCGCATTGGGCGGGGCCGTCGGTCAGGCGGTCGGCGGCGTGATGTCGAAACATGGCATGGGCGAGTACGACGCCTTTGCCGCCACACAGATCCGCGTGATCGGCGGCATCGTCGGACTCTCGCTGCTGTTCTGTGTGCTCCGACGATGGAAACAAACATTTCGCGCGCTCGGCGACCGCCGGGCGACAGCGTGGATGATGCTCGGCGCGTTCCTGGGCCCGTTCCTCGGCGTCGGGCTCTACCTGCGAGCGATGCAGCTCACCGAAGTCGGCGTGGTAGCGACCATCGTAGCGCTACTGCCGATCGTGGTAATCCCCCTCTCCATGGCGATCCACAAAGAACACGTCTCGCTCCGCGCCGTAGCCGGCGCGGCCGTCGCCTTCTGCGGCGTCCTCTTGCTGGTCACGCACTGA
This sequence comes from uncultured Granulosicoccus sp., assembly GCA_964195615.1. Taxonomy (GTDB): domain Bacteria; phylum Planctomycetota; class Planctomycetia; order Pirellulales; family Lacipirellulaceae; genus Bythopirellula. The sequence goes on along the minus strand of CAXMSB010000222.1, from coordinate 12,232 downwards.
CCTACCCTAGCTCTCCGCGCCCTCTGCGCCACTGCGTGAAACCTTTCCCCTCGACGCCTTGCACCCAGTAGCAAAGCGGCTGGGCGGTTGACTCAAGCTCGTTCATGGATGGCCAAGAAACGTGCTCGCGTTTTCAGAAGGATCAGCGATAATTGGCGTACGCACAGTCACGTAGATCTTTGAAAATCCGAAACACACGCTCCCCAAGGTGGCTACAGTAAAGGCGCACTCAATTGACGCTAATTCACTCCATTTTGCACGGTCCGCTGCGGCGAAGAGCCTGCGACGGTAGCGCCAGCACGACGGAATCCCTCGCAAAACTGGACGAATTCTGCACGAGAATATGGGACCCCTACGCTAGGTGCAAAATGGGGGAGAGGCGAGGGTCTAGGGTCGAGAGCCAGAAGGGGGACGGAAGATAGGCCTCCCACAAACTTCCGGGGCGAATGCCTCAGAAAATGAAAAAACGCTTGGCGCAGTAGGGAAATGTCGGTAATCTGTACGTCCGTACACATATCGTCGGCCGGCTCTCCCTTTTCACCCACGCTGTTTTCTAGGAGACTCGTCCATGTCCGCCACACTCGAGTTACCACCTTCGACGACTACCACCGTGAATATCGACGACGTCCGCCAAGTTGTTCAACGCCATTGGGGGTTCGATTCGTTTCGGCCCCTGCAGCAGGAAGCCATCGAGAGCGTGCTCAACAACCGCGACTCGGTGGTGGTGCTCCCCACCGGCGGCGGCAAGAGTCTCTGCTTTCAAGCGCCGGCCTGTTGTTTGGACGGCGTGGCGGTGATTGTGTCGCCGTTGATTGCACTGATGAAGGATCAGGTCGACGCGCTGCGCGAGAACGACGTCGAAGCGGCATTCTTCAATAGCTCGCTTTCCTGGGACGAGAAGAAAACAGTCGTCGACCAGATGCGCGCCGGCAAACTAAAACTGTTGTATCTCGCGCCTGAGAGTTTGTTGACCGACGAAATGCTCGGCGTGCTGCAGTCGATCGAGGTCTCGCTCATTGCGATTGACGAGGCCCACTGCATCAGCTCCTGGGGCCACGACTTTCGGCCCGAGTACCGCAGCCTCAAGGTGCTGAAGCGCCGCTTCCCAGGGGTCGCGCTGCACACCTACACAGCAACCGCCACCGAACAGGTCCGCCAAGACATAGCCGTGCAACTCGGACTCGACAAGCCGGAGTTTTTGGTCGGTTCGTTCGATCGTCCGAACCTGGTTTATCGGATCGAACAGCGGGATCGCGGGTTCGGCCAAGTTGTGGAAGTCGTCGAGCGTCATCCCAACGAGTCGGGCATCATCTACTCGATCACTCGCAAGGAGGTGGAAAAGAACGCCGCTGCCTTGCAGGCGTTGGGCTATCGCGTGGCTCCCTATCACGCCGGCATGGATCAGAACCGGCGCAAGAAGAATCAGGAAGCATTTCTTGCCGAGCGGGTCGACATCATCGTCGCCACGATCGCCTTTGGCATGGGCATCGACAAGTCAAACGTCCGCTATGTGATCCACACCGGTATGCCCAAGAGCTTGGAAGCCTATCAGCAGGAGTCGGGACGCGCGGGCCGCGACGGCTTGGAGGCCGAGTGCTGTCTGTTCTACTCCGGCGGCGACGTGATGCGGTGGAAACGGCTGATCAAGCCCTCTGAAACTGGCTACGAACAGGCAATGGCCGCGCTCGACGGCATCGATCGCTTTTGCGGCTCGTTGCGTTGCCGACATCAGTTACTCATGGAACATTTTGGTCAGTCGCTCGACAAGGACGACTGCGAGGCGTGCGATTTCTGTCTCGGCCAGCTTGACGAGATCGAAGAGCCGCTCATCGTCGCTCAAAAAATCCTCTCCTGCATCGTTCGGCTGGAACAGCGGTTTGGCGGCGACTACACTTCCTTGGTGCTCACCGGCAGTCAGGACAAGCGGATTCTCGAAAAGGGGCACGATCAACTCAGCACCTACGGCCTGCTCTCGGAGCATTCGCAGCGAACGGTCCGCGACTGGATCGAGCAACTCGTCAGCCAGGACTGCGCCCAAAGACACGGCGAATACAATCTCCTGCAGCTTACCGAACTGGGCCGACAAGTGTTGCGGGGCGAGTTCACCCCGCGGCTGTTGCAGCCGGCGCCGGAGTCGGAGAAGACGTCGCGCGGATCGGCCCCCGTTTCGTGGGAAGGAGTCGACCGCGAGTTGTTCGAGACGCTGCGCGAGCTGCGCAAACAGCTGGCCGAGGAAAAACAGGTACCGGCGTACATCGTATTTGGCGACGCGACGTTGCGCGATCTGGCCCGGCGACGACCCTCCACGCAGGAAGGATTTCTTAAGACGCAAGGCATCGGTCACAAGAAATGGGCCGATTACGGCGAGCAGTTCCTGCAGTGCATCTCCAATCATTGCCAGGAAGAGGGCCTAGCCATGGACCTCGTTCCCACGGAGATCCCGACTCCAGCTCGAACCGCGGTCAGGAATTCGTCGCTCGGCGCCTCGGTGATCGCGGCGTTCCCGCTGTTCAAGCAGGGGGAATCCCTCGCAGCGGTCGCCCAGAAAATGGAACGGGCCCAGTCCACCATCTGCGGCTACCTCCAAGAGTTCATCCGCCACGAACAGATTACCGACCCGTCGCCCTGGGTTGATGAGGCGACCGTGACGCGTGTGCGAGAAGCAATCGACGAAGTCGGCAACGAACGGCTCAAGCCGATCTTCGACCACCTCGTCGGCGAAGTCACTTACGAGCAGATTCGCATCGTGGCCAACTGTTTGGCGAATGCTGAAGCGGGGGTTTGATTGCTATTCCCGTGGCCAGTCTGGCAGGTCGAATTTCTTCTTCACGTTGACCGTGTGCTCGCTGTAGTGCCGCTGCATTTGTTCGAGCAGGCCGCGGGGCGTCCAGCGGCTTCCTGGGGCCCGCTGATCAAGATCGAGTCCATCGAGCAGGTAACTGAAGCGGCGCGTGAACTCGGCCACCCGCTCGATCTGCCGCGCTTCTTCAGCGCCCGACCAGTCGGGATGTGCGGCCTTGTAATCAGGGGGCATCTGAGCGGGATTGAGATCGATGGCGGGAATTGCCGGATCCAGCTCTGCAAAGATGGCCGAAAAGAAACCGAGTTCTCGGCCCATCATGTGCTCGGCGTTCCAACGGGGAGTGTGCGTGCCGTCGCTCGGTCGAAAGTTCATTTGGTTCTTGCTGAGTGGTGCGAACACCTTCTGCGAATCGCGGCTGGCGGTTTCCTTGTGCGCAAACAGCCCTGCCAGTTCATGCGGCATCTCCCACGGCTGATACGGCAATATCACGAGCTGTCGTTTTTCAGTTGCCTTGCTGCTGTTGTTGCAAATTGCTACCGTGTTGCTCACCGGACGAACAACTTCATATTCCGCTTGCAGAGCAGCGAGAAACGGCTCGGCGGTTTGCTGGCCGATTGTCAGGGCAGGTGTCTTGTAGTGAATTGGCACGACTCGGCGCGGCTTGATCTGGCGAACGATTTCGGCTGCCTGCCTGCCGTCGATCGTGTATTTCCCGCCGACGGGGATCAGCAAGAGATCGACACGGCCCAAGGCTTCGATCTGGTCGACGGTCAGCCGCGTCTGCCCCAAATCGCCACAGTGAACGATCCGCACGCCATCGATCTCCAGCAGAAACATCGCAGTCGCACCTCGCTCGTGGCCTTCCTTGTCGTCGTGCCACGCGGGGACGCTGGTGACTTGCATTGCGTGCTGAGAACGGGCATTTCGGAGCCAAGCGTCTTTCCACGATGGTTTCTCTTCGTTGGGCAATCGATCCAGCACCTGGTACACTTTGCGAACAGAACCGTCTGCTTCAAGACCTCGAACGACGTGGGGACTGCCGGCAACAAGATCCACATTATTGTGGTCGCGATGTTCGTGCGTCACGAGCACCAGATCGGCACGCAACTGTGGATCGTCGTAACCGATCCGCATTGAATAGGGGTCGATCACGACCTGCAGATTCCAGTAGGTTTCGATCGACACCATCGCCTGGCCCCACCATCGCACGGCCACAGGTTTTCCTGGGTCAGCTTCAACTACCTGTATCGAGCAAACCAAGGCCAACAGAGATGCGTTAAGAATTCGAAACACTTTTTGTAGCTCCTCGCGTGAAGGGATTCATTCACTTGGTCACACTACACCAACCCCCACCTCTTGCGAAGATACCACTCGCCACCCAGGATGGCGACCAGAGACAGGAACACAGGCCAGGTGTCCCACAGCGAGCGTTTGCGGGAAATTTCTTCTTCGTACTCTTTGGTGCGACTCTTGAGTTGCTCCAGCAGTTCGGGCAAATCTTCCGGTGCGAGGCCCGCGCCGCCAGACTCGGCAGTGAGATTGGCCAGCGATGCCATCAGGGTCGGCTCGGCGGCCGGTTGGTCGAGTTCCATGTCGCGATCGGGGACTGTGAACCGCGCTTCGGCCGTGCCCAACAGTTCGCCTTCATGCGTCGCGGCGACAGTCACACGATAGTCACCCGGCTGGTCAGTTTCCTGAAAACTACCGGCGAACGCCTCGCCACGGCGAGTTGCTCGCAGCTCAGCAGTCGCGCCGTCCGGTTTTTCGATTCGCACGTCGAAAGTGGCGTCGTCCAAGGGTTCGCGATCGGTGTCGGTCGCTCCCAGCGAAAACTCCACGCGGCTGCCCCGTTGGTAGCGTCGACCATCCAAGCGAACCCAAACGGCTCGGTCTTCGGCGGCGTCCTTGCGAGCGAGCCACAACACGAGTTGCCGCCAGAAGCGTCGCTGCAAGTCGCCGAAGCCTTCCATCTGCCAGCGCCAAGTCGAGTCGACGGCCAGCGCCAAGGTACGACCATTGCCCCAGGCTCCCGCGACCATCAACGGCCAACGGCGAGTGCCGGTCGTTTCGGCGATCACCTGCGCATTAGGCTTCACTTGCGAACGCTCCAACCGGTTCGCGCCATCCAGGGGAGGCAGGCTGCTCCAGTCGAACTGAGTTTGCGACTCGTCTTTGAGTTGCAGGATCGGATGCTGTTGTCCGCCCAACTCGGTGGGCACGAAGCGGATTGGCCCGCGGAGGTGCATATCCTGTCGGGGCGGCTCGCCGAAGTTTTGCCTTTCGGCCAACCCCATCGACACGGGCAGCACGCTTCCCAGCGGAGACCGGCGGAACCCACCGGGCCCAAAACTGTGGAACCCGCCCAGCATCGCCAATCCGGCGCCGCGGTCGACATCTTCAGCAATCCGTCGCCAGGAGGCGTCGTCGAGTGCCGTGACGTCGACATTGCCCAACAGATAGACGTCGTACTTGCCCTCGCGCAGCTGCTCGCGAATGTTGATTCGTTTTCGTCGGTAGCTTAGCAGGTCGTAGCGCACGTTGATGTCGGCGTGCGGGGCAAGCGCTCCGCGGACGAAGCGAGGTTCGATCCCCGGCCCCCCGCCAACTCGTGACGATCCGACCAGGTACAGCACGTTGATCCCACCCTTGAGCACCGTCACAAACGTGCTCTGTGAGTTATTCGTGGTGGCAAGTTCTCCGTCGGGCGTTTCGAGTTGGACGGTTACCTTGTACTCGCCCGGCTGTTGGGGCGTGTGGGAGAGCGTGATCGGATACTGCCGCTTGCCAGTCTGGACCAATACTTGGCGAGTGTCGACCGCTTCCATCTCACCCTCAGACGTCTCCCACAGCAGTTGAACTTTGAAGGTCTGGTTCATGTAACCGTCGGCGCCAATCATCGCCTGGATATTGGTCGGCGTCTCGGCAAACACGACATCGGCAGCCAGGATGTCGTCGACACGCAGATCGGACTGCAATCCCAAGGCCGATTTGCCGAACGTGAAGGTGTAGAGCGGAATCTGATCGATCGCCAGCCGTCGAGCGACCGTTTGCGGCGGAACGTCACGCGGGGCAAAAGCCCGTTGTGCCCCATCGCTCATCAGTATCACCGCCACGATTCGCTGTCGGGCTTCGCGCTGCAAGACGTCGTCCAACGCCGACCCGATGGCCGACTGCGGACCGTCCGCTTCTTCCGGCAACTCGACTGCGCCGTCCTCCACGGCGACCGGCTCGGCCATTTGGTTGAATTGGTAGAGCTTGAGATCCCAAGACTCGGCCAGCTCGGCCAGTTGATCGGAGGCGTCGGCGAGCGATTGTCTCAACACGTCCCACCGCGAAGCGTCGCCTACTGAGTCGTTGATCTGCATACTCCGAGAACTGTCGACCATCACCACCAACGATCCGGGCAATATCTGGATCTCGGTGGTTACGAGCGTGGGTCGAAGCAAGATGAGCAATAGCAACAGCGCCGTGCCTGCCCGCAGCGCGACAAGTATCAAACGCCTGCGGCGCGAGAGCTTTCGCCCCGCGGGTCCCACCAACAGTGCAAGCGTGAGCAACGCCGCCACGGCCGTGACGAACCAAACTCCGCCTACCGGATCGAGGCCCCACGTGTTCATGGCGCCCCCCGATAAAACCGATTGGCCAGCAGGTGCTCGCTTCCCCAGACCAATACGACCAATGTGATTGCCCAGGAGAAGAGCTCCCGACCGCTGCGACCGATGTCGACGTAGCGTTGGACGTCGCCCAACGTGCGGGCGATTTCCGTCTGCGCGGCGGGAAGCGCCGCGGTGAGCACATCGGATGCGACGCGCTGGAGCTTGGTGCTCCCGGCCGCCGCGTTGATGCTGAAGCCGCGATCAAGCTGCCGAGTTTCTCCCCCAGAGGCGACCCGATAGTTGCCCAGTTCGCCGGTCGTGCTAATACGAATCGCGTCGTCGCCGGGCGGCACGGTGCGGCGGACCGACTCGCCATCGGGCAAGTACAGGGCGTAGCTCGCTACCCGCTGCCGGGGCGAAAGTCGCAAGTGGACCGTTTCGCCAGCTAGGTAGGCGTGGCCGTCGCCATCGGCTTGGGCCAGATAACCGACGAGCTGGTTGCTGAGCGCCAGAAACGGCCAAGGCTCTGGACCGGTCGGGAGCAGATTCCACGGCTCGCGATTCTTGGGCTCCAAGGGATCGGAGACCGGCGTGGTCAAAGTCAACACGCGACCTCGCCCAACCGAACGCTCCAAAAGCGCCGGCTGGTTGTTCGCGAAGCGCATGACAATGTAAGTATCGCCCGTCAGGTTGGCAAACCGCCAGTACTGCCAGACTGGAAAAACTTGCCAAGGAATCTCCTCGGCGTAGTCGCGCAAACCGGCCAGTGCCGGGTGGTCCAAGCCGCGGGGCCGCAAATAGGTCGCAGATCGTGAGCGTCGTTTGAGTGCCCCGGGCAGCAACTGTTGTGCAATCCCCTCATTGAAACCACTCGGCCGGGCGCGGTGACCGAGAAAAATACCCACGCCTCCGCCGTCGTCTGCATATTCGACCGATAACTGCCACAGCTCGTCGGAAAGCGCGGGCGGGTCGAGCAAACAGATCGCTTCGTACTTGCTGAAGTCGTGAGTCGTCGCGTCGGCATAGCGCGCGAATTCACAATCGAATCGCGATGGAGCAGACGATTGGTTGAGCGAAGGCTGTAGCGATTCGCGAAGGAAGAGGGCGTCGCTGGGGCGTTCTCCCAATAGTAACACCTTGGCCGGCGGGCGAACCTCGACCGTGAAATATCGCGTATTGTCGAATTGCAGAGGATCGGCTGCGGCAAGCTGGACATAACCTTGATGCGTGCCCAACGGCAGATCGCCCAGTTCAAAGGGAGCCTCGCCCGTGCCGTCGGCGCCGATCTCCGCGATACGTTGGCCCCGCTTCACCGCTTGGCCCGATTTGTCGAGCACGTAGAGTTCCACCAGTGGCGATTCGGTCAGACCGGTGGCTGTGATGGGGGCGCGAATGTGTAGCGGCTCGCCGGGACGGAGCGTACTGTGCCGCAGCACCAACGGCTCGATCGCCATGTTGTGAACTTCTTCCACACCGACGTCGACTAGATAGAGCCGTACTTCGGGCGCTTCGGTCAGCGACTTGTTGATCACCTGCAGGGCCCCTGCACTGAACGCCGCTGCGCTCAGATCGCTAAATAAAAACACCTCTTGCCGATAGTCTTCTCGCTCGGCCACGAGTTGTACCGCTTCTCGCACGGCGTCTTCCAAGGGTCGGGGATTGCTCTCTGGTGGCAGGGTCCGCAGGCGCGAATCGGCCGTGCTGGCATCCACGACAAAACCTCCCGACATCCGACTCAAGTCGACCACCGCTACTTGCGCGTCCTCGGGCAGATTGTTCACCAACCATTGGGCCATTTCGGTGGCCGCCTGCTGGCGCGTTTGATTTTCATGGACGTATTGCATTCGCAGTGAGTTGTCGACCACCAGCGCCACGGCCAGCGGCGCGCCTTCCTTGCCTCGCAAGCCACTTCCCTTGAGTGTGGGTCGCGCCAGCGCGATCGCCAATCCAGCCACCAGCGCGCACCGCAACGCCAACAGCAGCCAATGCCGCAGATTCAGCTGACGGCGATTGGCCTCTTGACGTTGGCGCACAAACTGCAGAGCGGGAAACTCCAACTTGCGCGGTTGCCGGCGCATCACCAGATGCAGAATCACCGGCACGGCGACCAGCGCTGCTCCTGCTAACAGGACTGGCGTCAAGAAACCCATCCACTATCCCCAATTCCGCCGGTTGGCCAGATACCCGGTCAGCGCCCGATCGAACGGCATACTCGTGTCCAATGGCACATAGTCGATGTGACTTTGTCGACACTCGCGCTCATACATCGAGCGGAACGCCTCAATCTCATCCAAGTAATCGCGCCGATAGCCATCGGCGTCGATCTCGATTGTCTCGCCCGACTCCGGGTCGTGCAACTCCACCAATCCCTCGAAGGGAAAGGCCACTTCGGCCTGGTCAAGCACGTGAAACAAGATGACATCGTGCCCACCGTGACGCAGGCGTCTCAGGGCGGCAATCACGGGTTCGGGATCCACCAACAGATCGCTAAAGATCATCACGAGGCTGCCGTGCTTGAGCATCGCGGCCAACTGGCCCAAGCTTTGGGCTACGTCGGTCTTGTCGCGTGGCTGGAGCTTTGCCAAGATCGAAAGGATATTTCCGATCTGCTGCCGCTTCGACTTGGGGGCCAAGCAGTCAACGATCCGCTCGTCGAAAGTGATCAGCCCGACCGGGTCGTTCTGGTGAATCATCAGGTAGCTGAGCGCCGCCGCCAGACAGATCGAGTACTCAAACTTAGTCAGCTCCTGCTCGTGGCTGTAGGCCATCGACTCGCTCAGGTCCATCACCAGATAGCCGGTAAGATTGGTCTCCGCCTCGAATTTCTTAATGTAATACTTGTCGGTCTTGGCGTAGACCAGCCAATCGATGTCGTCGGGATTGTCGCCGGGGGCGTAGCGGCGGTGTTCGCTGAACTCGACCGAGAACCCATGAAACGGGCTGGCATGCAAGCCTTGTAGGAAGCCCTTCACAATAAACTGAGCGCGCAGATCAAGCCGCGAAATCTGTCGAATGACTTCGGGTTTCAGATATTTTTCGACGGTGGACATAGTAGGGACGGAACGCGGATGAACGCGGATTAGACGGATATTCGCTGATCTGATCTGCGACCATCAGCCTAATCCGCGTTTATCCGCGATCTCTTCACCCCGTGTATTTCGGGATTTCGGGGACGGGGATGTCATTGAGCAGCCGGGCGATCAGGTCTTCGGGCGTCAGCCCCTCCGCTTGGGCTTGGAAGTTAGTGCTAATGCGATGTCGTAGGACGGGCACGGCCACCTTCTGCACGTCTTCGATCGCGACGGTGAACCGTCCGTCCATGGCCGCCAGCGCCTTGCCGCCGTGGATCAGAAACTGCCCGGCCCGCGGTCCGGCACCCCAGTCGACCAACTCGCGAACAAATTGGGGGGCCGTTTCGTCCTTGGGTCGAGTGGCGCGCACTAGCGTGGCGACGTACTTGATGATGTACTCGCTCACCGCGACCGATCCGACGAGCTTCTGCAGATTGAGAATCGCACGCGCGGAAAGCACCTTGTTGACCTCTGGAGTCTCGCCGCGAGTCGTCGACGCGAGGATCTGTTCCTCTTCGATCGCTGAAGGGTAGTCGACCTTGATGTTGAACATGAAGCGGTCGAGCTGCGCCTCCGGCAGCGGATAGGTCCCTTCCTGTTCGATCGGGTTCTGCGTCGCGATCGTGAAAAACGGATCGGGCAAGGGATAGGTGACTTGTCCGACCGTAACTTCTCGTTCCTGCATCGCCTGCAACAGGGCGGCTTGTGTCTTGGGCGGCGTACGGTTAATCTCGTCCGCCAGCAGAATGTTGGTGAACACGGGGCCTTCGACAAAACGAAAACTACGCCGACCATGCTCGTCTTCGTCCAGCACGTTGGTGCCGGTGATGTCGGAGGGCATGAGATCGGGCGTGAACTGGATTCGCTTGAAGCCAAGATCGAGAATCCGCGATAACGTGCTGACCATCATCGTTTTGGCCAGCCCCGGCACACCCACCAGCAGGCAATGCCCTCGCGTGAATATGGCCGCGAATATCTGTTCGATCACTTCGTCCTGTCCGATAATCACCTTCTGCAGCTCCTGCTGCAGTACTTGCCGGTGTTGACGGAACTCCTGGAGAATATCGCCGAGGTTTCGGGTCTTGGTAGTCAACGTCTCTTCCTTTGGCTCTTTCCGAGGCGGATGTGTCCGGTGTATGGTGAGTCGCTAATTCTATCGGCCTATGCTGAAAGCGACAATGTAGGCCCTCCCCTCGCATTGCTTCCCCAGCTATCGCATTTATGTTACAATGCGGAAGCTACGGCCGTTACGAAACCCGCTGATTTCCAGAGTGAAATACCTGTCGATGGTCGACAGTGCAGCCTGTTGTTCCGAAGGCGCAAGACGGTATCTACCGTTTTGGCGTCCAAGCCACAGGAGACTGCACGATGCCGAGATTATCGAATTCTGTTCCCAAATACCGCAAACACCGAGCAAGTGGTCAGGCGGTAGTTGCTCTCAATGGTCGGGATTTCTACCTCGGCCCCCACAACACCAAGGCCAGTCACCGGGAGTACGACAGGCTCACGAGCGAGTGGCTTGCCAATGGCCGAACTCTGCCTACGGACCAGGCCAACGATCTCACCGTGGCGGAGTTGCTCTTGCGCTATTGGAAGTACGCCAAAGGCTACTATCGCAAGAATGGGAAGCCGACCGGGGAGATTGAATGCCTCAAGTCGGCTCTCCGTCCCCTCAGCGAACTGTACGGCAGTAGCCTCGCTCGGGAGTTTGGACCACTATCACTGGAGGCCGTTCGCCGACAGATGATAGCCCGGGGTTGGTGCCGTAAGGGTATCAACCAGGCCATCGGTCGTGTACGGCGGGTATTTCGCTGGGGAGTTTCCAAGGAATTGATACCCGCGAGTGTCCATCAGGCACTATCTACGGTGGATGGTCTGCGGAAGGGCCGCTCAGAAGCCCCTGACAAGCCCCCAGTTGCCCCTGTAAGCGACGCGACTGTCGAGGCCACATTGAACATATGTTCATTATCACGGCTGATATGGTCCGTCTACAGCGTCTCACGGGTATGCGTCCGGGGGAGGTCTGTCTTATCCGACCGTGCGACATCGACCAGAGTGGTGATATTTGGCTCTACCAACCCGAGTCCCACAAGACTGAGCACCACGGGCGGGACCGGGTCGTCCCCATCGGGCCAAAGGGGCAGGAAATCCTCCTGCGGTATCTGGCCCGCGATGCTTCGATGTACTGCTTCCGACCCATCGACAGCGTGGCCAAACGAGCATCCCAGGCACGCAAGAGCAAAGGCACCCAACAGAGACGCAGTGTTCGCCCCAGAAGAAAACACAAGGGGAAGCCTAAGCGTGCTTTCGGTGAGTACTACACGACTGACAGTTACGGCAAGTCCATCAAGAAGGGATGCGACAAAGCCTTCCCCCACCCGACGTTGGGCTACATTGTGCGATCCACGTTCACGGACGCTGAGAAGCGCGAGCTACGAGAGTGGCAATCAGAGCACCACTGGGCACCCAACCGGCTACGCCACGCCGCGGCCACCGAAATTCGCAAGCACTACGGCGTGGAGGCGGCGCAGGTGACCCTCGGCCACAGCTCGGCCGACGTGACACAGGTGTATGCCGAGCGGGACATCACCAAGGGCATGGAGGTGGCTCGGCAAATCGGCTAGCGAGTGCTGGCCCAATCCGTGCGTCGGCAGTGCATCGGATCGGGACCCACCCACCCCCGTCCGTTCGCAGCCGAGGCTTCGATCGGGTGGGCTGGTGTGTGGTGGCAGCACGCCTTGATCATTGCGACGGCCTGCGGC
>CAXMSB010000221.1:0-1801 GCA_964195615.1 uncultured Granulosicoccus sp. | reverse complement strand
ATCAGTTCTCCGCCGACCCCAAGGGCCAGTCCCGCCATCATCACCAAGGCAATCACCCGGTAACGCCGCGGCACGTAGTCGGTAATCTGCGGATGGTTTTCGATGTTGGCCCCAGCGCCGTAGCGGGGCGTATCGCCAGGGATGCGCGATGAATCTTCCCGGCTGCGGGCCGTGATTCCCAAGGCACTGGCTGCAAGAGCTTCTTCGTTGAGAACGCGACGACGGCGAGCAGAGTTATGAGCCATGTTTTTCTGGACTTATGATGCGACAGAAGAAGTTGTGCTGAATACGACGCTAGAGCAACTTACCAAAATTCGTTCCCGCGTTTCCTCACAAAAACTGCAGCGACAGTGCAAATCGTCGGAACATGGGTGTGCACCTTGCACTAGCACTGGCGGCAGCTTGGTCAGCCGACGTATCCGCATAATCGGAATCGGCATTTCGGCCACAACGAGTGCCACAAACCCGACGTGGCAGCGGTTGTTCCAGTTGGGCAAAGTTTGCCGACGGTGTTCCCCGCTTTTCCTCTAGGGCCTCAGCCGTATTGCCACGCAATACAAGGCGCCGAGGAGGTTGTGTGCCACTGTCTGGCTTGCCAGCAGTGCGGCGGAGGGGAAAGGTTTCACGCAGTGGCGCAGAGATCGGAGAGCGAAGGGGCGGGTGGCCGGGGCAAAGCGAAGCGTGCCCCGGGGCGGAGGGGTTGGCGGCGCACAAAGCGATTACCCCAGGCTTGCTGCTCCGCAATGCCAATGGGGTGATCCTATGAAGAGGCAGGAATTGAGGTGCGTCCCATTTTCCGTCCTCCATTTTCCGTCCCCAGCTGGCCGCCGCAGATGTCACTCAGCCAGTTTCCCGATCGCCCGATACTGTGCCGTGTCGCCGATGTCTTGATGCATCTGAGGGTCGTATTCTGCTTGGGGAGGAAGAACGTCGACTGCTGTCAAGACTCTATCACGAAAGGAAAAATAGACGCCTAGTTCGACATAATCCAGACCAACTGCCTCTGCACCACTATCAAGCTCAGAAGTTGCGCTGATACAGGTTGGCCGTCCGTAGGCCTGAATGACATTCTCAATCGAACTGTCCGCCGAGATGCCTTGTTCCGTTTTGCCACGGTATGGCACTTCAAGAAAATCGTCGTCGAGTTGATACACACAAGAGACGCAATAGACCATGGAATCTTTCTGGACGACAACGATTCCCATAGCCGGATGGTACAGATAGTCACGAGTTATGAAATCATTCGGATCGCCTGGTATCCACTCGCCCTGTAGCTGATCGACCGACATGCCGACACAGCAGGACCTTATTCCTTGGCCAGGCATCACGATGTCATCGCTCATAGGAATTGAACTGGCTAAGCGTTGTTCTGAGCAACTTGCACAAATCAGCAAGGCGCTGAGAACCACTGAGGCATTGAGGCAGAAATGGTTTTCTTTGTGTTTCATCACGGGACACGCCTTTTTTGCCATTCATTCAAACTCAACAATCGGTTGATCAACCGCTAGCGTGTCGCCGACGCTCGCCAGCAGGCCGGCGATTCGGCCGTCGCGCTCCGCGCGCAACACGTTTTCCATCTTCATCGCTTCGACCACCGCGATGTCCTGGCCCAACTTGACTTCCTCTCCCACGACGACCGACACCTTCGAGAGCAGGCCGGGCATCGGCGAGAGCACAAAATTCGTGAAGTCGGGAGGATCCTTCAGCGGCATCGTCGCTAGCAGCTCCGCCGCTCGGGCCGACAGAACCAGCAGGTCGATCTGCGTTCCCCAATGGAACAAGCGGTAGACGAGATGACGCC
>CAXMSB010000220.1:0-2402 GCA_964195615.1 uncultured Granulosicoccus sp. | reverse complement strand
ACGTACTACGAGACTCCGAGTGACCCTTTTCCGGAACTACCGTCGGGGCATTTCTTCCGCTGGCTATCGCTCAACCGCTGCCGGGCAATTGTGGATCAGAAACAGTCCGGAAATACGTTGGTTAAAACGTGCAGGCTGACGGCCGGTCTGACGGAAATCCTCTGGTCGAGCTCGATTCCGCGAATACGCATGAGTTTTGCGTGCAGGTAGGGAGTCCGCTAAATGGGTGGTTTTTCCGTGTGTCCGCGATTCGACGAGTTTAGCGGACAGAATCGGACAGAAACGCGTGTAACCGGCCTCCGATCAGGTTTCGACGATGATGGAACTGATTCCCAACCAGCGTCGTTTCAGTTTCTTGACCCGCCCGGTTTCACTCGACATCGCCGAGCGTTCAGGGACCAACGCGCATCGCTGACGGAACAGCCGATCAAAACGGCGGCGACAATCACGAATGCAATCCACGAGTTGGCCACGGCTCCGATGATTGCGGCGGTGGCGAGCCGGGCTGGACCACTCTCTGACGCAGGTTGGAAGTACTCAACCTCTGCTTGCGAGATTACAGAGCTGTGCGGCACGAAACTGGGGAGTGACCAGCTCTCATGACCCCTGGCACAGCAATTGGGGGGAATCCAGATTGACCTTGAGGTCTGCGAAACGCTGGGTGCAGTTCTTGCCGCCCGCCTTCGCAGCGTACAACGCTTCATCTGCCTTTCTCAGCAGTTGCTCCGGCGAATCACCCGGACAAACGACAGCGATTCCGGCGCTGACAGTGAAGTGAAACACGGCGTTGCCGGAACGGATCTGAGTGTTCTCCAGGCGGCCGCGACAGCGCTCGGCGACAAACGTCGCCGTGCTGGCATCGGCACCCGACAACAGTACGGCAAACTCCTCGCCTCCCATCCGCGCCGGTTGATCGCAGTTGCGGACTGATTCCCTCAGTATGTGGCCGAACACCCCGAGGGCTGCATCACCACCACTGTGACTATAGGTGTCGTTGATGGACTTGAAGTCATCGAGGTCAAGCATGATGACGGCATAGCCAGACTGACCTTGTTCGAATCGTGCGTGGGCCCCAGCGAGGTGTTCCTCGAAGGCGCGTCGATTCGGCAATTTGGTCAGTTGGTCGGTCCGTGCCTGCTGCATGACCTGCGCCAACTGCGTTTCGCGCTGTTCAATCTCTTGGCGGGCGACTTCTAGCTTCGATTCGAGCTGACTCACCGAGTTGAGCGCCTGCTGCACAGTCGCGGAAATGATCGCCTTGGCCTCGTCGCTCAGGGCTGTATCGATGTGATCGGCCAGCGTATTGGTCAGTTGTCTGGCGTCGCCGCCTAGCGTCATCACATTACGGAGCACAGCAATGAGATGTACATCCGACTTTGGAGCGACCGATATCAGGTCGTCGCGATCCGCATTCAGTTGCTGCTCGTACTGCTGGTTCGACCGGTGCATTTGATTGACCGTCGGATGCGAGGCCGAGTCGGTCGACTCCAGTCCTTCGGCAAAGGCTCGCATTTGAGTTGAGTGCCGCGCCGAGTCACGAGTGAGAGCTGCCAGAATGGTGTTAGTGCTTCGCGGGGTGGGACGATTGGTACGCGCGCGGATTTGCTGATCTAGCAGCCGGCTGGCGACCCAGCCAGTGACGAAACCGATCAGCAAATTCAGAATCAACAGTGCGATGACAATCCCGGACATCACTTGCTCACTTTTTACATTGGCGAATCGGCTTGCTATTTGGACATGCGCCCAGAATCAGCCAATAAGGCACGCTGAAACGGAATACCACGACTCTCCAATGTACTTCGCGAATCGGCGCAGTGCGGGCGGGCGTGTTACTCGACGCCAACACTGTTCGGCGACATCCCTCTAACCGATACGACAGTGCCAATCACAACACAGTATCGCTCTGTCTCTGCAATTAGGTACACGTAATCCCACCGTCGTGGGGACGTCCTTTTGGGGGCGATCTGGCGTGGCGAGTCCGCAGTCCGGCATGTCCGTCGGGCGATCAAGCACGCGGTGACTGCGCTGGAGATAGCCGACGGTGATCGGGCCGACGATGGCGAGGATCATCTGCAGGCGGCTGTGTGTCGAATGGCGATGGCGTTGGCGGTGCGGGACGGCCAACGAGTGGCCGGCCAATTAGACGACCGCGGCCTCATTTGCTGACAACTGACGAAGCCGATATGGGACCCGCTCCGACTCTGACGTGTGAACCAGACCCCCACGTCGATCTGGCCGGGAACCCACTGTTAACTTGCGTGCGTGGAATTTGTTGAATTCGCCGGATGATTACGGCAAGACTTCCTTGGGTTTCGGAGTTGGGATATGTGGTTCGCAAGGCCCCCCAATTCGTTCCAAGCGGTCCTGGAGCATTCGTTGCGAAATCCGACACCATTTCGCTT
>CAXMSB010000219.1:0-17842 GCA_964195615.1 uncultured Granulosicoccus sp. | reverse complement strand
CTCGATGATCACGTTGCCGAACAGTCTGCTGACGACCTCGGTGGTCGACAACATGGGCCGACGACGGTGTCGGCGCATCAAAACCACCATCGGCGTGCAGTACGACACGACACCGGAACAGCTCGACGCGTTCTGCGAAGGCAGCCGCGAGCTGATTCGTTGTCACCCCTACACGCGCAAGGACTACTACCACGTTTACTTCAACGACTTTGGCCCAAGTTCGCTCGACATCATGCTGTACTGTTTCGTGGCCTGTCCCGATTGGGCGATTGAGCTGCGCGAGCGGCACCGGTTGCTATCAGATATCATGCGTCTGGCGAAGAAGCTGGGCGTCCACTTTGCCTTCCCAACGCGCACGGTACACCTGTTCAACGAACAGGCGGCCCCCACGCAACAAGAGCTGGCCGAGCCCACCGAAACAGGAAAACAGTTGGCCGCCGACATCGTGGGCGAACTGCCCGACCAGATCCCCGGCCCGGTCAAGTTCTAGCGCTCAGGAGAACAGCAAAGTCGCTACTTGCCCACACTGTCATTCCGAGGTCCGCCGAGGAATCTCTGTCGTGACGCGGTTTCGCAGGGCAACGGAGATCCCTCGGCGGACCTCGGGATGACAGCTGGCGGACTTTGCAGTCATCCCGTTCTTGAGCTGATATTGCTGGCTTATTTCGCGATGATAGGTCATAATGGGGGCCTCCTCAAACGGTTCCTCACTTTTATCCCCCTCCGAAAGAACTTCCATGAACTTCCTCCGTTGTCTTACATCCTGCGTCTGCGTCATGGCGATTGCGACACAGTGCCACGCGTTGGGCCTGGCAGTCGATGCGGTCAACGCCGACTTTATGTGGCAGCAGGGTTACACGGGAGCGGGCGTTGAGATCGGCATCATTGACTTGCATCAAGCCGATTCGGGGCATTCAGCACTGAGTGGTAACTTCCTGGGCGGAGTGAATTTTGTTAATGGGGCTGGTTGGATAGCGCAACACGCCACGGCCGTGACAGGGGCGGCTGTGAGCCAAGATGCCACGCGTCGCGGAGTGGCGTACAACGCCGGTTGGTGGACTGGTCAAACGACGAATAGGGCCGGAATCAGCCCCAAGCAAGAAGCCATGACCGTCTCCGTCGAAACGTTTGCTCAGGGATTGGGAATCCTCAACGGCAATCCCGCTGAAGTGGTTACGATGAGCATCGGGGTGGGTGGTTCCGACACGGCCACCGACCAGTGGAGCTTGGGACTTGATCACGTTGTGTCGACCGAAGGAACGACCGTGGTCGTAGCCGCGGGCAACGACGGGCCAGCTAGCAGTTCGTTTCCCGGACCTCCCGGTGCGGCGTACAACATTCTCAGCGTCGGCGCCACGGGCGGAACTGGCGCTGCTGTTTCCGAAGATTACACTCAGATCGCGCCTTACAGCACTCGTGGACCAACTTCCGATGGTCGCAGTAAGCCCGATATTGTCGCACCGGGATCCCTGTTGGAACTGCCCCTGCCGGGCAACGCCTGGGGAGTGGGCAGCGGCACCAGCTTTGCCGCCCCGATGGTTGCGGGTGGAGCGGCACTGTTGATCGACATGGGACTCGACCTGGGCATGGATGTCGACGCCAAGGTGATCAAGAGCGTCTTGATGAATTCGGCCGACAAGCTCGCCGGTTGGAACCACACGCCGACGGCTCCGCTGGATCCCGACTTCGGAGCTGGGGCGATGAATCTCGAGTCGGCTTTTTATCAGTACGACGCCGGTGAGCAGGAAACGGGAACCGTCGACCCCATCGGCTGGGATCACGGGACACTTCAGGGGATGATCGCCAACACCTATGAAATCGGAGCCTCTGTTCCCAGCGGCATGGACCTGTCGGCTACGCTGGTGTGGAATCGCGACGTCTCGACCGACGTTGAAGATATTGAGGACGCTGTCTACTCGGCCGCGGCCTTGGAGAACTTGGATCTGTTTCTCTACGACACCAGTGACTTAGTGACGCCGGTTGCCAGTTCGATTAGCACCGTCGACAACGTTGAGCATCTCTTTCTGTCGACGCCGACTTCGGGTCAATATTTGCTCGAAGTTCGTGCGGCGAGCGGCATGGTTGTCGACCCGCTCGCTTACAGCTTGGCCTGGAACGTGGATGTACCCGAGGTGTTCGCCGAAGCCGACTTCGACGAAGACGGCGATGTCGACGATGTGGATCTCGGGCTTTGGGAAACAGGCTACGGCCTGACCGGTTCGGCAGCGCACGGCGATGGCGATGCCAACGGCGACATGAACGTGAGCGGCGCAGATTATCTGGTCTGGCAGAGCCAATTCACCGGCAGCATCAGCCCCTTGGCCACGGCGTCTGCGGTCCCTGAGCCAGCCTCGCTGGTACTTCTCGCTTCCTGCGTTCTGTGCTGGAGCACGAGATCGGCCCGACGACGCTAGCACTCTCGCGTCTGCTGTCATTCCAAAAGGTCCGTACCCGCTGTCATTCCGAGGTCCGCCGAGGAATCTACGTCGCGTCGGAATTCGCACCGTGTGGGAGGCGTCTCCGACGGCGACCGTCTCCGGTGTTCCATATCGCCGTCGGAGACGCCTCCTACAAGCGGGAATGTTCCACAGCCGGAGGTGGCGTTGACCGGGTCTCTCTATCCACTAAAATCTTACCTCTCTTAGCCCCGCTACCCGCTCGCCCTGCGCGCCGACCGAAACATGACCACCACGATGACTGAAAATCCCGAAAATACGTCCGCCGGCGATCAATCTCCTCTGGAAGCTGCGCGGCGAGAAAAGATGGCCCGGTTGGTAGAGCTGGGCCAGGACCCCTGGGGGGGACGATTCGACGACCGGGCGCTGGTCGGCGACATCCGCACGCGAGCTGGCGAGATTATCTATCGCACTGAGGATGGCCAGGAAATCACCGTACCCGACCCCAGCACCCAAGGCGAAGAATTTAACCTGCGGCAATGGAAGGCCGACCAGGGCAAGGGCGAATTGGTTGGACCCGAGGTCAGGGCGGCGGGTCGAGTTGTTCTGCATCGCGACAAAGGAAAACTCCACTTCGTCGACATCCGCGACTGGACCGGCAAGATTCAATTGATGGTCGGCAAGAAGCAAATCGGCGACGATTGGCCGATCCTCGAGTGCGTCGACCTGGGCGACATCATCGGCGTGGACGGCATGCTCGGCTGGAGCAACACGGGCGAGCTGTCGATTTTTGCCAAGCGAATCCACTTTCTCACCAAGAGCATCGAGACGCCGCCCGACAAGCATGGCGGCCTTCAGGACGTCGAGCTGCGGCAACGGCAGCGGTATCTCGATCTGATTCACACGCCGGGCGTGTTGGAGCGGTTCTTGCAACGGACCCAGATCGTCCGCTCGATTCGCGAGACGCTCGGCAAGCAGGGTTTTGTCGAAGTCGAGGGCCCGACGCTGCACACCATTGCCGGCGGGGCGGCGGCACGGCCGTTCGAGACGCACCACAATGCGCTCGACATCGATCTGACCATGCGGATTGCCTTGGAGCTGCACCTCAAGCGGTTGATGGTCGGCGGCATGGAGCGCGTGTACGAACTGGGCCGCGTCTATCGCAACGAGGGCATCAGCCCGAAACACAATCCCGAGTTCACGATGCTCGAGGTCTACCAGGCCTTCGGCGATTACCGCTCGATGATGGATCTCACCGAAAAGTGCATCGTCGACGCGATCGAAGCCACTGGCCAACCGCTCACGCTGCCTTGGGGCGACGGGACGATCGACTTCACGCCGCCGTTTGAGCGGAAGACTTATGCTGAGCTGTTTCTAGAGCACACCGGCACGGACCCGACCGCTGAAGCGGACGTCGCCAAATTAGCGGAGTCCTTGCATATCGAGACGGCGGGGCGGCATCCCGACGTGATTGTCAGCGACGTGTTTGAGGCAAAGGTGGAAGACGCCCTGCAGGGCCCCATCTTTGTGATGGACTACCCGGCGAGCATCTGCCCGCTGACCAAGCGCAAACGCGACAACCCGGCCATCGCCGAGCGGTTCGAGCTGTTCATCGACAGTATGGAAGTCGCCAACGCCTACACCGAGCTGAACGACCCCGACCTGCAGGAAGAGCTGTTCCGCACGCAGTTGGACGGGCTCGACGAAGAAGACTCGATGGCCAAGATGGACCACGACTTTGTGCGCGCCCTGCGCCACGGCATGCCCCCCGCCGGTGGCTTGGGAATCGGCATCGACCGACTCGTGATGCTACTTACGAACGCCCAATCGATCCGCGACGTAATCCTGTTCCCGCTCTTAAAGCCACAACCATCTCCCGGCGGAGCCGGCGGATAAATCCCAAATCTGAAATCCCAAATCTAAAATCAAAATCCCAAGGATGGGACCCATGTACAAACTGCTCCTCTGCTGGCGCTATTTGCGAACTCGCTACATCGCCTTGGTCTGCATCGTCAGCGTGATGCTCGGCGTGGCGACGATGATTGTCGTCAACAGCGTGATGTCCGGGTTTACCCACGAGATGCAAGCCCGCATGAACGGCATGTTGGGCGATCTCATCTTGGAAAGCCGCTCGATGGACGGCGTGCCCGACGCGCCGGCCCACATGGCCAAGATCCGCGAAGTCGCCGGCGACGCGATTCTGGGGATGTCGCCGACGGTCCACGTGCCGGCGCTAATGTACATCGAGCTCAACGGGCAGTTGATCACTCACCAAGCCACGCTTGTGGGCATCGACGAGCTGACCTATTCGGGCGTCAGCCAGTTTGGCAACTGTTTGCAACATCCGCAGAACCGCGAGCAACTCGCGTTCACCCTTCGCCCGGGCGGTTACGACATCTTCGACCACCAGGTCCCCGATCGCTCGCTGCTGAAACCGCGTAAGCAGATGGAACACGCCGGCTGGCCCTACCGCCGCCACCAAGCAATGCTAACAAAGCAGCGTAAGCTGCAACAGAATCCCCCTCCCTTGCAGGGAGGCCCATTATCCGCAAATACGGAGGGGGGAGGGACGAGCGGAGCCATTAATCCTTTCATTGCTGACAAGCCCAACGAAGAAGAGGGCCGCGATTTCAATCCCGCCATCGAAACCCACGTCGGCATCGTGCTGGGCATCGGCACCTGCAGCTATCGCGACGCCGACGGTTCCGATCAGTTCGTAGCCCTGCCGGGCGACGACATCCGCGTGAGTTTCCCCAAAGCGTCGCTTCCGCCCGAGGCAATCAGCGAGTTCTACACGGTCGTCGACCTCTACGAGAGCAAGATGAGCGAATACGACTCGAGCTTCATGTTCGTACCGCTGCATGAGTTACAGAAGAGCCGGGGGATGATCGACCCCGAGACGGGGGTCGGCAAATTCACTTCGATTCAGATCAAGCTGCAGCCGGGCGTCGATGCCGAGCAGGTCCGCGACGCGTTGCGCAATCATTTCCCAGCCCAGTTCTACATGGTGAGCACCTGGCGCGACAAACAGGGGCCCCTCTTGGCGGCCGTGCAAATGGAGACGGCCGTGCTCAACGTACTGTTGTTCATGATTATCGCCGTGGCCGGGTTTGGCATTCTGGCGATCTTCACGATGATTGTCGTCGAGAAGACCCGCGACATCGGCATTCTCAAATCGCTCGGCGCATCGGGGCAGGGCGTGATGGGGATCTTCTTGGGCTACGGTTTGGCCCTGGGCATGGTGGGCGCCGGCGTCGGTATGGCGCTGGGATTGCTGTTCGTAAAATATATCAACCCGATTGCCGACCTGTTGGGCCGCATCACGGGCCAGCCCGTTTTCGATCCCTCGGTTTATTACTTCTACAAGATACCAACGATCGTCGACCCGCAAACCGTAACCTGGATCTGCGCGGGCGCCGTGGTGATCGCCGTATTGGCCAGTGTGATGCCCGCCCGCCGCGCGGCACGACTTCATCCCGTGAGGGCTTTGCGTTATGAGTAGCCTGCCATCCGACATCTCGCAAACTGCGCCGTGGACCGCGCCGCACATCGCGCCCGGCACGCAGCCGAAACTGGCGATGCTGGCCACGCGAGATCTGTTTAAGAGCTACACCAAGGGCCCGTTGGGCATACCCGTGCTGCAGGGGATCGACATGACTGTCCGCGAGGGCGAGTTCCTGGCGATCGTCGGCCAAAGCGGTTGCGGCAAGAGCACACTGCTGCACCTGTTGGGCACGCTCGACCAGCCCGACGCGGGCGAGGTTCACTTCGACGGCCACCGCATCGACAATCTGCCCGGTGCAAGCCGCGATCTTTTGCGCAACCGGCACTTCGGCATGATCTTTCAGTTCTATCACCTGCTGCCCGAGCTTACGACGCTGGAAAACGTGCTGGCTCCTGCTCTGATCGCCGAGAGCACGTTGGGCTATTGGCTGCGCGGTCGCCAACACCGGCGTCGTGCGATGGAGCTATTGGAACTGGTCGGCATAGCCGATCGTGCCAAGCACAAGCCGCGAGAATTGTCAGGCGGCGAAATGCAACGCGCGGCCATTGCCCGAGCCTTGCTGGCTAAGCCCCGTGTGCTGCTGGCCGACGAACCGACGGGAAATCTCGACCGCTCGACCGGCGAGCAAATCATGCAGATGCTCCGCCAGTTGAATCGCGAGCAAAAGCTCACTATAGTCATGGTTACGCACGATCCGTGGATCGCCGAACAGGCCGACCGGGTGGTCCGGCTGGTAGAAGGCCGGATCCAGAAGGCCTGATCGCGAACCTGAAGTGAGTCTTCTACGTCTGGTATAGAACGCGGATGTGCGCAGATTAGGCGGATTGGCGCTGATCTGAGAGAGGTTTGTTTATCAGCGCCAATCCGCGTTCCATTCTCCCAACGAGCCGTGATTTATGTCGCGACAGGTTTATATCAACGGAAAGCTGGTGCCGCAGGCTGAGGCCACGGTGAGTGTCTTCGATCACGGTTTGCTCTACGGCGACGGCGTCTTTGAGGGCCTGCGGAGCTACGGCGGCAAGGTGTTTCGGTTGGCGGAGCACGTGCGGCGGCTCTACGAGTCGGCCAGGTCGATTTGGTTGACAATCCCCATGTCGCAGGCCGAGATGTGTCAAGCGATCAACGAGACGGTCGCGACCAACGGCATCGACGACGGTTATATTCGCGCCATCGTGACGCGTGGCGCGGGCACGTTGGGACTCGACCCGAACCGGTGCAGCAACCCACAAGTGATTATCATTGCCGACACGATCACGCTTTACCCCGACGAGCTCTACGAAAAGGGCTTGGAGATTGTCACGGTGAGCGTCATACGCAACCATCCGGCGGCGCTCAACGCTCGGATCAAGAGTCTCAATTACCTGAACAACATCCTCGCCAAGATCGAAGGATTGCAGGCCGGCTGCATCGAAGCGCTGATGCTCAATCACAAGGGCGAAGTCGCCGAATGTACGGGCGACAACATCTTTCTGGTGCGCGACGGCAAACTGATGACGCCGGGGCTGAACGCCGGCATCCTGGGCGGCATCACCCGCGACGCCGTGATCGAGCTGGCTCAAGAGGCCGGCATAGAAGTGCTAAAAGTCTCGCTCACCAAACACGACGTCTACATCGCCGACGAATGTTTTCTGACCGGCACGGCCGCCGAGGTGATCCCCGTGGTCAAAGTCGACAGCCGTTCGATCGGCGCCGGCAAACCGGGACCGGTAACGCTGGAACTCAAGAAGCGATTCCACGAACTGGCTCGCTCTTAGCGATTATCCTACGCGGCTCGCCGCGAACGGCGCGACTTAGCGGGCGGCCGAAGCCGGAAAAACGGCTTGCGGAAGAGATGGAATCGGAGACCGCACCAGTAGCAACGGGCAGACACCACAAACAGCCGCACCAGGAGCATCAAACGAGCGTTGCCGCGCTGGCTGTAGTGGATGCGGGTGCTTTGGCAGCGCGGGCAGGTGATTTGACCAGAGGCCATCGTGCTGTTCTCGGAAGGGGAGCTGCGCCGACGGCTCGCGCCATCGCCGTATGCTTTTCTTCGTCGAGAGAGACTTCACGAACCCACAATTCCCATCCAGGGGGGGTTATTGAGAATCCTAGGCACGTTGCGAGTGAACCGAGAAACCGCCGCGACCCGCAACACACGAGCTGTGCATCTGTTGCAACCGGAATAACGTGGTCGGCAAGGGACAGAGCCACCGGCAAGGTCGCCTGCAAACGGCGCAAGTCGGCGCGCAGCGATCAGAGAGTGATGGCCGCCGCCGCCAGATGGTGGTCGAAATCGGCTATTGCGATTGGCCGCGGACGACGTCTCGTCCCTCTTTGCGGGTCAGAAACTCCTCGTTGCCGACCTTGTTGAAGCTGGCCAGATAGCTCTGGGCATCGTCGATGCGTTCGCGATCCTCGCGCGACAACCGCCAGGTGAACATGTGGGTAGCCCGCAGAGACGTCGTCTCCGATTCGACCGAGCGACGTATCTCCACGGGAACGACGCCATGCTCTGCCAATGCGTCATTGAGCTTCAACCGAGCTCCGGGCGGCGGGGTGCTGTGCAACATCGTGTTCAGCCGAACGTACCAGTCAGAGAACTCGCGATAGCGGGCCAATGCCTTCGCGTTCTCCGCGGGTACCGTGGCGACGGTGTAGTTCCACACGGGGCTGTCCAGCGTGAGCTGGCCCGTCTCTTCGTCAAACGACTCTTCAAACTCCGGCTGGGCTGAGAACTTCAACAGCTCATCTTCCTGGTCGCCGGCCCAACGGTTGAGTTTCTTCATCAGTCCGGCAATCCGCTCGGTCGAGACTTCAGTCCGCTGTTTCGCCACCATATCGAGCATGATGAAGCTGCCCGCGTGCGAGGCCGTGGGCGGGCGAAACACGGTAATCTGCGGTGGCTCTTCGAAGAAGTCGTAAACCGTGTCCGAGTCGAACAGCGTAACGGTATGGCTGGCGGGCTCGGTCTGATTGTCGACGAAGACGTCTGTTTCAATCCGCATCTGCATCTGCTGGGCGGCAACGGGCGAGACCGTGGTGACGAGCGCAAGCAAGGCGACGAGCGAGAGCAAAGACAGCCGGCTGACAGAGCGGTGGGCGAACATGGCGGGGATTCCTCGAGCGGTCGGAATGGGAAGTGACACGCTCGGAGGATACGCCGCCTCGGTGGGCATGTAAACGTCGATTGCAGTGCTAGCTGCTCTCTTCCGCGTGCCAATCGTCGAGGTGGATCTCCACCGACACCCGCCCTCGGAAGTGGTTAATCACCGGGCGGAACGCGATTGCCAGCGGGCCGTCCAGCCGGGAGAGTTCCTCCTCCCAATCGCCGCCGCCAAACGCTACGGCGCGGATCTTCACGCCATGCTGGTCGATCATCATCGACAGATGACGGCCCGTCGCGCCCATCCGCTTCGGCTCGCCGGCGATGCGAACGTTTGTCGCGCACAGGACGGGCCGCGAGTTGCCGTGGCCAAACGGGGCCAGGCTCTCGATCTGTTCGACTGTCTGTCGGGTGAGCATTTGCAGCGTGGCTTCCGCGTCGACCTGTAGCTCGGCAACTTGTGGTTCTTTTCCAATCCACTCTGCTGCGACTTGGCAGAACGCCCCGCGGAAGGCGTCGAAGTTCTTGGGCGTTATTCTCAAACCAGCCGCTGCCGCGTGGCCGCCATGGGTTTCCAGCAGGTTCCCACACACGGCCAGGGCGTCGTGTAGATTGAAACCGGGCACACTCCGCGCCGAACCGATACCCGGCTTCACGCCGAGCGGATCAGCCGCCACGAGCACGACCGGCCGGTGATACTTCTCCGCAAGCCGCCCCGCGACGATGCCGATCACCCCCGGGTGCCACTCGTGGTCGGTCAGTACCAGCGCCGCGGCATCTTTCAGGTCACCGGTCTCCTTCACCTGCTTGGTTGCGGAGCGCATCATGCTGCGTTCCAACGACTGACGCTGGGTGTTGAGGTCTTCCATGTAGAGGGCGATTTTGTCGGCCCGTTCCGCACTGTCGGTGGTCAGCAGCTCGATGGCGATCTCCGCCTGCCCCAGTCGCCCGGCCGCGTTGAGCCGGGGGCCGATCATGAAGCCAAGGTCCTCGCCGCTGAGAAACGGTTTTTCCGTGAGCTTGGTCCGCCGCATCAACGCGGCCATGCCAACCGAGGGTTGGGCCTTGAGCGTTTCCAGACCGTAGCGAACCAGGATGCGATTCTCGTCGACCAGCGGCACGACGTCGCAAACCGTGCCGATCGCCGCCAGGCCGACCGCGTGTAACAAGAAGTTGCGCAACCGGGGGCTCACTTTTTCACCATCGCTGGCGAGCTGGCAGATAGCCCAGGCCAGTTTGAAGGCCACCGCCGCGCCGCACAGCCCGGTAAACGGATAGTCGGCCCCGGGTAGCCCGGGATGCACAATCGCCACCGCCTCAGGCAGTGTTTCGGCCATCTGATGATGATCGGTAACCACCAGCGTAAGCCCCAACTCCTGGGCGAGCTTCGCTTCCGCGACGCTGGCGACCCCGCAATCGACGGTAACCACCATTTCCGTGCCTTGCTCGGCCAGCTTGCGAAGCGCCTCGTCGTTGAGACTGTAGCCTTCGTCGATGCGATGGGGGATGTAGAAGTCGACCTCGGCATGCAACAGCCGTAGGCAGTGCAGCAGGATCGCGGTGGCGGTCATGCCGTCGGCGTCGTAATCGCCGTAGATGGTGATTCTCTGTTTGGCCTGAATAGCGGCGTGGATCAACTCGGCTGCGGCCGCGGCGCCGGGCAACTCGACCGGATCGCGGAGGCCGTTGAGCTTGGGGTCGAGAAACTGCTGCGCGAGCTCGGGATCAGAAATCCCGCGGGAGAGCAGCAGTTGGGCCACCACGGAAGGAATCCCCGCTGCTCGCTCCAGGGCAGCAACGCTTTGAGGATCGCAGGGTGCAATGCGCCAGCGTTTGGGCATGTCGTCCGTGAGCAGGAGGAGGGTTCAGGGTTCAGGGTTCAGTACTCAGCAGCTCTGCCCAGCGGTACTGAACCCTGAACCCTGAAAACTGAACCCTATTCGCCGGCTACTTTTTCTTTTCGACGTGCAAGGTGTGCTTGCGCAGTCGCGGGCAATACTTCTTCAGCCGCAGTTTCTCGCGGCCCATCTTGCGACGGAGGGTGTAGTTGTAGTCGCCGGTTTCTTCGCAGACGAGAAATACCGTTTCCACTTTTTTCTTTCGCTTGCCGCCGCTTTTCTTAGCCATCGTCTTCGTCCAATTGGTTTGATTCTTACTGGGGAGGAGAATCGAACAACCTCGCCGGGATCGGCCCTAGTCTCTCTATTGAGGCCGCCGAGGAATCTCCAAGCCCTGGATTTTAAGCTCTTTTGCCCGTTTTAGCCAGTGGTGAAATATCTGACCCTGAGGAGCCCCCGTTCCGGGTTATACTTGTACTTGGGCCTGCTGCAGCGGCTCGCGTGGGCCTGCGGCAGCAGTGGAACAGAGAAACCTGAGTGGCTCACGCCCACTCCCGGCCAAACGGGTACTGGCGGTGAAATCCTTGCACACCGACAATCTTCCCCTGCACCCCGAGCCCCCCGTGGCGTTGCCCACGGCGATGGCTAGCGGCGGCACCCCGCCCGTGGGAGAGCCCCCTGCGGTCGTGCCCGACAAGGGTCAGAACCACCGTCCGCCGTCCGGTTTTTCCGTCTGGGTCGAGGCGCTGCTCGAAGAAGGGAACTCGCTTTCGTGGCTTACCAGCGCGTTCGTCCACGCCGGCATCGTCGTGTTGCTCTCGGTGCTGATGTTCAACGACGCGGGCGAGGGGCCCGAGCTATGGCTGGAGGGAACCGTCGCGGCCGATGTCGCCGAAACGATCGACCTGGAAGAGTCGTCGCTGAGCGCTGACGGGGGCGATTTTTCGCTGCCACGCGAGACCGCCTCGGTGTTGCCCACGCCGGGCAGCTCGCTGAGCGTGAGCCTTGCGGATCCGACCATCGCCAAGTCGGTGGCCACGGTGAACACCGAGACTGGCTCCGCCACGGCGGCCGATGCGGTCGGCAACCTGATGGCCAGTCGAGGAGGCGGCTTGGACGGTCGGAGCCCCGCGAATCGACGTCGCCTGGCCCTGGGCGGCGGCGGCAGCGAGGCGAGCGAGTCGGCCGTCGAACTGGGGCTCGCCTGGCTGGCGGCCCATCAATGGCCCGACGGCGGTTGGCGTTTTAACTTGGAGGCCAGTCCAACTTGCGAAGGCGCGTGTCGCGATTCGGGATTTGTGGAATCGACGACCGGGTCAACCGGCCTGGCGCTGCTTTGCTTCTTGGGGGCGGGCTACACGCAGCACGAAGGGCCCTACCAGGAAGTCGTGGCCGACGGGATCTATTACTTGATTGATCAAATGATGATTACTTCCCAAGGCGGCGATCTGCGCGGCCTGACGATGCTCGACCAGCTGGGCGAGGGCAGCCCTCGCATTCGCAAGAGCGGCGACATGTATTCCCACGGCATCGCGACCTTGGCTCTCTCTGAAGCCTATGCGCTTTCCCGAGACAAGAATCTGGCCCAACCGGCACAGTTGGCAGTCGATTTTATTGTCAATGCCCAGCATGAATTGGGAGGCTGGCGCTACGAGCCCGGTGAGCCGGGCGACACGACCGTGTCGGGCTGGCAAGTCACCGCGCTGAAAAGTGCCCTATTGGCCGATCTCCACGTGCCGCGCGAGGTGTGGTATCGGGCATCCGAGTTTTTTGACAGTGTGCAAGACGATCGGGGCGCGACTTACGGCTACAAGGCTCCCTCGACGAATCGGCGCAGCACTTCGGTCGTGGGCCTGTTTTGTCGGATGTTGCTGGGCTGGCCGAAAGATTACGCGCCGCTACGGCACGGCATGGCACAAATCGCCGACGAGAGTCCGCTGAAGAGCAACCTGTATTTCAACTACTACGCCACGCAAACACTGCACCACCTCGGCGGCAAGGGCTGGAAGCGTTGGAACCCGCGAATGCGTGAGCACCTGATCGAAACCCAGGCCCAGCAAGGGCACGAACAGGGAAGCTGGTTCTTCAAAGAAGCCTGGAGCGACCGCGGCGGCCGACTCTACACGACCACGCTGTCGATCCTGACGCTGGAAGTCTACTACCGCTATCTGCCGATGTACCACGAGGCGTTCGTCGACGAAGCACCGTAGGGTCATTTCCACACCGGCGGTCGCCCTTCGAGGTGCGCCGCGATGCCTTCCTGGGCGGCCTCAGTGGTGCGAGCGGTCGCGCTCATCACAGCGCCGGCGGAGAGTTGGGTCACCAGTTGTTCTCCCACGGTTTCGAGAATCAATCGCTTGGTAAGTTGAATTGCCTCGGGGGCGCCCGCGGCACATTCCTGCGCGATCTGCATTGCCCGGGCCCACACTTTGTCGGGCTCAACCAGTTCATGAAAAACGCCCAACTGCTGGGCTTCCTGGGCGGAGATCGTCGCGGAAGTCAGCAGTAGCCGTCCCGCTTGGCCGGCGCCCAGGCGAAAGCAGAGCAGCGGCGCCACCACGCCCGCCACCAAGCCGCGGCGCGGATCGGGCAGGCCAAAGCTCGCTTCGGTGGAAGCCACCACCACGTCGCTTGCCGCCACGAGACCCGCCCCGCCGGCGAGCGCCGGCCCGTTGACCGCCGCGATGATCGGCTTGGTGATTTCCATCATCCGCAGCACGACGTCGCGATACGAAGTGGCGTCGTCTCCCCACTGATGTTGCGCCGCGGTCGGCTCCGGGGCGGCCGGATCGCTCTGCAGCTCGCCGACGTCCATTCCTTCGGAAAACGTATCGCCGGCGCCCGTGAGGATGATCGCCCGTACACGCCGCTCGCGATACAAGTCGTCCAAGGCCTCGATCAACTGGCCGAGCATGTGTTGCGTGAGCATGTTGCCGTGGTCGGGTCGGTGGAGAATGATCGTGCCCGCGCAGTCCACGACTTTCACTTCGATCTGATCACTGGGTCGGTACATCGCTTAGTTTCTCACAACCATTCTGCCGCCGGGCGGGTATCGACCGACACGTTGACCGCGTCGCGCGGCACGCGTGACCATCGCTGGACGATCTGAGGAGAGTCTACCATGCCGTCGGCGGCAAAAGTGAGCCTCAACCGCCAACTTTCGGTAGGTTTCTGACCTCGTACGCCCACGATGCTCAGGGGGCCAAACTCCGTGGGCCGCAGGACCAGCGAGGAGACATCGCTCACCACGTCAGCTTGTGGGAGTACTGCATCGTCGTCGGCCAATTCTCGCAACTGTCGGGCGAGGCTCTCCGGCTCCAGGACTCCCTTTGCCGTGGTCTTCAGGGTCACCTCGCCGGGCGCGAGAATCTCCACGGTTGCCGGGCCAAGCTGTGCGGCATGTGCTGCCACGGCGACACTTGCCAGGGCGTCGCAGTCGTCCCAAGCGAGCTGAAACGTCGATTTCGCGGCACCCACAAACGGTGCCGTCGGATCGTAGCAACCGGCCACGATCATCCGCGAACCTTCGTCCCACGCCGTGGCCAACGGGCCCGCTCCCAACTCTACCTGGGCGGCCAGCAGCGGCTCCTTGATATCCAACAGCGAATCGCCCGTCTTCTCGTCCCGCAGCTCGATACCCGCGGCGGTCAGTTCGCTCAGCCGCGGCAGCAGATTGTCGCCCCGCACGGCCGTGATCGGCATGGCCGCGTCGCCGTGCTCGCGCAGATACTCCCCCAACGCCTCGACGCAGGCCACGACGTTGCCGCCGCCGGCGTTGGTGATCAGCCGCAGGCTCGGATCGAGAAAAAAGTGCTTGTGCAACGTGCGCAGGCGCTGCAGAAAGGCCGCGCAGTACTCCGACGGCCCGTGCCATGGGTAGTCCAACTGCAACAAGTCCAACTCGCCCCCGGCAGCCAGCGCGACCACCGCTGGGCAGGTTCCCTCACAAGTCGAGTTGGCGCGGGCGAGTCTCACGCTTCTGCATCTCTGTGGTTCAAGGAGTCCCGTCGACGAGACGACCGTCTGTGCCGATCGTCCGGATTCTGACTCGGCCAGCACGCTAGCGCGAAGCTCTCTGAAATGTTGCCGCCAAGCAACGAGCCACGGTGTCGGACGTGGCTTCTCGTCATCATTTGCTCGCCGCCCGTGGCCGCGCTGGCCACTTCAGGAATTGCGCAACTCCATGTGAACATGAAACTTACCGCTTGAAAAGGCCCACGCCGAGGCCAGCTCGGTACGGACTCTGCAATTGGACCCTCCACAACTCATCCAGAAGCACCTTGAGCCCCGAGGACGCAACCGTGCCGCGAAAGAACAGCAAAAGCTCCACCACCATGGGCAAGGTTCGAACCAATGGCGCCAGCAAACCAAACGGTGCCGCTGATGACGCGGCCAACGGCTCCGCTCAGCTTAACGGGACCGGCAAGCCTGAGAAACAGGTCGTCGAAGAGCCCGAAGGGCGCGAAACCGCCGCGATCGACGACCCGGTGCGGATGTATCTGATGCAAATGGGCGAGATTCCGATGCTCTCGCGAGAGATGGAAGTTTCGTCCGCCAAACGGATTGAAAGCACTCGCTTTCGGTTCCGCCAGACGATGCTGGCGAACGATTTTGTCTTGCACGGCGCTGCGGAGCTTCTCCAGAAGGTTTCTGACGGCAACCTGCGGCTGGATCGCACGATTGAAATCTCGGTGACCAACACCGCGGAAAAGAAGCGGGTGCTCAAGCGAATTGTGCCCAACCTGGCCACAATCCGCCAACTTTTGGCCCAGAACCAAATCGACTTCCGCGTGGCCGTCAGCCGCCGTGCGGCGCCTGCCGCCAAGAAGGCCGCCTGGCGTCGGCTCATCTGTCGTCGTAACAAGGCGGTCCGGCTGGTCGAGGAACTCAATCTCCGCCTGCAGAAGTTGTTGCCCCTGATGGAACAGTTGCACGAAATCTCCGCGCGAATGACGTCGGTGAAGCAGCAGTTGAGCCACCCCGAGCAGTTGCTGCACGCCGCCCAGCCAATCGAGCTGACCGAAGAGCTGCGATACTTGATGCGAATCACCTTGGAAACGCCCAGCACGTTGGCACGTCACGCCGCTCGCACCGTGCGGCGAAAAAGCGCCTACGACATCGCCAAGAGCAATCTCTCGGCCGCCAATCTGCGATTGGTCGTCTCGATCGCCAAACGCTATCGCAATCGGGGCATGAGCTTCCTGGACTTGATCCAGGAAGGCAACACCGGGCTGATGCGGGCCGTCGATAAGTTCGAGCACGCCCGCGGCTACAAGTTTTCGACCTACGCTACCTGGTGGATTCGTCAGGCGATCACGCGGGCCATTGCCGACCAAAGCCGCACGATTCGACTGCCGGTGCATATGATCGACACGATGAGCAAGATTCGCACCGTGACGGCCGACTTTGTCCAGGAATTCGGCCGCGAGCCGAACCCCGAAGAGATCGCCGAGATCGCCGGGATGTCGGTCGAAGACGCCCGTTGCGTACACAAGATGACCCGCCAACCGCTGTCGCTCGACCAGCCAGTGGGCGATCACGAAGACAACTATTTCGGCGAGTTCCTCGAAGAACACAGTGACGACGACCCGCTCTACGACACCAACATGGAAGCTCTCCGCGAGCGATTGGAAGAGGTAATGATCGACCTTTCGCACCGAGAGCGGGAAATCATTCGGCTGCGATACGGCTTGGCCGACGGCTACACCTACACGCTGGAAGAGGTTGGCAAGATCTTTTCCGTCACACGCGAACGGGTACGTCAAATCGAATCCAAAGCGGTTCGCAAGCTGCAATCGCCCTACCGGTGTCGAACGCTCACCGGCTTTCTGGACGATTTTGATCCGGCCACGGTCGAGGCGGGGAGCGATGTTCCCAATGGCAATCCCCGCTGAGGATCAGCACACCACAAGATGTTGTGTGGCGAAATGGCCGACCTTCGGCCGCTGAGCAACAGCACTCCACTAGACCTTGTGGACCGGGGTGACCGATCCACAAGGTCTAGTGGTATCTGAAAAAGAAAAGTCGTTTTTTCTTGACGACATTTTCCTCCGCTATTGGCTTGGCATTTTCTGTTGACGCGGCCCTCGATCGGGGGCGGCCAGAAGCGGCCGGTTGACGGACAAGCTGTTGCAAGTCTGTGCGCATGGTCGATTGTAGACCGAAACGGCTGCCGTCTTGAGAGGCGATTATCGGTCATGCGAAAAGGGGACGCACCTCAATTTCTGCCCCTTCAGTCGCTCTTCCGCGGGCGCCCGCGCGAGCGAAGTGTATGGCGGAGGTGCAGTCTTGCCGCCGACTGGCTAATCCAATCCTTCGTCCCAAACGGCGAGCCTCGTTTGACGCTGCGGCGAAGTGCCTCTAGTTCTGCTTCCGTCTGCGGCTTGTTGACATGCGCTCGCCAAAGTCTGGGGCGTCGGATCGGCCACGGCGCCAGAAATTCCGACTCCACCGCGCCGGCATGATCGCGCCGCCACATACTGCCCCACTGCCAGTCTTCCGCGCGATCACACAAACCAGCGCGCAACGGATTGCGCTCGACGTACCGCAGCACTGTCAGCAGATGGTCGTCTTCTTCGATGGGGAACGTCTTGAACCGACCTTGATACAAATGCCCGGTGCCCTCGGTGTGGTGATGGGCGTGCCAACGCATCGTGTGCGTGTTGGTGAGCCAGCGAAAGAAGCGGGTGACCTGATGCTTCGTCTTGGGACGAACCACAAAATGCCAATGATTGGGCATCACGCAGTAAGAGAAAATCGGCAGCGGCTCGCGCTCGTGGGCTTCCTCAACGACGCGTTCGAACGCCTCGTAGTCCTCCGGCTTTTCGAAAAGCGGCAACCGCGCCACGGCTCGATTGAGCACGTGAAAACAAACGCCGGCCGGGCAAACTCGTGGTCGTCGAGGCATGCGATGGAGTATAGCAACGCGGTGCGATCAAAACAATGAGGTGCGTCCCCTTCCTTCCTTCTTCCTTCTTCCTTCTTCCTTCTTCCTTCTTCCTTCTTCCTTCTTCCTTCT
>CAXMSB010000218.1:0-1628 GCA_964195615.1 uncultured Granulosicoccus sp. | reverse complement strand
TCTGTTTCGCCTCGGCAAAGAGCCCTTCGATCTTCCACATCCTTTCCGACATCTTTTGCCGGAACACCGGGTCGCGCATCCGCGTTTGCACTTCTTCAAAGAGGTCCTGATCGAGGCTGCGGAGAACGAAACGTTGAGGAGACGAGCCGCGTCTTCGAGCGGGGCACGTTGACGATTGTGGACAGACCTGACAGTCTGCCGACGAACTGACATACCGCTTGTGGTTCTCATAATTCGCGGGATTGGGATTCAGGTACTTCCCCTCCGGACACCGAAAGCGATCGTGTTCCTTTTCGTAAACGAGTCCGCTGGTCAGATACTTGCTGTTGCCGACACGGCCACCCCAGAGTGGAATGAAGGTCCGTTTGTCTTGTTCTTGCAGCGTGCGAATGATCTCTGCCGAACCGTAACCACGATCCGCGATCGCTTCGTCGATTGTGATCGCATATCGCTCTTCGATCCGCTGTAGCTGCTCGAGATAAGGCTGGCTGTCGTGCCGGGCTCCGGTCGTGACATGCGTGTCCAGAATGACGCGACTGCCGGCGTCGATGCTTTGATGCACTTTGTACTTCAGTTGCCGCGGAGATCCTCGCTTCTGGGCCAACGTGGCGTCGGGATCGGTGCGACTGGCGTGGGTCTGATTCGAGATTCTTCGTGTAGCCGGAGCCTCGATTGCCCTGGTCCGTCCCTGAAGCGCTTCGGCTTCCTGGCACGCCTGCTGGGGATCGTTGTGGACCAGCGAATCGAGCGCTGCGTCGGCCGCGATCAACGTGGCGTCGGTCATCACAGAGCACTTCTCTGCGACCAGGCCGTGTTGCTGGCACAGTTTCACAATTTCGGTGAAGACCTGCGCGTGGATCTCTTCTCCGAAGCGATCCCGGATGGTACTGAAGGACGAATGGTCGGGCACCTCGTCTTCCAGGGAGAGTCGGCAGAACCAGCGGTAAACGAGGTTCGAATAGACATCCTCGCAGAGACGTCTGTCCGAATCGATGCCGTAGAGATACCTCACCAGCACCATCCGGAAGTAGACGACCGGGTCGATGGAGGGGCGTCCTTTTCCTTCTGCATAACAGCGGGCAGTCAGTTTTCGGATAAAGGCCGGCTCCAGAATCCGATCCACCTCCCGAAGCAGGTGGTCGTCGGGCATGAACGACTCCAGATCGATGACCGTCCTGGTCCTTGGCTCGAAGACATGCAATCCTTGCATGAGCGACCCCATAGCGGGAAACAGGGGCATTGTGAAGCAAAACGAGCCTATCCCTACCGCCAAACCCCTCGACAGATCAAGAGGAATCAGCCGCCGACCCAGTCATCCCGCCCCGACTTTTTCAACACGCCCGACCGTTTTTTGATTTGCGGCGAGCAGTGGCGGTGGGCCGTTACCCCAGACCGCCATACGTTTGTTGAGGCGCGCTGACCTCTTGACCCCCGGTCGATTGACATCACAGCTGCTTTCACCCCGAAATTATTGCCCGGATCGAAGAGATCTTCAAAACAGCACACACTCCAAAGCGCACCGAAGGCAAGCCGAAAAGGCTGCGCGAAAAACAATTCCGTTAGCCGTGAAACAAGGCGATTTCGCAACGCGATGTCGAGTCAAGTCGATGTATGTGGAATTGTGTTCT
>CAXMSB010000217.1:0-45849 GCA_964195615.1 uncultured Granulosicoccus sp. | reverse complement strand
GTTGCTCTCCGCGGCCTACGTCAACGACACGGCCGTGATTCGCCGTCATCCCAAAGTCACCGCGATCAACAGCGCCATCGAGGTCGACCTTACCGGGCAAGTGTGTGCCGACTCGATCGGATCGCGGATCTACTCGGGAGTGGGCGGCCAGATGGATTTTATCCGTGGTGCGTCACTATCGCCCGGCGGCAAAGCCATCATCGCGCTGCCTTCGGTCACCAGCCGAGGCGAGTCTCGTATCGTTTCCTACCTGCAGCAGGGTGCCGGCGTGGTCACCACGCGTGCCCACACGCACTACGTCGTCACCGAGTTCGGCGAAGCGAACCTCTACGGAAAGAACCTCCGCCAGCGCGCCCGAGAGCTCATCGACATCGCCCATCCCGACCACCGCGAACGCCTCGAGCAAGAAGCAATCGAGCGATTCAAGACACTCAAGTGGCGGTGACGTTTTCCGGCTGCTCGTGTCGAACTAGGTGAGAATCGGCAAAACGTCCCCATGCTGCTGGAAGCACGATCCCCCTAGAATGATTAATCTGGGGTAAATAGGTTGCTGTTTCGGTCTGTGGCGGTTTTTTCGGTGATGCATTCGGCCTGTGACGATAAGGAGGATTACGAGGGTCGCACCCAGTATGCAGGCCCCGATCTTATCCACTTTTCGAAATAGAGGCTTTCCGATGCAGAACGCGATGAAGCTACGGTCGATCGGCCCATTCTCCCATGGATTCTCGCTGCTCCTGTTTGTTTTGACAGTCTGTACAGCCTGGCTGCCAACAACCGTCATTCAGGGGGCCAATTGTGACTGCTGCCAGAACGTTTGCGACTGCGGCTCATCTTGTGGATACGGGCAAGACTGCGGCCGTTACTATTACGGCGCTCGCGTCGGCGGGATGATCCAAGATCGCTCTACTTTTCGCCTAGGGAAGATCACCGAAGACTCGAACGACGTTGACCCTGGTTTTCAGCAAACGTATGCCGAGCCGGGCTTCGATGCCGGAGGAGATGGTCCATCGGTAGAGCTTTTCGTGGGAAGCCGGATAAACGACTGTTGGAGCGCAGAAGGTCGCTTTGGCTATGCGTCGCTCAAAGACACGGGAAACTATGCCGTGGCCGACCTATCCAATTTCTCTTTTCAAGCGGGCAACGGCGGCTTTTGGGTGCCATTTATCGACGCCAGTGCTCTGGAGCATGGGCGTGGAGTTTTTGGAATGCGGCTCCGAAACGACATCAACGTAGATTTCGAGTACGATTCCGACTGGTTTGATTTCGGAATCGATTTCGTTCGGAACGTTACCGATTCTGGATGCCACACATGCAACGTCGTTGTCGGACCCGCGTTTGCAAATATCAATCAACGCTTTCGACACATAACAACGGGCGATTGGAACGGCCCGGTGCAAACCTCGGATGTTGCCGAAAACCTTGACGAATGGTTCCTCGGTGCGTTGTTTGGCTTGCGGGACGAACTGTTCGTAACGTCCCGACTCAGCCTGATCAGCGGAGTCTCAGCTTACGCCTACTATCACCACGCGGAGTTCGACGGCTACCAGTTCCTGGACACGGCGGGCGCGCTCGGCTCAACTTACAACACAGCCGTTGCGGACGACACGGACAACTTCTCGGCCCGTTTGGGGATCAATGCCGGCTTGAGCTACGAAGTCAACTGCTCCCTCCGAGTGGGTTTCCTCTACCGGCTGGAGAGTTGGCACAATGTGGCGAGTGTCGCCAACCCAGATCTAACTTTGCTGTATGCCGACAGCGATAATCGGTGGACTGGCGACACGGCAGCTCACTTGGTCGACGATCAGGCCGTCACACAAAACTTCCTGGCAACGGTCGAGTGGCGGCGTTAGAGCATTTTGCACGCCGCGTAGTACCACAGCGCTAAGTATAACCACGGAGTCACGGAGCACACGGAGAGGAAATGCTTTGAGCATAATATTTGAAGGTATTTCTCGACTTCAAAGCCCAATTTTTCTGCCACTGTTTGTTGCACATAAAACGACGGGAACATTCCGAGAAAAACCCACTCACTACAGTAGCTCCGTGCTCTCCGTAACTCCGTGGTTCTATAAGACCTAGCGCTGTAGTAGTAGGGGTCCCATGTTCTCGTGCTAAATTCACCGAATATCGCACGCCCAACGGCCGCCGAGGCTCGACAATCGCAGCATCTACCGCAATTGCCAGCAGGCAAAACGGCTCGAATTAGCTTTCCCAACACGCGAGTTTAATCCCCCTCTGCGGGTGCGTCTGGATCGAGATTTCAAAGAGCGAGTGCAACGATGTGCGCCGCGAGTGTCGCACACTTGGTGGCCAATTGCGAATGAAATCCCAGCCGTGCTGCCACGCAGCACACGGCGTGGTGGGGAAGAGTTTCACGCAGAGGCGCAGGGGGCGCGGAGGAGAACGGCCTAGATTCCTGCAGGCCTTTTATTCGGCCATACCCTTGTCACGAACGAGAACAGGCTGCTTGCCAGCGTTATCCGCTTAATCTACGGCTGCATCTGAAAGCTTGTCCGGATCAAAAATGAAATCCTTGGTATATCCATTCCAGTGTGCTGGTTGATCGTCCCGTTCGTCAATGAAATCAGCAAGCAGGTAATGGAAGGACGGCTTAGAGATGCTTCTGATGAAGATAATGTAAGTGTCCATCGATTCCGCATGATCGGGAGGAAGTAGCACTATGCTCATGCTCCTACCCGTCTTGATGAGTACTCCTTGTGCGAAAAACCTGCCCGAAGAGCCTGAACAGAACAGGAATCGCTTGTCTTCGATTGAGCCTCTTACAAGGTCTTCTGAATACCCTGCCAAAGGTATTATCATTCCTGAGTGTTCGAGAAAGTACCTGCCCAAGCCTTCAAGCTGCTCGCGCCTCGGCTTGCTCTTGTAGTCAAGAAAGAACTCTCTAAGAATTCTTGCTAGATACTGGCCCGCTGCACTAAAGACATATTGGTAGCCAAATACGGAAAACATCGTCAGGTGTGCGGCCTTCAGCAGAGAAGCAGTGGCCTCCGGAATGTAATCTCTCTCCACTCGAAGTTCCAACCAAGCTGAGTCTGGCAGTTGCTCTCCAGAAGTTTTCAACGCAATCTTCAGAAACTCGGTCTCTCCATCGAGTATTGTTACTGTGGGATGGTCCGTAGCCACATTATCGAATACTTCGTAATGAGCATAGTCCTTGCCGTTAACAGCCACCTTAAATGGTATCTTCTTGCGGAGTTGGGGGTTTGCTATCAGCTTGTCAACATTCACTCCTTCAGCATTCACGATTGTGGTAAATTGTGCCTCAGCGATTGTTCCGTAAAAACTATCCACGTCCGCTCGCTGGATTACCCACGCGTTGTTGCTCGAAGGTATTGACTGGTTGACAATGTGTCCCTGACAAAGAGTAGCGGGTTCGTCTTTCCACAGGATCGGACAGAAGAAATATCGAAATGGGCGAGAATCTCCACCGTTTTTTGAATAGTCGATTCTTAGCCAGGATAGCTCGTTGTCGATTTCAGCTGCTGACGACACGTTAACTCCATTGATCCCTCAGGTCTCTTGCGGGATTTCCTCAGAAAAACTGTGGGCCTCCCGTCCTTCGCGGACTAAAGAGGGGCAAGTAAAGTACTCAAAGACTGTTTCCGTATGGTGTCGCTAATCCGGGTGGCAGCAGAGACCGTAGTCCGCATTGAATGGGGCAAAAAAGGAACAGCCGCCGCATTGTCGGCCCAATTCATACTGGCGGTAGAAAGTGGGTTCGTCGGACCAGTGAGAGTGGTACCGTTCCTCAGATGCTGCGTTAGACCAGCGATCTGTGACGATCTCTTGTTCATGGCTCCGTCCTATTCTCAGCCAGACTCCTCAGCGGACCGTGACAAGACGCAAGCTGGTGCAACTAGGTTCACCAGCTAGTTGCCTCAGCTAGACATCCAGATTCTTCACATCCAGCGCATGCTTCTGGATGAACTCCCGGCGGGGCTCGACGTTGTCGCCCATCAGCA
This sequence comes from uncultured Granulosicoccus sp., assembly GCA_964195615.1. Classification (GTDB taxonomy): domain Bacteria; phylum Planctomycetota; class Planctomycetia; order Pirellulales; family Lacipirellulaceae; genus Bythopirellula. The sequence goes on along the minus strand of CAXMSB010000217.1, from coordinate 41,866 downwards.
CGCGGAAGAGTTCGTCGGCGCTGCCGGCGTCTTCCATTTTTATTTTTAAGAGCGTGCGGTTGGCGGGGTCGAGGGTCGTTTCGCGGAGCTCTTCGGCGTTCATTTCGCCCAGGCCTTTGAAGCGGGTGATCTGCAGGCCTTTTTCGCCGGCGGAGCGGATGGCGCCGGGCAGGCCGCGGAGGTCTTCCAGGCCGGTCTCGCTGTCGCCGCGGCGGAGGTTGTAGCGAGAGCCCTCCTCGCCGGTGCGGTCCTTGGGGATGAGCGCTTCGATAGAGAAGCCCAGCTCGTTGAGGTCGCCCAGGAGGGTGTTGATCGTGCGGACTTCGTGCAGCTCGATGATCCGTAGCTTGGGGCCGCTCGGCGTGGCATCCTGCGGGGCTTCGCCGTTGGTCGACGCGCCGGGGATCGTGCCGGCATCGACCCGCAGCTCGTGCCCGGTCGCCTCTTCCTGCTCGGCCACGAAGGCGTCGAGCTCTTCGCGGGTGGTGAACCAATGTTCCTGGATCCCCAGAAAGACGTGGTAGACAGGCAGTTTTAGCGTTTCGGGGTTCTGCCGCTCGGCGTGAATTTTGAGGCTAATGCCGCGACGCTCCAAGGCAATGAGCGCCTCTTCCAGGGCGGCAAGCGTGTGGCAGAGCCGTTGCATGCGCTCGCCGTCGACGAGCTCGCCGTTGCCGGGGTCGAAAACGCTCTCGCCCAGGCCCAGCTCGAGTAGTTGGGTCTTCATTTCGTCTTCGGTCTGCACGTAGTGGGCGTGTTTTCCCTTGCGCACGCGGAACAGGGGCGGCTGGGCGACGTAGATGTGCCCCTGGGCAATCAGTTCGTACATCTGGCGATAGAAAAATGTTAACAACAGCGTGCGGATGTGCGAACCGTCGACGTCGGCATCGGTCATGATCACGATGCGGCCGTAGCGGCGTTTGCTGAGGTCTTGTTCTTCGCCGATGCCGGTGCCCACGGCGGCGATCATGCTGCGAACCTCCTCGTTGGCAAGCACCTTGTCTTCGCGCGACTTGTAAGCGTTGATGATTTTTCCCCGTAAGGGCAAGATCGCCTGATACTCGCGGAAGCGGCCGCCCTCGGCGCTGCCGCCGGCCGAGTCGCCCTCTACCAGGTACAGCTCGCACTTGTCGACATCCTTGCTGGAACAGTCGCGAAGCTTGCCGGGCAGGCCGCCGCCGGCCAGGGCTCCCTTGCGCTCGCGGATCAATTGCCGGGCCTTGCGGGCGCTTTCCCGTGCCTCGGCCGCCACGATGATTTTGCGGATCATCTGCTTGGCCGTTTTGGGGTTTTCCTCCAGATACTTGCTGAGGAAATCTCCGAATGCGGAGTTGACGATGCCCTCGACCTCGCTGTTGCCGAGCTTGGTTTTCGTCTGGCCTTCGAACTGTGGATGGGGCACCCGGATGCTGATCACGGCGGTGAGCCCTTCGCGGACGTCGTCGCCCGAGGGGACGAGGTCTTTGTTGAACAGGCCCTGCTTCTTGCCGTAGTTGTTCAGGCAGCGGGTGAGCGCGGTGCGGAAGCCGGAAAGGTGGGTGCCACCTTCGGTGGTGGTGATGTTGTTGACGTAGGTGTGGACGTTTTCGGTGTACTCGCCCGAGTACTGCAGCGCGATTTCGAGCCCCACGCCGTCAACTTTGTCCGACAAGTAGAGGATTTCCTGGTGGACGGCCTCGCTGGCCCGATTGAGCCACGCAACGAACTGCCGGATGCCGTCTTCGTACTGGAAGGTCTCGCTCTCGTTGTTGCGAGCATCGGCAATCGTGATCTTCACGCCCTGATTCAAGAACGCCAGTTCCTGCAGGCGTTTGGCAAGCGTGGCGTAGACGAACTTGGTGATGGGAAAGATCTGCGGGTCGGGCTTGAAGGTGGTTTTGGTGCCCCGTTTGGTGGTAGTGCCGACGCGGCGGACCTCGCTTTTGGGCACGCCCCGTTCGTATTCTTGATGGTAGACGTGCCCGTCGCGGCAGACCTCTACCTCGCACCATTCGGAGAGGAAATTGACGACCGTGACGCCCACGCCATGCAATCCGCCGGAAGTTTGATAGGCGCCCTTGGTGAACTTGCCGCCGAACTTGAGTACGGTCATTACGCCCTCGAGCGTGGAGACCTCGCGGTCCATCTGCTCGGAAAGCTGCTCGTGCCGTTCGGCGGGAATGCCGCGGCCGTCGTCTTCGACTGTCACCGAACCGTCGACGTTGACCGATACCAACACTTCGCTGGCGAAGTCGGCCATCGCCTCGTCGATCGAGTTGTCGACCACTTCGTAGACCAGGTGGTGTAAGCCGCGGGCGGTTGTGTCGCCGATGTACATACTCGGGCGTTCGCGCACGTGCTCGAGATCGCTGAGGTGCTCGAGGTCTTTGGCGCTGTACTCGCCGTTGTCTTGGTTGTCGCTGTTTTGGTCGTCAGTGGGCTGGTTTTCTGTTGTCATGTCTGCCTAAATATTTGAATGGTGCCGCTGCTGGGCTGTAAAAGCAGGCTCTCGTAGTCAGCCGCATAGTCCCCCTCCCTTGTAGGGAGGGGTTAGGGGAGGGTCCGAATCACCAGGCAATTCAACCCCTCTCCTAGCCTCTCCCCTCGGGGGAGAGGAACTTTGTAACTGCTTCTACGAAATCTGTCCCACGGAAAACTTGATCTGTTTTATGCCGTCCTCTGGCAACGCGTCCTGCAGCCGCTTCAAAAGCGGTTCCTTCTGAAAGGTCAACTCCTGCATCAGCAACGAGTTGGCCACCTGTACCTGGAACACGCCCCGCCGCAGGCCGGCGACCCGCGTCGCGGCGATCCATTGGTCGCGCCCCTGCCCTTGCAGGGCCTCCCGCCAGACCTCCTCCCGCTCGCCGGCGGCACGAATCTGGGCATAGCCCTTGCGCTGCACCAGTTGAGCAACCACGTTGCCGATCCGCTTCGGACGCCGGGCGTAATACCTCCGTTGCTGGGTCGCCCGACGCTGATCGAGCTCGGCCAACCTTTCTGCGGCCAATTGCTCGCTCAGCGGGTCGCTGGGGGGTCGGTTCATCGGTCGCGTGCCAGCGGCATGATCACATAGCCGTAGCCGTCGTCCGTACGGCATACGGCCGCACTCTCGGAATCTTTCACCTCGAAGTGGAACGTCTTCTCGGCATCAAGCACCTTGAGAAAATCGATCGCGAACTTCGGGTCAAGCGTGATGGTGAGCTCCTCACCATCGTAGTTGATGGGGAGCTCCACGCGAGACTGTCCTACCTCGGCAGCTCGGCCGGAGAGAACCAACATCCCTTCGCCGAACGTAAAATCAACGCCCCGGCTTTCTTCGCTGGTGACAATCGCCGCTTGACGAACCGCGGCATGCGTCGCCCCGACGGCCAATTCCAGCTTCACGCCGCTTTGGCTTGTGTCGGGAAAAACCTTTCTCCAGTCGGGAAAACGACCTTCCAGCAGCCGCGACGAAATGGTCGCCCGCGGCGTGTGTACGAGTATCTCGTTGCCCTTGAGCGCAACCTGCACTTCGGCATCGTTCGGGGCTATCGCCCGATAGATCAGCTGCATGGCTCGGGTAGGTACAATCGTTACCTGTTGACCTTCGGCGGGCTCTCCGGCGGCGACAATCGGGCCGGTCATCTTTGCCAGCCGGCGACCATCGGTGCCAATCGCGGTGACTTCACCATCGCCGAATTCCAGCTTCACGCCGCCCAGGGCGTAACGGCTGCTTTCGTTGTCGGTGGAGAATTCGGTGCGGTGGATCAGCTCTCGCAGCAGGCGAGCTGGTATCTCGTGAAAACTTGATTCTTCGAAGCTGGTGACGCTCGGAAACTCGGCTGGGTCTTCGGCCGAGAGACGGAACTGGCTCCGTTCGCCGCGGATGATCGCCCCTTGGCCGTCGGATTCAATGTGAATGGTCTCGTCGGAACTCTCGCGGAGAATCGAGCCAAACCGAGCCACCGAGAGCACCACAACGCCAGGTGTTTGAATGTCGACGCCCTCGACCTGATGACGGATGCCGATCTCCAAATCTGTCGCCAGCAGCGTCGCCTGGCCATCCGCGACTTCCAGCTTCACGTTCTGCAAGATCGGCTTGGGGCTGCGAGCAGGCGCCACGGTGGCGACGGTTTGAAATGCTGCCAACAGCTGTTCGCGGTCACATGAAATCTTCATGGCCTGGTTTGCCTTTGCACGGGAAGGAGACGTTTCGGTTGTGTTAGGTTCTTCCAGAGTTTCTTTGTCTTCGATGGTAGTAGCCAACGGGCACCTCCTGTTTGAGTCTTCTTACTAATTATTTGTTTCTAGATATTAGTAGTAGTAATGAGTTGGGCGAAAATGTCGAGAACCAACGTGAGAAAAACATTTAACTCCAGCACCGCTGATGTTTTCTTGGGGAGTTGTGATGTGGAAAATGGGTTTGTTGAACGTTGGGCGGCTGTAGTAGGCCTGTCGACAATTGGGGGAGTCGGCATTGAAATAGCGGGAGTCGACGGAATAGCGAAGATTCGGCGAGTCCTGTCGACACGCAGCCAACAAGTTTTCCACATTCAAGTGAGTCATTGGTCTGAGCGAATCGAACATCGTGGTTCAAACGGCGGTAAGGATACGGCGGAGTTCTTCGAGGTCTCGTTGTGTGGCGGCATCAGTTGCCGCCAGGTCTTGGACTGAGCGTTGGGCGTGCATAATCGTCGAATGGTCGCGACGGCCGAGGCCTTGGCCAATTTGGGCGTAGCTCAGGTCGGTCAGCAGCCGGGCCAGATAGACGATGATCCGACGAGCGTGAACCAGCGACTTGCGACGTGCCGAGCTCAACAGGGCGGCCTGCGTGAGCGAGTAATACCGGGCAGCCACGGCGATGATTTGCTTCAAGGTTACTGGCCGGCGACAGGCCGTGGCGACGTTTTCGCCGGTCGTCGACTGCAGATCCATCTCGGCCAAGGCACGCATTAGCAGCGGCACAGGGCCTTCGGTGTGTTGGGCCAGACGCTGCAGCCGATCGTCGGCCAGCGCAATGCCCCGCGAGCCAGCCGCCTGCTGGAGGATTTCCCGGCGAGCTTCGATGCCGGGCGGGGAGAGCCGAATGGCCATTCCTCCCAGCAGCCGATCACGTAGACCGGCGTCGAGTGGTGAAATCTCGCGGGCGGTGAGCACGACGATGCAGTCGGATTCGATGAGCGTGTCGAGCGTGTCCCGCAGCTCTCGCTCCACAAACACCCTTTGCGGCAACTGCTGTAGGTTCTCGATCACCAACACGCGCAGCGCAGCGACGCGATCACGAAATTGTTCCAACTTGCCGCTGTTGCGGGCGTCGTGCAGTTGGCGGGCGAAATCGATCGCCGTGAAATAGCCAACCGCCTCTTCGCCGAGCAGCATGGTCCAATGTCGGGCGATGCCACGAGCCAGATGCGATTTACCCACGCCTGCCGGCCCGGTCAGCACCAGCGGATTGTACCACGAAGCATCGTCGCCGAGCCCGTCGCCGTGAAGCAATCGCTCCAGCGCAACGACCGCCAGCCGGTTTTCCGACCCCGTAACGAATGCGCTGGCAGGCGCCACGGGCAGCTCGCTGGCGTCCCAATCGCAGCTGGGCAGGTCGATGGTTGTTACGCCGTTAACCACAATGGTTCCGTCCGCATCGGTGTGAGCTGTTTAAGAATTCAAGACGTTGCCGAAGACAAAAAGCTGTGCCAGAAATCTTCGTGGAAAACGCCAGAATGGACCACATTTTCTGTCCGCAGACACAAGCCTAGAGTATACCCGATTTGCTCTGCGGACGGGAGGAGCGGAAGCTATTTTTTAGCCGTTTCAGCCTTGCCGTAACTGCTGGCAGACACTCAAGATACGACGAGTCGCTTCCTCGATTTCTACAGCGGTCGTCGAGGCCCCCAAACTCAGCCGCACAGAACCGTCCACCAGGGCCTTTTCCAGGCCCATTGCCACCAGCACCGGAGAGGGCTCGCTGGACCCGCTGGCACATGCCGAGCCGCTGGAACACGCCACGCCGGCCATGTCTAAAGCCATCAACAGCGCTTGCCGATCGAGACCCACGAAGGCGATGTTCGACGTGTTGGGAAGTCGCTCGGCATGCTGGCCGATGACAACGGCCGAGGGCACTTCTGCGACAATAGCCTGCTCTAACTGATCGCGAAGTTGTCGCAGTCGTTCGGCTCGCTCTTTTGCTTCGCTTCGCCAACACTCAAGAGCAGTACACATGCCAACGGCCAGGGCGAGCATCTCAGTGCCGGGCCGCAGGCCGGCTTGCTGGTGGCCGCCGAATTGCGCTGCGCGCAGGCCAACATCGTGTCGGACGATCAGTGCACCGATGCCCAGCGGGCCTTGAAACTTGTGCGCGGCACAGCTCATCGTCGCCGCTCCTAGTGCGGCGAAATCAACCGGGATCTTGCCGATTGCCTGTGCTGCGTCAGCATGCAGCGGAATGCCACGCTCGGCACACAGCTTCGCCACCGAGGCTACCGGCTGCAGCACCCCCGTTTCGTTGTTTGCTAGCATCATGCTCACCAGCCGGGTGTCGGGCTCTAGGTGCGACTCGATTTCCTGGAGACTCACGACGCCGTCGACGCTGGCACTGGGGCGGGCGACTCGCCAGCCGCGGCGCTGCAGCACTGCGGCGGGTTCCGTGATGCTGGGGTGTTCGATGGCTGGAACGACCAGCTGACCGGGCGCTTCGGAGTGGTCTGCTGTCAGTCCGAACAGGGCCAGGTTGTTCGCCTCGGTTCCACCGCTGGTGAAAAGCACTCGATCGGCGTGCATTCCCCCCTGGCGAGCCCCTAAGAGCTCGCCGGTCCGCTCGCGGGTGTCCTCCAGGGCGCGCCGCGCCTGGCGGCCTGGCTCGTGCTGACTGCCAGGATTGGCGCCGTAGCGGAGCGATGCCTCGCGAACGGCATCGGCCACGACGGGCAGAATCGGGGTGGTGGCGTTGTGATCGAGGTAAATCGAGGAGCTCATGCTGGCATTATAGGGGAAAAACGAGAGTTGCCAGAGGCGCTAACCAACGGGCCCCAAATTGCCATTGCAGGCGGAAAACCCCTCTGGCTACCATTCGCGGCTGGTTCTTTCCCGCGAAACCACCCCTCGATGCGAATGCCATGGTTGTCTTCTTGCGTGCTGTCGTGATGTTAGCAGTGCTGGTCGGCTTGCCGGCGGCTTGGGTCTATTACGGTCCTCTTCCACCGGGGGCTCAACCGGCAGTTGATCGGGTCGTGGAAGTCGTTAGAAATGCGACGGGTTGGCAACAACCGACCTCGGAAACGAGCATCCAGAAAGCCGCGCCCCGATACGACGTAGCCGCCCGAGAGGCCCCAAGATTTCCGTCCCCCGTGGCCAGTTTGCCAGCGACAGCGCCACAAGCGCCACCGATGTCGGCCCTCACGGGCCTTGCCGAACAAGTAAAACCTTTACTCGAACAATTGCGGGCGCTGGGCTCGACGGAGTACTCCCTCGAGCCTTGGGGCCAAGAAGGAGAGTTTTTTCGGTTTCGCTGCGCGATGCCGTTGGTTGCCCAAGACAGGCAATTTACGCAGCAGTTTGAAGCCGTGGCCGAGACCCCGCGAGCTTCGATCGAACAGGTGGTGAGTGAAGTCACTCGTTGGAAGACTGTACACTGAGCGGCAAGCGATTCTTCAAATGTCCATGGCCAAGAAACATCCGCACATCTCAGAAAGAACGCCTCCTGCGCTCGGGCAGCGGTTGTCGAGTGTGGCGCTGCGCTACTGCAACCAGTCCACCCCTCGCGAGGGGATTTCCCAGCGGCATCCGGCCCGAAGTTTCGGTCCTTCTCCGGCGGAACCGGGCGACGACGATCCACAGCTACTCGAGGCCAAGTTGACCCAACTGGAGACCGTGCTATTCCTGGCGCGCGAGCCGCTTTCGACAAGAAAACTGGCTAAACTAGCCAAATTGGCCGATGGTACCGAAGCCCGCACCTTGCTCAAACAGCTTAGTCGGCGCTACGATCAGCGCGCCAGTGCTATGCAGGTTGTGGACGTGGCGGGCGGGGTTCAGCTGCTCACCAGACCGCAGTTGGCCGATTGGATCCGCCGATTGCACGGCACCAGCGAGGAATTAAGGCTTTCCACACCGGCGCTGGAGACCCTGTCAGTGGTGGCCTACCGGCAACCGGTCCTGCGGGCGGAAATCGAGGCAATTCGGGGCGTTCAGTGCGGCGAAATTCTGCGAGTGTTGATGGAACGCGATTTATTGCGTATTGTCGGGCGAGCCGAAGAGCTGGGCCGGCCGTTCCAATACGGCACAACCAAGAAATTTTTGCAAGTTTTTGGCCTCCGGCGCTTGGAACAATTGCCACAAATCGATCAAATTCGTACCGTTGAACTCGATATCTGAAAGTCACCGGAGCAGAGTCGCAGGTCCGGCGCATTATTCTCGTTTATGAGTTGGTGAAGGAGCTAAACGTGCAGTCCACCGAAAGAGTAGCCCCGAATAGTCTTCCGGACACGAGCCTGGGCCCGTATTCCGATGCGGTATGGTCGACGGCTTTCGCGCAGGACCTCGTCGTGCAAGTGAACTCTCCCCGCAGTTTCTCTGAGGAAGAGACGGAAGACGAACACGAGGACCTCGAAGATGAAGATGGCGACGAGTACGAATACGAATATGAATATGAGGACGACGACGAAGACGAGGATGGCGACGACGACCTGCAGGAAGATGGCGACGAGGAGCCAGACGACGACGATCTCAACGAGGATGAATTCGAGTACGAAGACGAAGACGACGAAGACGATGGAGACGAGGAAGAGGAAGAGGAAGAGTACGAAGATGAGTGGGAAGAAGTCGAAGACGACTCCGAGCTCGAAGAGGCCGACGACGATGAAGACTCTGAGGAAGAGTACGAAGACGACTCCGATGGCGAGGAGTATGAGTACGAATACGAGGACGACGACGAGGAGGACGGCGGGGATGAGGACGAGGAAGACGACGACGAAGAAGAGGAATGAAAAAGAGAGTAAGCCGCGAGGCGCTAGCCGAGCGCTCGGCTGGCGCCTCGCGGCTTACAGAGGTCGACACTCAGGCACTAGTCTTCCAGCTTGAACAGCCTTTTCAGTGCATCGAGCAGTCCGTGATGCGTGCCGTTCTGCGACGCGTGGCGGAGCGACTCCAACGGCGGGTGCAGCATCTTGTTCACGAGCCGATCGGCGAATTGCTCGATCTCCCCACGAGTGTTCTCGTCGAGTTGTGGAAGCTTGTGGTACAGCCGCTCCAGTTCGGCTTGCTTCGGCTTGTGCATTCCCCGGCGGAGACCGCTGATCACTGGGGCGGTCGCACGGTGCGAGGCTTCGGCCAGGAAACGAGCGGTTTCTTCGTCGACGATTTTTTCCGCTGCGGGCAATTCCGCGGCACGGGCCGCCTGATTGCGCTGGCAGGCCTCGGTTAGATCGTCGAGGGAATACAGGTACACGCCCAACACTTCACCGACATCGGGGCTGAAATCTCGAGGCACGGCCAAGTCCAGAATGAACAGCGGCCGCTGATGGCGACGCGGCTTGACGTGCTCGACAAAGGTGGCGGCCGAGACAATCGGCTCGTCGGCGGCCGTGGTGCTGATCGCCATGTCGGCTAGCACCAGTTGATCCCACAGCTCGTCCCAAGGATGAAAGGCGCCGTCGCACGTTTCGGCGAGCCGTTGGCCTCGCTCGGCGTTGCGATTGACCACGTGGATGTGGGGCTTGCCTTTGCCGCGAAGAAAGCGGAGTGTTTCCTCGGCCATTTCGCCAGCACCTAGCACCAACACGTGCTTGCCGTCGAAAGATTCGAACACGCAACTGGCCAGATCAACAATCGCCACGCTGGGGATGCTGACCCGATGCCGGTGGAGCGAGGTCTCGCCGGTCACCCGCTTGGCTGTTCGCAGCGCGGTCTGAAACACCTCGTGTAGCAGGGGCCCCGTGGTGCCGACTTCGTTGGCTTGCCGATAAGCCTGTTTCACTTGAGCCAGGATCTGCGGTTCGCCGACCACCATACTCTCCAGGCTGGAGGCCACGCGATACACGTGCTCGACCACTTCGCGATCGGCGAGCGTGGTCAGATGACCTTCGAGCTGTTCTGGCGGCACGTCGCGAAACGTCAGCAGCGAATCGATCAGTTCATCGGCCCCTGGCAGACTCTGGGGATCGGTGCCGGCCGCGTAGAGTTCGACCCGATTGCAGGTAGACAGGAGCACCAATTCCCCCAGGGGAAATCGTTTCTGCCAGGTGGAAAGGGCTGTGGCAATGTCCTGCGGGCCGAAGGCCAACAGTTGGCGAACATCGAGGTTCGCATCGCGGTGCGTGCAGCCAACCATGCGGAGGTTCATGCGGAGCCTCCTGGGGATGGCAGCGCCGTGGTCGGGGACGACACGGCTCGCTGTTGGGCGCTTATGTTGCCGGACGAGTGGAGCGTGTCGCTCCAGGTGACGGAAGCCAATACTAGTAGCAGGAACACGAACGCGGCAATGGTGAGGTAAGCGACTTTGCGGCCCTGCCGAGCTGCCGGGTAGATCAGGCGGAACACTTCAGCAACGACCAGCCAGGCGAGCATCGCCGCCAGGCTCAGCACCACGGGATCGTTCCACGGCACCAGACCGCGCTCGTTCTCGAAGGCCAGCCGACTCAGGATGCCCGTGACGAACCCGCCGCCCACCAACAGGGCCGCCGCGCCCAATGCTCGGCTGTTGACGCGCTCAAGCCATTCCAAGCTCGGTAGCCGGAAACCATCGTTGCCACTTTTCTTCTGTTTGAGCCGCGAGCTTTGCAGTAGGTACATCAATCCCGCTAGAAAGCCCAGCAGTACGGCGACCGTCCCCAGCAGCAGAAACACGCCATGAACCAGTCCCCACACGCGGGGCGCTTCGAACGAGGCGATCGGCTCGGTCGCGGCAAACCACGAGACACCAATCAGCGCCAGCACGGCCGGCAGCAGAAACACGCCCAGCGACGAGCGAGGATAGTAAAACAGCCCGCCCACATAGATGACCGCCAACAGCCACGCAGCCAGCAGGAACCAATCATGGTGGCTAGCCAACGGCGCTGTGGGCAACTCGAACACCCGATGCCCCAGGTACCACGTATGGGCGATCACCCCTGCCGAGGCCGCCAGCAGACACGCCATCCGGCGAGACTTAAACCGCGACCATCGCCCAGGCAGCTCCAGCACCAGCGCAACCACGTAGCAAGTGACAAAACACGATAGATTGATGCCAGAATCCATGGGAGTTTCCCTGTGGGACGGGTCGACAGAGTGGCCGCCTAGCTATCTGCGGCATCGGTTTCCAGCCCGTATTGTTTAAGTTTCTTGTGCAGGGTGTTGCGATTGATTCCGAGGCGGCTGGCCGCTTTGATTTGCACGTTGTCGCAGGTCGACATCACCTGGGCGATTACTTCCCGCTCGACTTGGCCGACAATTTGGCCGTGGACGTTGTTTGCCGAGTCGTCGGCCCCGTTGATTCCCACTTGCACCAGCTCCTCGGTCAGCGATTGAAAATCCATCGGCCGCTGGCCCAACGCTCGGGGCGCTCGGCCGGTGGTAACTTCTGGGGGCAACAGGTCCAAGGTGAATTCGTCGCCGGGGGCCATCACCACGGCCCGTTCGACATAGTTCTGAAGCTCCCTCACGTTGCCGGGCCAGGTGTATTGCTGCATCGCGGTGAGGGCCTCGGGATCGATATGCACCACGTAGCGATCGTTCTGCTCATTGTAGAGATTCAGGAAGTGAGTCACTAGCTCTGGAATGTCTTCGCTCCGCTCTCGTAGCGGGGGGAGGTCGACGGGCACCACGTTGAGCCGATAGTAGAGATCCTCGCGAAATCGGCCCTCGCCGGCCTGGGCCAGCAGATCGCAATTGCTGGCGGCGATCACGCGGGTGTCGACCTGCACGGTGCGGGTGTCGCCCACGCGTTCGAACTCACGTTCCTGCAGGACTCTCAGCAGTTTTACCTGTAAATGCAGCGTGGTAGAGTTGATTTCGTCGAGAAAGATCGTGCCCTTGTGGGCCGCTTCAAACCGGCCGGTGCGATTGTCGATGGCCCCGGTGAACGCCCCGCGGACGTGGCCGAACAGCTCGCTTTCTAGCAGGTTTTCGCTCAGCGCGCCGCAATTGACCCGTACAAACGGCCGCTCGCGGCGGCTGCTCAACTCGTGGATCGCGTGAGCGATCAGCTCCTTGCCGGTGCCCGTCTCACCCAAGAGCAGCACCGAGGCCTGTGACCGGGCGACCTGTCGGGTGACGCGATAAACCTCGTTCATCGCGGCGCTCGAACCGATGATCCCCCGCAGCGGAGCGAGGGCCGGGTCGCTGTCGGCGGTCGGACTCAGGTTGGAATTGGGCGGCGGAGTCATGGGGTGGTAGGCAGTTTGCCTTCCAGAATGTCGAGCAATTGGCCAAGCACTTGTTGCGTGTCGCGAGTCTCGGTTTCGCTGGCGTTGTAGCGATCGAACTGCAGGGACATCTCGGACGGCGTGAGTAATTTACCGAACTGCTGGACGCTGTTGGCAAAGGCCTCGACGGCCTGCTGGCGAGTTTCGACCGGCATGCTGGCGTTGCTGGCCAGATCGACCAGCGTGCGCTGGCTGCCGGCCGTGCCCAGCACGGAGAGCACATCTAGTGATGGCTGCAGCAGTTCGGGGACGAATAGCGTGCGGCTGGCGACGTTCGACTCGCGGAGGAACTCGTCGTAAGGATGGCCCGTCGCTTGGAGTTGAGCGATCCATTGCAAGGTGTCGGTGGCTTGTTGCAGCCGCTCGTCGAGGGAACACATCGCGGTGCATAATTCGCTGAGTTGCTGGACGACTGATTCAAAAGCTTCTCGGCTGTGGGGCCGAGCCACGGCCACCAATAGTGGGTCGGTTTCCGCAAGGCGTTGGACCCTGTCGAGGTTCGGCAGGCTGCTCAGCACGGCGACGGGAACGCGAGCCGTCGGTTCGGCGGCTCGGAGCTGGAAAATCACCTCGCGGAGCCGTGGTCGGCCGATGTCGCTGTCGACCAGCACCAACGCCAGTCGTGGAGAGTGGATCGACATTTCGAGCGTTTCGCGGCCCGAAGCGGCCAGGGCGGCGTCGTAACCGAGAGCCCGCAACTGGCCGGCCCAGTCGCTGGCGCGGGTTGTCACCGACGAGGCGGCGACCGCTTGCGGAGTGCCGGCCCCGGCGGCGAATTGCCACAAGGCCTTCGGCACACCGCTGGCACCGGGGAACGATCGCTTGGGAGCGATCTTCATGACAGATTCAAGCGCCGCGAAGCGCAGCCGCCGGTCGGCATGCTTCAGCGCTCTAGCCAGGGGCGTGGATCGCGAGTCAAAAGAAGTTAGCGCCGCGGCTTCGCCGCGCTCGCCGAGCAGTTCCACACAAGCCGTCGCCGCAGCGACCTGACCGTGCCGAATCGCGTCGCCCAACATGTCGCTCAGGTCCTCGATGTCGACCGATTGGGCCAATTGTTCGAGCTTCGGCGACATCGGTTGGGCAAATTTCCGTTCGAGTTGGTAGGCATAGAGCAGCGCTGTCTGACGATCGTGTGAGGTGGCTTGTGGCAGCGCGGCAAGCGTTCTCGCCAACCGGGCGATCGTGAACATCTGTTGCGATTCAGCCGGCAATGGCTGAGAAAAGAGTTGGTTGTTGGAGGCAGAAAAAGTCCACCACAGGCTGGCCGCATCGTCCGAAAAGTTATCGACGGGCGCGCTCGCTTCTAAACGACGGATTTCGCCCAAGAGCAACTCGCGGGCCTCGGTCAGATCGGCTCGGGACAAACCGAGTTTGGTCAGTGCGGTTTGGGCTGCGGCTGTGATGGCAGGGTCGCGCTGCGAGTCGACGGCAATCGCCGCGAGCAGCGGCGCTGCTTCGAGCATCCCCGTGTGCCCGGCGAGTTCGGCGGCGTCGCGGAGGAGATGTCCCTCGCCATCGGCAAGTATTGCCAACAGCAGTGGGTCGGCCTCGGGTCGTAGCCGGGTGAGCGCCTGCATGAGATTGGCTCGCCGTGCTTCATCAGTTTCCTGGGCGAGCACTTCCAGGCACGCCTGAGCGCCGGCCGTACCGGTTACCGCTAGATCGACTCGGGCAGCGTTGCGGACCTCGGTCGAGGGGTCGTTCAGTTGAGCAACCAGTTGGGCCACTCGCTGGGGATCACGAGCCCGCTGGGCGGCGGCCTCGATACAGCGGCGGGCAAACTGCCGAGCACCGGCCAGAGGGGTGGCTTCGCCATCGTCGGCCGGGCTGTCGCGCCGAGCCAGATTCAGGAATCGTGCCGTGCCGAAACGTTCGACTAACTTGGCGCGGCCAGTATCGTCCAATTCCACTTGCAGTACGGGCGTTAGCACCGCCGCAGCGACGTCGATTTCACCAAGGTCCAACAGCGTGAACACGGCCCTGAGCCTGTCTGCGGGTGTTTCCAGTGGTGCGTCGAGCACCGTCGCCACTGCCGGGCTCCGCTGGGCAGCAGCGCGCAGCAAGGCTTCGTTATCGATCTGTGCAGCGGCCGCGCCGCAGAGCACCACGCCGACCGCGAGCACCAAAAAAAGGCTTCTTCCAATCGGTTTCAAGATGCGCGTCACGAAGGTTTCTCTCCCCCCAGTTTCGATTTCCAGGCCGCTACTTGCCCCGCCACTTGATCGGGCCCAGTCGAGCCGTAGCTGGTAAAAGCGGCAATCGCCTGCTGGACGCCCAACACGTCGTAAACCCGTTTGTCCAGCGACTCATGGGCCGCCTGGAATTCTTCCAACGGCAAATCAGCTAGCGGCACGTTTTGCTTCATGGCCGAGGCGACCAGACGGCCGATGATTTCGTGGGCCGAGCGCTGTGGCACACCCAGTCCGATCAGGTATTCCATAAGCGTCGTCGCGTCGAGGTAGCCCCGATCGAGCCGCGCGGCAATGGCCTCGCGATTCAGCTCGGCACCTGCCACCACTGCGGCGGCTAGCTCGACGCAGGCCTCGACCGTGTCGGCCGAGTCGAACACCCTCGGTTTGTCTTCCTGCAGGTCACGGTTGTAGGCCAGGGGCAGACCCTTCACCAACACGAGCAGGCTCTGCAGGTTGCCGACTACGCGGGCCGTCTTGCCACGCACCAGTTCCAGCACGTCGGGGTTGATCTTCTGCGGCATGATCGACGAACCGGTGCAGTAGGCCTGCGGCAGGCTCAGGAAGTTGAACTCGCAGGTCGACCAGAGAATCCACTCCTCGGCCCAAGTGCTCAGGTGCTCGGCGACGAGTGTGAGCACGAAGCAGAACTCGATAGCAAAGTCGCGATCGCTGGACGAGTCGAGACTGTTGGCCACGACGCCCTCGAAGCCCAGCTCAAGGGCGACCATTTGCCGATCGATGGGGATCGAGGTGCCGGCCAACGCAGCGGTGCCCAGCGGCAGTTGATTCACGCGGCGACGACAGTCGGCCAGTCGCTGTCGGTCGCGCTCGAATTTTTCTGTGTAGGCGAGCCAATAGTGATTCGCCAAAACGGGTTGGGCCCGTTGCAGGTGGGTGTAGCCGGGAAGAATGACGCCGTCGTCCCCAGCGCAGCGCCCGACGAACGCTTGCTGCAAAGCGAGCAGCAAGGCATCGAGTCGGTCGATCGCGTCGCGGATCCAGAGTCGAAAGTCGGTCGAGACTTGGTCGTTGCGGCTGCGGCCGGTGTGCAGCTTGCGGCCGATGTCGCCGATACGCTCCACGAGCGAGCGCTCGATGTTCATGTGGACGTCTTCCAGGTCTTCGCGAAACGAAAACGTGCCGGCGGCGATTTCCGTGCCGATTTGCTCCAGTGAGGAGACGATCTGGTTGCACTCTTCTTCGGAGAGCGTACCGGTGCTGGCCAACATCCGGGCATGGGCCTGCGAGCCACGGATGTCCTGGGTGTAGAGCCGGTGGTCGAAGCTGACGCTTTCGGTGAACTTCTCGACGCGGGGATCGGTGGCTCCGTCGAACACGCCGCCCCAGGGTTTTTCGGTGGGTTTGCTCAAGGCAGGATCGTGGGAAAGAGGAAAAACAGAAGCGAGCCGGCTCGTCCCGAGCCCGGCACCGGTACGATGCCTCAAATACCGACAGCAAGCACTCGTCCGAAGTTCGCCAACGCCTTCACAGTAAACAGTTTAGGTCATCAAGTCAATCTGTAGCAGGCAGCCGACGCCTAAGAAATAGGCACCGTCGAAGTGGGTTTTCGGCCCCCAGGCGCTCGGGTCGCCACGTTGGGTAGATATCAACTCCAAGAATCCACCCGGCACGGCGAATGCGCCTGAGGACTCGCTATCATGAGGACTGCCCCTGCCAGCCATTTTCGTCTCCCAACCTAGAGAAACCGATGAGCCAGCTGTTTGATCTAATCCAGGGACTGCACACGCCCTTCAACATGGTGGCAACCATCTGTCTGATTTTCGCGGTTGCTTCCGTGATCGGGTCGGTTGTCAAGCAGATCCGCAAGTTCGTCTGCCATCGCCAGGAAATTGAGTTCAAACGCGAAATGCTTGATCGCGGCATGAGTGCCGAGGAAATCGAGTCGGTGGTCCGTGCCCATAGCGACCCGCAAATAACAAATTGAGAGGGGAGAGTGAGGAAGTCATGAGCGAATTTCTTTTGCCACTGGCACAGTCGGACGTGTGGGCGGACAGTTTTTTCGGATTGGACGATGGAGAACGGTTCGTGGTAGTCCTCACCGCGATCGGTTGCTCGACGGGTATAGTTATTGCGGTTTTCTCTGTGATTGCCGGCGTGTGGAGTTCCGTGAGGCACAAGCAGATCGAGGCCGAGCTGAAACAGGACATGCTCGATCGGGGCATGAGCGCCGAGGAAATCGAGCAGGTCATCGAAGCCACGCCCAAGGAGGGGATCGACCGCTGGATTGCCTCCTGGAAGAAGAACAGGTAGCAGTCCAGTCTGGACGGCCAATCGCCTGCGGCGACAATTTGCTATACTGGGGGCCGGTCAAAGTCGAATTGGAACCCAGGTAGCGAGGGCCATACCGTGGATGGCATCAATCGACGTCGTTTTCTTGGCGCGGGGGCGGGAGTCGCTGCCGGGCTTGCCGTGGCGGGCGAACTTCAGGCCGCCGAGGTGCCACCACCGCCGATTGTCTCGCTGGGAGACACGGGCATCCAGCTTTCTCGGCTTGGCCAAGGCACGGGAGTCCGCGGCAGCAACCGGCAATCGAACCAAACGCGGATGGGTTTCCAAAGATTCGTGGCCCTTTTTCGACACGCCTATGACCGCGGCATTCGTTTCTTCGACTTGGCCGATCTGTACGGCACTCACGTCTACTTCCGCGAAGCGCTGAAAGCCATGCCGCGTGAAGAGGTGACCGTGCTGACCAAAATCTGGTGGCCCTACGACGGCCCCAAGAACGAAACAAACGACCCCGATCGCGGGCAGATCGTGCGCGCGACGCTCGAGCGCTTTCGTCACGAGATCAGCACCGACTATCTCGACGTTGTGCTGCTGCATTGCCTGCAGTCGGCCGATCGGCTGGAGCAGATGCAGCCTTACCTGGACGAACTGAGCGCCGCGAAAGCGGCGGGCAAGGTCCGCGCGGTGGGCGTCTCTTGCCACGATTTTGGCGCCATGCAAACCGCTGCCGAGTCGCCTTGGGTCGATGTGATTTTGGCTCGCATCAATCCCCGACAGATCAAAATGGACGGCACTCCCGAGCAGGTGTCCGAAGTGCTGCGAACTGCCAAGCGGAACGGCAAAGCGGTGATCGGCATGAAAATCTTCGGCGAAGGTAAGCTTACCAGTGAAAAGGAAAACTGCATTCGCTTCGCCCAAGAGTTGGGTCTGTTGGACGCGATGACAATCGGTTTTGAGGCTCCCGAGCAGATCGACGAAGTGCTGCAGTTGATGCACAAATACCCGGCCAAATCGGTAGGGTGAGTGGCCGCACATTTCCGAGACGCCAGCATTGGGTGGCCGGGGCAAAGCGAAGCGTGCCCCGGTTTTGGCTCGCAAGTGTTCAGCCTGCTGCCGGGATACCTGAACGGACATGAGCCAAATGGGCCAATTCCGCTGCACCGGGGCACGCCCTGCGGGACTTTGCCCCGGCCACCCGAGTCTGCAGTTACTTGACGAAGAGCTCTTGCTGAATGGCTTGCCGCTTTTCGTTTTCCATCCAGTCGGTCGGCGGCAACGTCATTTCCTCGGCAGCCAGCGCCTGGGCGATGCGGCCGTAGACGTGACAGGGCCAGCCCGACAGCCGACGATGCACGAGCGTGGGCGGTACCGCGAATTGCTCGGCCAAACGGTTACGCACGGTTCGGGCGACCGTCTCCACGTCGACCCAACCCTGTTGTTGCACCAACTCTTGATAGGCGGCCTCGGCGGCGTCCAGCACCGGACCGGCCGGCAACAGCATCGCCAGGGCAAATCGCCGGCAATCGCGCCAGGGCCTGTGGCCAACAGTCACTCCCCCGCAAGGCAAGAAATCCGTCGACATTGACAAGGCAAGAGCGAGCCGGCTCGTCCCCGAGCCCGGCAGGCGCAAAACAGGTCGCCAACAAGTGACGGTACGACGCCAGGGGTCGCGAGTCGGCCACGATCCGGTCGACGTAGAGAACTGTTCCCGTGTCGGTACGGACCGCGCAGGCCTGCACGCTGAAGCGGGGCACCAACCCCGGCACGATTTCCAGCCGGACACCCGACTTTTCCAGCGCGGCTTCGACATCGACCGGTGCGGCGGAAACCTGAGTGCTGCGTCGCCCCAGCAATTGCCGCACGCGCCATTCGATGGCCAACTCCGTGAGCGAAGGCCAAGTGATTTCCGGGCGAGCCTCTTCCGTGGAGTCAGGCAGGATCGGCTCTGCTCCGATAAACTCCGACAATTCGGCGGCTGCCAGCCGATCGAGTGGGGGTCCTTCGTCGGAGGTCCACCACCAGAGGAGTCGGCTGTCGGCGGTGGTATCTTGGACTGAGTCACTTCCGTGGAGGTTTTTCTGCCAAAGCGTTGCCACTTCTGCCGCACCCAACACCTCGGCCACCCGTTGCAGCGTTTCCCGGCGTCGCCACGGCGCCCGGCGACCCGATTCGATGGCACTAACGGTGGAGGCCCGCTCGTCGACGAGCGCGGCAAACGTGCGTAGCCCCAGCCCGGCCCGCAGGCGGTGCTCTCTCAGCAGTTCTCCGAACGTGGTCATCCTTCGAGAAGCTTTCCGTGCGGTTGCTGGAGAAGTAAGTTTGGCCCGCATTCTTGGCGACCAGGGCAATGGTCGATGATAAGACGATCGGGCGGAATGCGGTAGCCTCTGCGGCGAAAACCCGCGGCAACGCCGAGGGGTTGCAACCCCTCGACTTTCGAGCCATCCCTCGATACCCAACAAATTGGCCACTTGAACCCCCTGCTCGCGACAAGCTACGATAAAGCGATTTTACTCGTGTTTTGGCCCCGACCGGCGATCCGTTGGATCGCGGCTAGGGTCTGTAGAGTGGGGCTTCGTGGTGTACGGACCCCCTGACAACTGAACCCTGACCCCCGACCTCTACCTTGCCCCGTCGCGACGATATCCACCGTATTCTCATTATTGGCTCCGGGCCGATCATCATTGGTCAGGCCTGCGAGTTCGACTATTCCGGTACCCAGGCGTGCAAGGCTTTGCGCGAGGAGGGGTACGAAGTCGTGCTGGTGAACAGCAATCCGGCCACGATCATGACCGACCCCTCGACGGCTGATCGCACGTACATCGAGCCGCTCTCCTGGGAGATGGTCGCCAAGGTGATCGAGGCAGAGCGGCCCGACGCGCTGTTGCCCACCTTGGGCGGGCAGACGGGGCTCAACCTCGCGATGGACTTGGCCAAGCACGGCGTGCTGGAGAAATATGGCGTCGAGATGATCGGCGCCAATGCCGACGTGATCGACAAGGCCGAAAGCCGCGAACGGTTCAAGTTGGCGATGGGCGTCATTGGCCTGGAGGTTTGCCTAGGCAAGACGGTGACCAGCATCGAGGAGGCGCGCGAACTGGTCGAGGAGATTGGCTTGCCCGCCGTGGTGCGACCCAGCTTCACGATGGGCGGCAGCGGTTCGTCGATCGCTTACAACCGCCACGAGTTCGACGAGCAAGTGCATCGCGGTCTCGACCTTTCACCGACGACCGAGGTGCTGATCGAAGAGTCGATCATCGGCTGGAAAGAATATGAGATGGAGGTAATGCGCGACGTGGACGACAACGTCGTGATTATCTGCTCAATCGAGAATTTTGATCCGATGGGTGTTCACACGGGCGACTCGATTACCGTGGCCCCGGCTCAGACGCTCTCCGACAAGGAATATCAGCGGATGCGCGACGCTAGCCAGGCGGTGATTCGTGAGATTGGCGTTGAGACAGGCGGCTCGAACATTCAGTTCGCCATCCATCCCGACACGGGGCGGATGATTGTCATCGAAATGAACCCCCGAGTGAGCCGCTCCAGTGCGTTGGCGTCGAAGGCGACCGGTTTTCCGATCGCGAAAATCGCGGCCAAGCTCGCCGTCGGCTATCGGCTGCACGAACTGCCCAACGACATCACCCGCGAAACAACCGCCTGCTTCGAGCCGACGATCGACTACGTGGTGACGAAGATTCCGCGATTTGCTTTTGAGAAATTTCCCGAGGCCGACGACACGCTTACCACGCAAATGAAAAGCGTTGGCGAAACGATGGCCATTGGCAGCACGTTTAAGGAGTCGTTCCAAAAGGCGTTGCGGGGGCTGGAAGTCGGCAGCTTTGGGTTTGGCTGCGATGGTTCCGACCTGTGGGGCACCGACGAGCAGCCCGACGACGCGGTGATTCGCGAGAAGCTTTCTCGACCCTGCCCCGAGCGGGTTTGGCATCTGCGCTACGCTCTTAAGAGTGGCATGACGGTCGATGAGATATTCGAGCTCACGGCGATCGACCGCTGGTTCTTGGACAACCTGCTGGAAATCGTCGAGACCGAAGAGCGGATTCGTGCCTGCGGCAGTTTTGAACAGATGACGACCGAATTGTTGCGCACGGCCAAACGGCAAGGCTTCTCCGATCGACAATTGGCGATCATGCTCAACACGACGCAGATCGAAGTCCGCGCTCGTCGTCTGGAACTGGGCATCGTCGCCACGTTCAAGTCGGTCGACACGTGTGCCGCTGAGTTCGAGGCGTACACGCCTTACTACTATTCCACCTTCGAAACCGAAGACGAGACGCCCCCCAAGCCGCCCGGCGAGCGGCGGATCATGATTCTCGGCGGCGGGCCCAATCGCATTGGCCAAGGTATCGAGTTCGACTACTGCTGCTGCCACGCCAGTTTTGCATTGCGAGAACTCGGCATCAAATCGGTGATGGTCAACAGCAATCCCGAGACGGTCAGCACCGACTACGACACGAGCGATTTGTTGTTCTTCGAGCCGCTCACTGTCGAGGACGTGCTCAACATTTGTGATCGTGTGCAGCCCGACGGCGTGATCGTGCAGTTCGGCGGTCAGACGCCGCTCAACCTGGCCCGCGCGCTGAAGAGCGCCGGTGTGCCGATCATTGGCACCAGCGTCAGTGCCATCGAACGGGCCGAAGATAGAGAAAAATTTCAGCAGTTGCTCGAGCGGCTCGGCTTGCGGCAGCCCGACAATGGCATCGCCCGCACCATGGATCAGGCCCGAAGCATCGCGGAGCAAATTGGCTACCCGCTGCTGGTGCGGCCCAGCTTTGTGTTGGGCGGCCGCGCGATGGAGATTTGCTACGACCGATCGCAGCTCGAAAAGTTTGTTGCCGAAGCGTTCATTGCCGCCCAGGGTCAGCCGGTATTGCTCGACCGCTTCCTGGAAAGCGCAACCGAGGTCGACGTCGACGCGGTGAGCGACGGCATGGACGTGATTGTGTCCGGCATTATGGAGCACATCGAAGAAGCTGGGGTCCATTCTGGAGACTCGGCCTGCGCGATTCCGCCGTACAGTCTGTCGGGGCCCGTGGTGCAGGAAATCCGCGCGGCCACGGTGGCGATGGCTCGCGAGCTGAATGTCGTGGGGCTGATGAACGTGCAGTTTGCCGTCAGAGAAGAAGAGGGTCGACCCGCGCTCTACGTGATCGAAGTCAATCCGCGTGCCAGCCGCACCGTGCCGTTTGTGGCCAAAGCGACCGGGATGCCGGTGGCAAAGATTGCGGCGAAGGTGATGGCTGGTGTTTCGCTGGCCGAGCAGGGCGTGACGGAAGATCCGGTGCCCAGCCACGTGTCGGTCAAGGAAAGCGTGTTGCCGTTCATCAAGTTCGCGGGCGTCGACATCGTGCTGAGCCCCGAGATGCGTTCGACCGGCGAAGTGATGGGCATCAGCCCTCGGTTTAGTATCGCCTTTGCCAAGAGCCAACTCGCCGCCGGCACGGTCTTGCCCACAGGCGGAAACGTGTTCGTAAGCGTGGCCGACAGGGCGAAGCAGGAGATCGTCGAGTTGGCCCGCCGGCTGCACGAGATGCACTTTTCCCTGCTGGCGACCGAAGGCACGGCCAAGGTTTTGGACGCCGCGAACATTCCGACGCAGCATGTAAACAAGATCCGCGAGGGGCATCCGAATCTTCTCGACTTTCTCGCCGACGGCCAAGTGGCACTCGTCATGAACACACCCCGCGGCAAAGGCGCCCGCACCGACGAAGGCCGCATCCGCGCCGCCGCGGTCGGCGCCGGCGTGCCATGCCTCACCACCATCGAAGCCGCCACCGCCGCGGTGATGGCCATGGAAGCGCTGCGCACCGAAGAGATGGAAGTGCAGGCATTGCAGGATCGCTTCGCGGAAGTGGCGGTGGGCGAAGTTTCTCGCTAGGGCGCGGAGCATCGTATCTAACAGCCGCGATTCAACGAATCGCAGGGCGGACGGGGCACAGATCCGCTATTCCGCCGTTTCTTTCCGTTTCCTATCATCCGCCCCATGGCACACTGGACTCTCGAGAGCAACGTGGCAGATGTCTTGGCGCTGGGGCCGCGGACGGCGGGGCGGCTGTTGCGGCTGGGGGTTCGCAGTGTGGGGGATTTGTTGGCAGCGAAACCGCAAGCGGTGGTGGAGCGGCTCAAGGATTCTCGGTTTACCGTGGACACCGTAGCAGATTGGCAGCGTGAAGCGCAGTTGTTGATCGAGGCGCCCGACTTGCCGACCGAGGCGGCCCGGTTGCTCGCGATGGCTGGGTTTTCAGCGGTTGAACGTGTTGCGCGAGCGACGCCGACCGAGTTGTTGGCCGCTTTGGAACAACTGGCCGACGACCCACAAAGCGCGAGTTGGGTGTCGCAGCTGCCCCAGCCCGACGTAAAAGTAGTGAACACGTGGATACGATGTGCGCAGCAATCGTTGGCGGCGCGAGCGGCGTGATGCTAGCAACTGCCGAGAGTGCATCTACCATATTTTTGGTGTTGCACTCTCAGTCATACCAGTGATTGAGTAGCGCGCTGTGTATCGTCGCCAGCATTGGTGCGGTTAGAAAAAAGTTTTTTCGCGAAGTGGTAAACCGACCTTGACCGAGATTTTTTCCTGCCGTATTCTCCCGACCCACGAACGAAACAAATTCGTTGTCGCACAGACCGAGGCAAGGAAGCCGAGCACGCGAAAGGATTCGCGGCGACAAAAAAATCCTTCCTCAGCATGCAGGCAGCACGGGCAGACACTCACCTCAACAATAGCTGCAAGGAACAAATCAAAGGGACCACGTGGTTGGGTTTGACTTTTTAGCGATACAAGGTTGACCCGCGGAGCGGTAGAGGCAGGCACGGAAGCCGCCCGCCGCTACGATACACACTCCCGTCGTACGAGCCTAACCACTCGTGCGTCCGCCCGCACGCAAGCGTCATTGCGTCCAATCGCTCCCGGAAAGGTTATTACGTCCTTTGCCCCCCTGGGACGTGTGCTTTTCTGGGAGCTTTTTCATGCGCTCTCGGAGAGGATGGGATAACGGGATCGGCAGGTTTGATGGCGATCCTGCCGAGCTCTTACGGTTAGGCCTTACGGAACGATTAGGCAAAAGGTTCTCAGGACTTCATCCTAAGAGGCTTTCTGCAGGGCAGCATGCTGGCAAAAAGTGACTACGGCGCGCCGCCGTACCGCGACACTTTCACGGCCCACCCGCAAGTGTGGTTGAGGCACGTCCGGTGATCAAAATCCCTGGTTTTGTGATGAAAACACGACTGCGTTCTCTTCGGACCGAGATTGGCACGTATTGTGCTTTCAGAGACAGTGTGCCTGCGCTATTTGTGAGCGCCGAACGCGTGAAGCGGTTGCGGCGCTCGGGGGAGGCCACCCAACGACTGCTGCTCTCGCCGGGGTGACTTCTAAAGGGAGAAAACATTATGTGCCTGAAATTTCAAGTATGCTGCTGCGTGGCTGCTCTGTTCTCGTTGAGTTTGACGGTTGGAACGAGTGACGTCTTCGGCCAGCAGGCGGCGACTACGCAACTGCCCGATCCCGAGGTTCTGGAGCAAGGGCCGATGCACGAGGCGTTCGCCCGGCCGTTGGCGCTCGATGCCGAGGCCAGCGTGATCACCGAGCAAAAGCCGCCGGAGCCGATCGAAGAGTTGCCGCCCGAGTTCCAACCCGAGGGGCACAACGTACAGTGGATCCCAGGCTACTTCATGTGGCAACCAGACCGGGACGACTTTGTGTGGGTCAGCGGTTTGTATCGCGACGTGCCGCCAGATCGCGCGTGGGTGCCGGGTGCGTGGCAAGAGGTGGAAGGCGGTTTTCAGTGGGTGTCTGGCTTTTGGTCGGAGGGCGATCAGCAGGAACTGCAATACTTGCCGACGCCCCCCGATTCTTTGGAACAAGGTCCGTCGAGCCCCATCCCGGGCGACAACTATTTGTGGGCCCCTGGCTGTTGGCAGTGGCGCAAACGCGGCTACGCCTGGCAACCGGGCTATTGGTACGAGGCCTACCCCAACTGGGTTTGGGTGCCGAGCCACTATAATTATGCGCCGCGTGGCTGTGTCTACGTGCGCGGCTACTGGGACTATCCCTTTGCCTTGCGGGGATTGTTGTACGCGCCGCTCTATTGGGGCCACGGCTTTCATTGGCACGCCGGTTATCACTACCGACCACGGCACGTATTGAACACGGCCTTGGTGGTGGGGAGTTTGTTCGTCGACCATCATCACCGCTACCACTTTGGATACCATGGCGGAGGAAGACACTCGGATTGGCTTCGTCGCTGGGGAGACGGCTACGGTCGCCATGGAGGCAAGGGCCACCATGATCCCCAGTGGGCTCACCGCCAGTGGAACGAGCGCCAAGGCCGCGGCAACGCCGACCGAGGCCCAGGTGGGCGCGACCAGAGTCGACTCGTGACCGACGTCAATCGGCTAGACCGCCAACGGCGCGACGACATGAAACTGCGCCGCCAGGGCGACGCGGAACAATCAGTCCAGCGGAAGCGAGCCGAGCAATTTCGTCAGCACAGCCAGCGACGTGCCGAGACCAAAGCGACGGCCCAGAATCGAGTCGGCACTGGCAAGATCCGTCGTCGCAGTGAGTTGACGCATTCCGACGCTCGGACTGGCGGAAGCGCGAGTGCAAAGAAAAGAAGTCCGCTCGGCAATCAGACGCAGACTCGCGGGCAAGGCAATCGTAGTCAAGGCCCGGGCCAAGTGCGGCGGCAAGCGGGCGGCGCAGTTCAACAAAGAAGCAACATTCAACAGGGGAACAGCAGTTCACAAAGACGCACAGTTCAGCGAAAAAGCGCCACCTACCAAGGCTCCGGCACCTTCGGCAACGTAGCTCCGCGGAGCGGCAACCGCACGATGCGCAGCCAATCGCCGCAACGGACCCGCGGAAGCTCGCAGCATTCATCGCGGCAGATGCGAAGCTCTTCGCCCTCCGGCGGCGGTCAACGAGCCAACCACGGCCGCAGCTACCAACGCTCGGGCGATGGTGGCGGAGGTGGCGGCAGCTATCGCGGTCGCAGTGGTGGCGGTGGCGGTGGCGGAGGGGGTCACGGCGGAGGAGGTGGTGGACGTGGTGGAGGCAAAGGCGGTGGTGGCGGTCGAGGACGCGGTCGTTGATGGCATTGCCTCCCACAGTTGTCGCTCCGCTGTTTTCAACAAGGTGAGGCAGGGCGTAAGCCTCATGTGCTAGCACGCACGTGCTCGCGTTGTGGCCGAGGGCGGGATTCATTACAATCCGCCCTCCTATTTCCCGCCACGAGTGCTTTGTCGTTTACTAACATTCAAAATTGCCAAAGCACTAGGTCGTATTGTCAAGGAAGACGGTTCGATGAGCCCTCATGCAGCACACCGTGCGCGGCCTGTTGCCGCGTTGCGTAGCGAAGAAGAAGTTCTCCAGTTTGGCCGCGAGGTCGTTTCCGCCGAAGCCCAGGCCTTGGTCGAGTTGGTCGATAAGCTCGATCGCAGTTTCTATCGGGCCGTCGACTTGATCTACAAGCTCAACGGCAATCTGATTGTCACTGGCATGGGCAAGGCGGGTCACATCGGTCAGAAATTGGCGGCGACGTTTGGTTCGACCGGCACGCGCGCCCACTTCATGCACCCGGCCGAGGCGTTTCATGGCGACTTAGGTCGCGTGCATCCCTACGACGCGGTGTTGGTCCTTTCGCAAAGCGGCGAAACAAGCGAAGTGATTCAAATTTTGCCGTCGCTCAAGAAGATGGGCGTGCCGGTGATTGCTGTCACGGCTCACAATAACAGCACACTGAGCCGCGCCGCCGAGGTGACGATCGCATTGGGCAGCTTGGACGAGGCTTGCTCGCTGGGACTGGCTCCCAGCACGAGCACGACGGTGATGCTCGCCGTAGGCGACGCGTTGGCGTTGGTCACGAGTCGGCTGAAAGGTTTTGGCGCGGCGGATTTTGCTCAGTTCCACCCGGGCGGGGCGTTGGGGCTGAAGCTGAGCCACGTAGAAGATTACATGCGCGCTTTGAGCGATTGCCGCGTGGCGTGCGCCGGCGACACGATTCGCGAGATCCTCGTGTCGTGTACCAAGCCGGGCCGACGTACGGGGGCGATCATGCTCACCGACCAACAGGGCCGACTTGCGGGGCTGTTTACCGATAGCGATTTAGCGCGTCTGATAGAAAACCGCAACGACGCGGCGCTCGACCGTCCGGTGAGCGAAGCGATGGTTGCCGTTCCCACGACGGTGCATGCCGGCGAGGCGATGACCGCGGCGATTGAAATCCTCGCCGAGCGTAAGATCAGCGAGTTGCCGGTGGTCGACGACGACGGTTGCCCGGTTGGCATGATCGACGTGACCGACGTGGTGGGTCTGTTGCCCGAGCCGAAATCCCAAGACGCGAAGTCTTCGGAGGACGTGCCGATTCGGATCTATCCGATCGACGAGTACGCGGACTGAGCCACTGGAAGGCGGAAGGCGGAGGGGGGAAGGCGGAAGAGAGCCTTGCTGGTTTATGAAAAATCTTACAGAACGCTGTGCGGCGATTCGATTGGTGCTCTCCGACGTCGACGGCGTGCTCACCGACGGGCGGCTCTTGATCGACAATCAAGGGATCGAGTCAAAACAGTTTCACGTTCGCGACGGCCAGGGCATTCGGTTGTGGCAGCACTGTGGTGGGCATTTTGGCATCGTCACGGGTCGTAGCTCACAGGTCGTAAAACTGCGCGCCGCCGATCTCAACGTCGAGATCCTGCGCCAGGGCGTCAAAGACAAGTGGCCTGTGGTGCAATCGATTTGCGATGAACTGGGCCTCACCCCCGCGGAGGTTTGCTACGTGGGCGACGATCTGCCGGATATGAAGACGATCGAGCAAGTCGGCTTGGGAGTGGCGGTGGCCGATGCTGCCGAGGAAGTTCGCCAGGCTTCCGACTACACGACCAGCATCGCCGGCGGCCGCGGCGCGATGCGCGAAGTGATCGAACTGTTGTTGAAGAACACGAACAGCTGGGAGGCGGCGGTTCGGAAATGCGTGGGGTAGCGGAAGCGCTCGGCTATCGCCTCGCGGCTTACACGGAACTCTGACCCCCGACCCCTGAACCCTCCTCATGCTAACCCGCCTGACACATGCCGCGGTTGCCTTCGCCATTACGGTGGCGGTCTATCAGGCGTACGTCGTGTTGGCGGTGCCGTTTATCGAGCCGACATTTGTCGACCAACGAGGCGAGGGGCCAGAGGACCAGGAAGAAGCGCCGCCACGAGAAGCGCTACACAAACATCGCGAACTGCTAGCCGCGTATTTTCCGGCAGGGCATTGGACGCTGGCCGAACCGCCCAAGACGTTCGAGACCGGCAACGCGATGATCGTGCTCGACGACTACCAGCCGAACGACGAAGGCCGGGTGCGTGTGAATAAGTGCGTGATCCTGTTCTTTCCCGGAGCACGCGTACGAGGCGAGCCGCCGCCGCGCGACGCGGTGGTGCTCGAAGCACCTCACGGCGCCGTGCTACAGATGGACGATGCGGTTGGGCCCGGTTTGGGTGGCATGGGGCGCATCCAGTGGGGCCGACTCGAGGGCGACATTGTGGTCCGCAGCGACATGCGCGAGCCCGGGCCGCAGGACGATCTGTTGCTCACGACCCGCGACCTCTACATGAACGAAGATCTGATCCGCACCGACGAAAAGGTGGAAATGCAACTCGGCCCCCACTGGGGACGCGGGCGGGTGCTGGAAATCCGACTCGTCGCGGTCGAGCGTGGCCGTGTCAGCATGGGTGGACCACAGATCGGCGGGATAGATTCGCTGGAGATTCTGCACGACGTCCGGGCGCAGCTCGCTGCGGGCAACATAAGGCTGTTTGACGAACCGACAAACCAGAATTCCGCGGAGCCGACCCCACCAGTAAAGATCGCCAGTCAGGGTCGGTTCCGTTTCGACTTTGCCAACAACATGGCGTCGTTTGTCAGGCAGGTGCAAGTGGTGCAAGAGCATGCCAAGGGGGAGAGAGATCAGCTGTTCTGCGACGAGCTGAACCTCTACTTTGCCGGTGAGGAGGCAACGATGGCTGCCGCCTCGAACAAGACCGAAGTGCTGACTGCCGTGGCCACGAAAACGAACGACTTGGCTCGGCTGCGGCCCGGCTCGATTGAGGCCAAGGGCAGCGACGTCGAACCGGTGACTTTGGAAGCTCCGTCGCGGCGGGCCTCGGTCCGTTGCGATCGGATGTGGCTGGACATCGATACCCGACGGGCCATTTTCGAAGACACGGACGAGGTGGTACTGAAATACGACGGCAGTGAGATCCACGCCCCGATGGTGCGCTACCAGGCCCCACCGCAAGGCTCCGCCCAGCGCATCGGCAATCTGCTGGCGGCGGGCGGCGGCTGGATTCGTTCTCTGACGGACGACGAGGATTCGCAACCCTTCGAGGTGCGCTGGACCGACTCGATGCGGTTGGAGCGTGCGGAGGGTCAACCGGTGCTGTCGCTCCGTGGCCGGCCCCGCCTGGACATGGTGGGGATGGGAACACTGTGGGCCAACCATCTCAAAGTCGTGCTCCGCGAGCGTAAGGCCGACGGCAGCGAAGACGATCTCCTGCCCGGCGACGTGGTGCCCCAACGCATTGTGGCATCGGGACTGGTGGGGATCGAATCGCCCGAGCTCTCCGGCAAGGTGCGCAATCTCGACGTCTACGTCGACTACCAGCCGAGCGATCTAGAGCTGGGTACGGCCGACGGGAAGAACTCGCGCGGCGAACCGTTGCTGCTCGGCAAGCGCCGGGACAGAAAGCAGCGTGCTTATCATGTTCTTGGCAATCAACTCAACGTGAACCTGACCGTTTGCCAGCGTCAGCCCGAGGTGAGCCATATTGGCGTGGAGGGCGACGTCGTGTTCCGCGAGACATCCTCCGTCGCCGATAACAGCCAGCCCCTGGTGGTTCGTGCCCAGCGATTGAGTATCAAAGACGCCGATACGCCCAGCGCCGAGATCGACTTGCGGGGCCAGCCGGCCACGGTTACCGCCGCGGGGATGACCATTCATGCTGAGAGGTTGCGACTGAATCGGGGCACGAGCCGTGCCTGGATCGATTCGCCCGGACAGATGGAGTTGCCCATCGACCGCAATCTGAACGGCCAGCCGCTGGCAGCGCCCGAGCCGATGACGATCAGTTGGCAGCAGGGGATGGAGTTGGACCAAGATCGGATCACCTTCCGCGGAGATGTTTCGGCGCGGACGACCGACGGGGTGCTCAACACCGAGCGGCTGGTGGCCGTGTTGAGTGGCCCGGTGCGATTTGACGGAGCAGCACAGCAAGGGCGTTCCGAAATCGAGCAAATCGAGTGTTGGGAAGGCGTTCAGGCCGAGTTCCAGCAGCGCGACGCGACCGGCATCACCTCGAAACAGTGGATCGAGCTGGAGTCCATCCGAGTCAACCAGATCACTGGAGATCTCAGCGGCGAAGGGCCGGGTGAGTTGGAATCGGTGCATCTCTCCAGCGGCGTCAGTGCGATGGGCCGATTCCCGTCGGAGGCCGGCAACGTACCGCGCGGTGGGCAGCGGTTGGGCTACTTGCATGTTACCTTCCGCCGCGGTGTGCGGGGCAACCTGCTGGGCATACGGGAGCCTCGCCAAGTGAGGGTCTTCGGCGATGCGAAGGCCATTTATGGCCCGGTTGATTCGTGGGAGCAGAAACTAGCAATTTCGCTCAGCGGCACACCAGGGCCAGGAACGATTTGGATAAGAAGCGACGAACTTGGCGTTGCCGAGAGCCCGACGGGCCGGTTGAATCGGAACGGCGGAGCTGGAGCTGTGGAGCTCTCCGCCCTGGGGAATGTCACGATCGAAGGGCCTGCCGGCGAGCGCGGCGTGTTCACTGCACGTGCCCATCGGGCGACCTACGATCAACCGAAAACGATGTTCGTCTTGGAAGGTGACGGCACGCGACCGGCGGAGTTGTATTTCGAGGAATATGTTGGAGCGCCGAGGGTTACCAATTCCGCCCGCAAGATAATCTACATCCAATCGACCGGCGAGGTGAAGCTCGAAGGTATCGTCAAGGGCGAGTGGAATCAGATTGACTTGGGGCGGTAGGGCGAAACCGCAAGCGGGTGTTTGCGGTTCACGCGATGCGTAGGCGTTCGCTTTTCAGGCCCTCGGCTAGGAATTGAATGACGCGCGGGGCCATGTGCTCAAAATATTCCCAGGAGTGGCCGCCGGCGGTGGTTTCCAGGTCGAACTCGTGCGGCACGCCCAAAGAGTAGAGCTTCATGTGCAGACGGTCGGCCGACTCGTGCCAACGCTCGTCGGCTGGGTCGCAGCAGAAGAACTGGTGCCGGGGCCAGTTGAGCGGGTGGATGTGCAGCGTGGCGGTGTCTTGACGGGCGTCTTCCGCGTCGCGATACATGGCCGAGAGGACCGGGTCGCCTTCGTCGACCTTCTTCTGAAGATCGATCGACGGATAGAGAGCCGCCACCACGGGGAAGATGTTTGGATACTTGTAGGCCAACCGTAGTGCTCCCTGGCCGCCCATGCTTGGGCCCAACAGGGCGATCCGCGGCGGCTGGCACTGACACGATTCCGCGAGGAAGGGAAGCACTTTTTCCAGCACATATTTCTCGCCGGAAATCTCCGGGTCGAACCGCGGACTGATTCGATCGACCCACCAACTGAAGTCACACTCCGGTTCGATCACCCGCAGAGCATGCCGCGCGATAATCTGCATGATGCCCGTCTGATGCTTGAGCCGAGCAGCCCGCAAACCGTGCAAATAAAGCACCGTATAGCCATGCTCGCACGGCGCGGCCGGCTCGTACAGATGGCACCTGTGCCCGGCGACTTCGTGTTCGGTCCAATGGCCCAGAGACTCTGCCACAAGGGATCCTTCTGTTTGCAGGGGGTGCGGGAGGATTCGAGAGAGAAAGAGTGTATGCCACCCTTGCACAAGAATCTAGGAGCCAGGCCGGCGCGGAAAACCCGCAATTCCCTGCTTTCAGGTACAACATGGGTCACGGCTTCAGTAAAATGGCTGACTTGCGTTGACGGCACCTTGTGACAGAGCCCCATGAGCGATTCACGGAAAATCCTGCATGTCATTTCCCAGCTCGACGGCTACGGCACGGCTCGACAGTTGCGGAGATTGGCCCTCGAGCAATTGGCCGACGGTTGCCGACCGAGCATCGTTGCCCTCAGGGCGAATCGACAGGTTTGCGTGGCCTGGGAGAAGGCGGGATTGCATTGCCGGGTGCTCCAGCGCCGCTGGCGGTTCGATCCGTTCGCGGCCTGGCGTCTGTCGGACTGCTTGTTTCTCGACCAGCCCGACGTAATTCACGCCTGGGACATCGGTGCGGTGAACTACGCCGCCGTGGCTCGGCTGCGAGCGGCGCGCGTGCCGCTTGTGGCGACTTTGCTGAGGGCTCCGCCGGCGACCTATTGGCTCGCCAATCAAGTCGATCGGCTGGCGGTGGGAAGTGCGAGACTTTCCGATGAATATGCCGCGCGGGGAATTGCCACGGAAAAGTTAATCGTCGCGCCTCCGGCCGTATGCCGAACTCCGGAGACGTCGCTGCCACGAGATCAATTCTTGAAAGGACTCAGCTTGCCGGCCGATGCGCAATTAATCGCGGTCGCAGGGCCGCTCACTCGGTCCCAGCGACTCGACGAAGCGATCTGGTGCTTCGAACTGGTGCGGACCCTCAACGAGCGGGCCGTGCTCCTTGTTTTCGGCGACGGGCCTGAGCGGGAGCGTCTCGAACGGTTCACGCGACTGGTCAGTGAGCCAGCGGCTGTCAGATTCCTCGGTTACCGGGAGGACTGGGGCCGTTGGATGTCGCAAGCGGACGTGTTCTGGCATCCGGGCGAGGAATCGTCGATTTCGTCGGCAGTGCTGGAATCAATGGCGGCGCGAGTTCCGGTGGTGGCGTCTGACCTGCCGGCGCATCGCGAGCTGATCGAGCACGGCCGCACGGGCCTGCTAGCTCCGATCGGCAGCCGAGCCGGGCTGGCGCGCCACACGTTGCGGCTGCTTGAGGATGCCAATCTAGCCGGCGAAATTGGCGGGGCGGCTGCCGAGGAGGTCTCGAAACGGTTTTCGCCCTCGGCGATGGTGGGAGCTTATCGCGACTTGTACCGGCATTTGCGTTGGCCCGTCGAACCACTAGAATGAGGCGCATTGAGCGATTGACACGCGTCTGCAACTGGGAAGAAGAAATCGAATGAAAGACGTATTGGCAGTGGTACTGGCGGGGGGCAAGGGATCCCGACTGGAGCCGCTCACCCGTGATCGGGCGAAGCCGGCCGTTCCCTTTGGAGGGATCTATCGCATTGTCGATTTCACTCTTTCCAACTGCTTGAATAGCGGCATCCGCAAGATCTTGGTGCTCACTCAATACAAGGCCTCGAGTCTCGATCGGCACGTGACCACCGGCTGGCGACATCTGCTTTGCCGCGAGCTGGGCGAGTTCATCGACATCCTGCCTCCTCAGCAGCGTATCGACGAGCAATGGTATCAAGGCACCGCCGATGCGGTTTACCAGAACATCTACACTCTTGAGCAAGAGCGGCCCGAGCACGTAGTGATTCTCGCCGGCGATCACATCTACAAGATGGACTACGGCAAGATGGTCGCTCACCACATGCAGAACAACGCTGATCTGACAATCGCGGCATTGCGAGTTGGCGTGGACGATGCCCGGTCGTTTGGTGTGATGCAAACCGACAAGGACGGCCGAATCATCGGGTTCGAAGAAAAGCCGGCCCAGCCGAAAACCATCCCTGGCGACGACAGCCACTGTCTGGCCTCGATGGGCATCTACGTGTTCAATGCGCCGTTCTTGTTCGACCAGTTGTGCCAGGACGCGACGCTCCCCGACAGCGCCCACGACTTCGGCCGCAACATTATCCCGTCGATCATCGACACGCATCGCCTGATGGCATTTCCCTTTCAGGATGAAAACAGCAAAGCCGACGCCTATTGGCGCGACGTAGGAACCTTGGACGCCTACTACCAGTCGAATATCGAACTGACGGGCGTCGAACCCTTGCTGAACCTGTACGATTACCACTGGCCGGTGCGCACGGATCAGCCCAATCTGCCGCCGCCGAAATTTGTGTTCGACGAAGACACCGGACGTCGTGGCGAGGCCCTCGACAGCATCGTCGCCGCGGGCACGATTATCTCCGGCGGCCGAGTATCCGGCAGCATCGTCGGACCCAAGGTGAGAATCGAAGAGCGTGCTGAGGTCACCGGCTCGATTCTGTTCAAGGGCGTACACGTCGGCAAAGGGGCCGTGATCCGCAGGGCAATCATCGACAAGAATGTTTATATTCCCGATGGCGCACAGGTGGGGGTCGACCTCGACAAGGACCGAGCCCGCGGATTTACGATTACTCCCGACGGCATCGTGGTTGTCCCGGTGATCGAGGGGACCGAGGAACTCTTCTCGCGGGAGTTGAAGATCTGAGCATTGGAGACGGTCTTCGCCAGGTAAGGACCTATCGATGTCTTCCACGCTTCCGACCGAACGTGCAGAACAAGTGGCTGAGCAAGTCGCTCGACGGCTGGAGGGTTTTTCCCCGGAGAAGCAGTCGCCGCTCGACGTCGAGGTGCAGGAGGCGATCTATCTGACCCGACAATTGCAGACGCGTGCCACGGCGCTGCAAACGCCCGCCGAGCGGCGACAGCAGGATGAGTTGGATCGCATGATCCAGTCGCCCACGGACAAGGCGACCCTCACGCAGTTGACCGATCAGGCGTTCCGCTCACGCCTGCCGCATCGCGCGGCCGATCAGTTGATCCACATCCTCGACGTGCAGGGCATCCCCCGATTCTTCAGCACGTTGGACCGCACGCTCCTGAAGGGTTTCCAGTCGTTCGGGGCCTATCTGCCGGGCGTGGCGATGCCGTTTGTCAAAGAGAAGATGCAGCAAGAGACGGCCAACGTCGTCCTGCCCGCCGAAGAGGAGCTGTTGCGCGGCTACCTTCGCCAGCGATGGCAAGAAGGCGTGCGGATGAACGTCAATTACCTGGGTGAGGCGCTGTTGGGTGAACGAGAGGCCCAGCAGCGATTGGAGACGTATCTCGAAGCCTTGCAGCGGCCAGAAATCGAGGTTGTTTCAGTTAAGATATCGACAATTTATTCTCAGATTTCGCCATTGGCTCGCGAGCACACGGTCAGTGTGTTGTCCGATCGGTTGGAGTTGCTGTACCGCGCCTCGGCCAAGAGCCGATTCCAACGGCGCGACGGGACCGAGGTGCCAAAATTCGTTTACCTCGACATGGAAGAGTACCGCGATCTGGCGATCACCACCGAGGTGTTCCTCCGCACGCTCGACCGACCGGGATTGGAGCAAGTGCGAGCCGGGATTGTGCTTCAGGCCTACATTCCCGATTCGTTTGCCATGCAACAGCGGATCACCGCCTGGGCTCGTCAGCGGGTGGAAGCGGGCGGCGCACCGGTGACGATTCGCTTGGTCAAAGGCGCGAACATGGAAATGGAACGCATTGAGGCGAGCCTCCGCGGTTGGCCCCAGGCGCCGTTTCGGGAGAAGATCGACACCGACGCCAACTTCAAGCGGATGCTGCGATTTGGGATGCAGCCGGAGAATCTAGCAGCCGTTGGGTTGGGCATCGCTTCGCACAATCTGTTTACGCTCGCCTATGGCCTGGTACTCGCCGTGCGCAGCGGGGCCCTGGAGCGGGTGCAGTTCGAGATGCTCGAAGGAATGGCCAACCACCAACGGCGGGCCCTGTTTGAGCTCACCGGCAACATGCTGCTCTACGCCCCGGCATGTCGACAGGAAGGTTTTATCAACGCCATCGGCTACCTGGTGCGACGGCTCGATGAAAACACGGGCGAAGAGAATTTTCTCCGCCACGCGTTTAGCCTGCGCGTCGACAGTCCCGATTGGCAGAAGCTGGAAAACGCGTTTGTCGCCTCCTTCGCCCGCATGGAAACGGTTTCCGCCGAACCGCGTCGTACTCAAAATCGTGCGACCGATACACCCTCCAGCCTTCAGCCTCTAGTCTCCAGCCTCACATTCGCCAACGAACCCGATACCGACTGGTCGCTGCCGCAAGGCGGAGTGTGGGCCGCGGGAATCGTCGAGCGTTGGCAGTCGCGGTGTGGCAACAACGCGGCAGGCGTGCCGCTGGTGCTGGAAGGAAAGGAAATCGATGCTGGCCGGAGGCAGAAGGAATCTCTGGATCCGTCGCGACCGGAGATCGTAGTCGCCCGTTACCAATTGGCGGCCGAGGCCGACGTCGACCGGGCAGTTGCCTGCGCACGGACCGA
This sequence comes from uncultured Granulosicoccus sp., assembly GCA_964195615.1. Lineage (GTDB taxonomy): Bacteria > Planctomycetota > Planctomycetia > Pirellulales > Lacipirellulaceae > Bythopirellula. The sequence continues at coordinate 5,827 of CAXMSB010000217.1, read as the reverse complement.
TGCCGACGGCTGGGGGCGGCGCTCGGCGCGAGAACGAACTGAAATGCTGCACCGCGTTGCCAAGCAAATATCCGCTACTCGTGGGGAACTGATGGGCGCGATGTTGGCCGAGGGGGGGAAAACGCTCGCCGAGAGTGATCCCGAGGTGTCCGAGGCGATCGATTTCTGTCGCTTCTACGCGCAAAGTGCCGAGTACTTTGGCGAGCTGCCGGGCCTTGAGCCGCGCGGCAAGGGAGTGATCGTGGTGGTCTCACCGTGGAATTTTCCGCTGGCGATACCGTGTGGCGGCGTGGCGGCGGCGCTGGCGGCGGGCAATACGGTCATTCTCAAGCCGGCTTCCGACGCGGTTCTCATTGCCTATCTGCTGTGTGAGTGTTTTTGGCAGGCGGGCGTGCCAAAAACTGCCTTGCAGTTTATGCCGTGCAGCGGCGCGACGGTGGGGCAGCAGCTGGTGTCGCACGACGGCGTCGACGCAGTGATTCTCACCGGCGGCACCGAGACGGCACTCACGATGCTCGCCGCCAAGCCAACGATGAATCTGCTGGCCGAAACGGGTGGCAAGAACGCAACGATCGTCACGGCATTGGCCGATCGCGATCAGGCGATTAAGAACGTGCTCCACTCGGCGTTTGGCCACAGCGGCCAAAAGTGCTCGGCCACGTCGCTCTTGCTCCTGGAGGAAGAGGTTTACAACTACGCCAAATTCCGTGAGAAGCTGTGTGATGCGGTCGAGAGTCTCGAGGTTGGCAGTGCCTGGCAACTGCACACGAAAGTGGGTCCGTTGATCCGACCGCCGACGGGCGATCTGGAACGGTCGCTCAAAGAACTGGAGCCGGGCGAATCGTGGGCCGTCATGCCCCGACTGCACGTCGACGACAATCCGCACCTCGTAAGCCCCGGCGTGAAGTGGGGCGTGCGTCCCGAGAGCTTCACACATTGCACCGAGTTCTTCGGCCCGCTATTGGGAGTGATGCCTGCTCGCGATCTGCATGAGGCGATCGATCTGGTGAACGCCACTGGTTACGGCCTCACCTCGGGACTCGAAAGTCTCGACGACCGAGAGCATTGTTTCTGGCAGGAAGGCATCCGCGCGGGCAATCTGTACATCAATCGTCCGACGACCGGCGCGATCGTGCTGAGGCAACCGTTCGGCGGCATGGGCAAGAGCGCCATTGGTCCCGGCATCAAAGCGGGCGGCCCCAACTACGTCGCCCCCCTCATGCGTTTCGACGGTAGCCGCGACTCTCCATCCACTAGCAGCGAGAATAGCCGCGATTCAACGAATCGCTGGCCGGCCGATTTCTGCGAAAAGTTGCGCAGTGCCGCCGAGCGTAAGCTGATCGACGCCGAAGACGCGGAAGAAATCATCGCCACTGTCGAGAGCTACGAACATTGGATGGCCGAGGAGTTCGACCACCCGCACGACCATTTTCTCCTGGTGGGCGAAGACAATATTCGTCGCTATCTGCCGCTACGGGAGGTGCGGGTGCGGGTCCATCCAGACGATTCGCTCTGGGAACTGTTCGCCCGCGTAGCGGCGTCGCGCACTGCCGGCTGCCGGACGGTGGTGTGCTCCCCGCCCGAATTGCACTCGCCCCACGTGAAACTGCTGGACGAACTGACCAACGATTGGGCGGGAGCCATCGAGTTTGTCGAACAAACCGACGCCAGCCTGGCCCAATCGCTCCGCGAGGGCCACGTCGACCGCCTTCGCTACGCCCACCCCGAGCGCGTTCCGCCGCTGCTCCGCACCGCTGCCGCAGCCGCCGGCCATTACATTGCCGACACGGCGGTGAGCCCCCACGGGCGCGTTGAGCTCATCTGGTATTTCAGAGAGCAGAGCCTCTCGCACTCGTACCACCGCTACGGCAATCTGGGGATGCGCAGCGAGGAAGAGCGGGCCCCCGTTCATTAGCCAGCAAGGAAAGGTTCCTCTGACATGCCTGAAATATCTCGCTTTCTCGGAATCGTGATTCGCATGCACTATCGCGATCATGCACCGTCCCATTTTCACGCAGAATACGGAGAACACGAAATTACCGTGGAAATCGAGAGTGGGGTCGTGAATGGGCGCTTTCCAAGACGAGCATTGACCGCTGTGCTAGAATGGTATGAGCTGCACCGCGACGAATTGCGGGACGACTGGCAGCTCGCCCGACAGAATCGACCATTGCATCGCATTGATCCTTTGGAGTAACAAAATGATCCTGCATGTTGTCAAAGCAGAATATCTTGCTGACCACCGTGTTCGCCTCGAGTTTAACGACTGTGCGGAGGGAGAAGTCGATCTGGCGAAATCGTTGGACGGGCCTATCTTCGCGCCGCTGAAAGAAGTCGACTACTTTCGGCAATTTCGGCTGGAGGGGCACACGCTCGCCTGGGAGAACGGGGCCGATTTTGCCCCGGAATACCTTCATCAACTCCTGCACTCCGAGACGCCGGCGTAGCCTCTTGAAAGATCAACGCATTGGCCGGCGTGAAGTCTTCCACGGCGAAAACTCTTCCTGGCCGGCGATGCTGTTCCAGGTTAGGTCTATCCAATCTTGTGGATAGCCGGGGTCGAAGTGGACGACGTCGGTTAGCCGAGCGTATGCTTCGTCGGGCAGGCCCCACTCGCCGGAGACGAGGCTTCCGGCAAGCTGCTCAACGGTGCGGGCGCCCACGATGACGGCCGAAATGCGCCGGTCACCCAAGGCCCAGGAGAGGGCCACCTGAGCGGATGTCTTGTCGCACTCGTTGGCCACGGTCGCCACTTCGTCGATGATGCGAAAGCTGTTGTCGTTCCAATAGCGAGGCAGGTCGGTGTCGGCTCGCAGGCCGACGCGTGAATCTTTAGCCGGGCCCACCTTCTTGTCATACTTCCCGGTGAGCAATCCGCTGGCCAGCGGGCTCCAGCAGAGCATGCCCATTCCCTGGTCGGCGCAAGCAGGGAGGATTTCGCGTTCGATGTCGCGGCGCAAAAGGTTGTACAGATGCTGCCCGCTAACCAGTCGCGTGAGGCCCAATCGGTCGGCTACTGCGTTGGCCTTGACGATCTGCCAACCAAAGAAATTGCTGCAGCCGAGATACCGAACCTTACCGCTGCGAACCAGATCGTCGGCGGCCCGCATCGACTCTTCCAACGGCGTGAACGGATCGTAGCCGTGCATCTGGTAGAGATCGATGTAATCGGTTCCCAGCCGTCGTAAACTATCCTCCACGGCCGAGAGGATATGCTTGCGCGAGAGCCCCTTGGCGTTAGGAGTTTCTCGCATGCGGAACCAACACTTGGTGGCCAGCACCAGATCGTCGCGATGACGACCCTTGATGGCTTCGCCGAGCATGTCTTCGCTAACACCCTGGGAGTACACGTCGGCCGTGTCGATGAAGTTTCCGCCGGCCTCGATAAACTCGTTGGTGATAGCGGCGGCCGTCGCCCGATCGCACCCCCAGCCTTCCATGCCAAAGGTCATTGTCCCCAGGCAAATACGAGAGACCAACAGTCCGGAATCACCGAGGTAACGGTATTTCATCGCAACGCTCCTGCCGAGTTATCAAGAGTGAGACAACCCATCGTAGCAGAACGCACCGGTCCGAGAAACTCGCCGAAGTCTGGAGGGAAGCAACCCTTCACAATCCGGATCTAGAGCAACTTACCAAAATTCGTTCCCGCGTTTCCTGACAAGAACTGCAGCGACAGTGCAAATCGTCGGAACTTGGGTGTGCACCTTGCACTAGCACTTTTTCTTCTTCTTGTCCCGCTTGTTGCGGTGTGCCTTCCAAGCGGCCTGGGCGAACCTCGCGTCCAATCGCGCCAGCTTCGAACGGCGGATGTCGAGCGTCCGGCGTCTACCCCTAGGGAGTTTCACCAACACGTAGGGCAGGCAAACCGACTTCACTTTGAGAGGTACGCTGCTTCTCTCTGGAACCACCTGGATGCGTACCAATTCCTCGCGAGGCGACAGCATCGAGTCGGCACACCATAGATACGAAGGCAGTTCGTACACTTCGTGCAACAACGCCACGTAGTCGCCGGGGCAGATTTCCTCCGGCGCTAGCGATTTGGCTAACGTCGTGTTTGCGTCGCGAGGTCGCGCATCGAGTTGTGGTTGAGATTTTGGCATGGGACAGAGGACATCCGTCCGCGCAAGATGGTTCGCGAGGAGAGCTACCTTTTTGGGCGAAGGAAGAAACGCAGAATCGAATACAATACGCCATCAAAACACCGGGCGGATGTCTTTCAGTCGAGCTTCGGTCTCTGCCATCAGCGCGTCCTCAGCAGCTTCGTCGGGAGCGACGTAGGTGACCGAGAATCGCAGGAACGCCCCGGCGTCGTCCCAGGGGACGGTGCAGATCGACTGCTCGGCGATGAGATACTGGCCGGCCGCTTCGGCGGTTTCGAAGGTGGGGCCACCCTCCAAACCTTTCGGAGATGGCGTGTAGAGAAAATACGTGCCGCCGGGCATCGTGCATTGGAAACCGCACCGGCCAAGCATCGCCACGAGTTTTTCCAGCCGACGCTTGTACTTGGCATGAATCCGCTGGGGGATTGTCGGATCGTCCAGCGCCGCGATGGCCGCGTTTTGGATGGCAATGAACTGTCCCGAGTCGCAGCTGTCTTTGACGTCTGCAAAGGCGCGAACGATTATCGGATTGCCGCACACCCAACCGAGCCGCCAGCCGATCATGTCAAAACCCTTTGACATCGAATGCACTTCGACGCCCACGTCCTTCGCGCCCGGCACGGCCAGGAAGCTGTTCGGTTCGCGGTCGAACGACAGCAGGGCGTGGGCCGCATCCTGGACGACGACGAGGTGGTTCGTGCGTGCAAATTCGATCACTTCTTCGTAGAACTCGCGCGAGGCCGTGGCGCCTGTCGGGCTGTTGGGGAAACAGAGCACTAGCAACTTCGCCTTGGCGAGTACGTCGCCGGGGATGCTTTTCAGGTCGGGCAGAAAACGGTTCTCGGCCAACAGCGGCAGCCGATAGACAACGCCGCCATAGTAAGTGGTGTGCGTGCCGGCAATCGGGTAGCCGGGGACCGTCATCAGCGTGATGTCGCCCGGATTGATGAACGCCCCGGGCAGCATCGATAGCGCCGTCTTCGAGCCGATGCAGTGGTTGACTTCGGTCGCCGGGTCGAGCTCGACGTCGTATTGCCGCTGCATAAACCGCGCAACTGCGTTCTTGAACTCAGGAGGACCATTGTCCGCGTAGCCACGATTCTCGGGCTTGCCGATCTCCTTGGCCATCGCGTCTAGAATGACCCGGTCGGCGACGCCGTCGTTCTCGCCGATGCCGAAGTCCAGAAGCTGACGCTCGGGATGCTCGGCCAGGGCCTTGCGCTTCGCCCGCTTGATCTTCTCAAACTTGTAGAGGGCGCCGTCTTTGCCGTAGTTGGCCCCGCCGATGCGATCGGCGAAAAGTTGCTGAAAATAGGGATCGGGCATGATTTGCGGAGTCTGCTCTTTCTGAGAAATGGCCTGAAAGTCGCCAAAGTACAACAACGAGGACCCAGCAGCAAGCCGACGCCGCGAGGCTCAGATCCGCTTAGTGAGCGGAGTCTCAAAACTATGTGGAGTTGTTTGTCAAGTTATCTGAGGGTGTCCGGGAACTCATAATGAGTCGATGATCCAGCGAATCTGCCCGTTTTCACAGCCTTTGCGGTAGTTATAGCGAACGAGCACTTGGTAAGCGAACAAGGCAGCTATTGATCTCTGCGCAGCCAATGGGCCCATCATAGGTTTAGCTGAGCAGTTTTGAAGAATGATTGTTTGAGGCGATGGCTATGTTGTTGCTTTTTCAGTGTGGAACGAGCGGCTCGCTTGAGATGTTGCGTGTCATCAGG
>CAXMSB010000216.1:0-7332 GCA_964195615.1 uncultured Granulosicoccus sp. | reverse complement strand
GCCGGGGCCCAAGTTTTGCCTGAGGAGGGCACAAGTCATGTTCAAGAAACTATTTGTTACCGTATTGGCACTGGCAGTGGTCGGCGGCTTGCTGCTGGGCACCGGACTGAAGAGCTATGTCACGACGTCCGCGGCTCGGGTCTCCGAGAGCGTGGAGAACAGCGTGCCGATGGAATTCCAGATCGATCGTGCCCGCAACATGGTGCGCGACTTGGAACCGGAAATCCGCCGCTCGATGCACGTGATTGCCAAGGAAGAGGTTGAGGTCGAGCAACTCGACAAGCGCATCAACGCATCGGAGAAGAAGGGCGAGAAGGAAAAAACAGACATCATGCGTCTGCAATCTGACTTGCAGACGGGGAAATCGGTGTTCCGCTATGCGGGCCATCGGTACACTTGCGACGAAGTCAAGCAAGACCTCTCACGGCGTTTCGTCCGCTTCAAGACGTCCGACGCCACGATCGGCAGCTTGCGCGACATGCGCGACGCCCGCCAGCGCAACCTGGACGCCGCCCGACAGAAGTTGGCGGCGATGATGAGTTCGCAGCGGCAGTTGCTCGTCGAAGTGGAGAATCTCGAAGCCAAGCTGAAGCTGGTCGAAGTGGCCCAGGCCTCAAGCGATCTGCAGTTGGACGATAGCCAGTTGGCCCGCGCCAAGGCGTTGATGACCGACATCCGCGCTCGGCTCGACGTAGCCGCCAAGTTGGCCAACGCCGACACGAACTTCCAGGACGAGATCCAACTGGAAGGCCCCGCGCCGGACAACATCACCGACCAGGTCGCCGAGTACTTTCGGATCGAAACGACTAGCGACTCGGCCACGATCTCGATCGCGAGCTTCGTGGAAGACTTCGTGGAAGAGCAGTAAGAACCTTGCCAGTTTGGGTGGCCGGGGCTAAGTCCCAAAGGGCGTGCCCCGGTTATCCCAGCTCACCGGGGCACGCTAGCGCTTTGCCCCGGCCACTCCAAAGCGGGCTTGTTGTCCATTCTCCCGATCGGTGTTCTGCAGGTGCATCATGTTTCCCTCCTGGCGTATAAAAATCCGCGAAGCACGACGGGCCCTGGAAGCGGGACGTCCCGACGAGGCCAGCGAGCTCTTGCGACGTGAAAGCGTGCGAGAATTCCTGCCCGCCAAGCGGCTTTCCGAAGAGGTGGCCTCGCAGTTGGCCGACCGGGCTCAGCGACGCCTGGTCGCGGGCGAAAGCTCAGCCGGCTGGCAAGACCTGCACCTGGCCGTCCAGATGGGCGGCCCCGAGCGGCAGCTCTCGGAACTACGGCAAGCCTACGCCGACCGTTCTCTGGAGCGTATCGAACATTTCCTTGCTTGCGGAGAAACCGCCTTGGCCAGCCAGCAAATCAAGAAACTCGAACAGCGACGCCTGGGCGGCGACCAGCGGCGGATTTGGAAGCTCGTCGTCGAGCTCATCACCCAAGCCAAGAAGCTGGCGCGAGAAGGCGAAGCCGCTGCGGCGGCTGACACGCTCGAACGGGCCAAAGCGTTGCTGCCCGATGCCAAGGACTCCCTCTCCGGGCAGATTGCCCAGCGACAGGGCCAGTTGCGTGAGCAGGCCGTGCAAATCGGCCAACTTTCCACGCAACTTCATGAAGCGGTCAGCAAACAAGCCTGGAACACGGTACTCTCTCTGGCCGAGGCTCTGCTAGAATTGGCGCCGGAACACCGATCGGCTCGTCAGGCGCGTCGCCTGGCTTGGAAAGCGGTCGGCTTGGATGCCACGGGCGCGCGTCGCCAATCGCCTCCCACCGCGTTGTATGTGGGGAGGCGTCGGGGCGACCGACTGAACCTGCAGACCACTCGCAACGGAGTTCGCTCAGCACACATGGACACCAAGACAACAGAACGCCCGCCCGGCAAGCGGCACGTGGCGTGGATCGACGGCGTGGGCGGCTACCTGATTTGCCTCGACGACGAGGTGACGATCGGGCAACCCTCGGCCCCGCCGAGCGTCGACATTCCCATCCTGGCCGACTTGTCGCGGCGACACGCCTCGCTGCGTCGCGATGGCGAATCGTATGTATTGACGCCGATTCACCGCGTGAGCGTCGACGGTTCGCCGCTCACCGGCCCCACGGTGCTTAACAACGGTGCGCTGATCGAGGTGGGCCCCACGGTGCGAATCCGCTTTCGGCAGCCCCATGCGTTGAGCGCCACGGCGGTGCTCACGATTGAATCGCCCCACAAGACCGAGCCGGCGGTCGACGGCATCGTGTTGATGTCGGACAGTTGCATTTTGGGCCCCCAGGCCCACAGCCATGTCTGCTGCCGCAATTGGACCGACGAGCTGGTATTCTTCCGCAGCGGCGAGGGGCTGACGTTTCGGACCTCCGCCACGGTGGAAGTCGACGGCCAGCCGGCCGACTCGCAGCCCTTGCTGCCCGGAAATTGCCGGCTGGAGGCAGAAAACTTTGCCATGAGCCTCGAGGACCTCTGAAATTCAACCGTTTAACAAGATACACTTAAACTAATAGCGTGGCCCCCCAGTGTTCACGAAAGAACCCCCCATCACGATGAATGTTCCGCCCACGGATTTCGAGCCCGACGATCCTCCCCAGGCGAAGATACGCTTTACGTATCCGAGCGGGTCGAGGCCGTTGGAAGGCTACACGATCAAGCGTGGCGTCGGGCGCGGCGGGTTTGGCGAAGTCTATTTCGCGTTGAGCGACGCCGGCAAGGAAGTCGCCCTGAAACTGATCCGTCGCAACCTCGACGTCGAGGTTCGCGGCGTCACGCATTGTTTGAATCTCAAACACCCGAATCTCATCGCGCTGTACGACATCCGTACCGACGAACACGACGACCGTTGGGTCGTGATGGAATTCGTCGCGGGCGAGTCGCTCGAAGACGCGATCGAACGTCATCCCGAGGGCATGCCGATCGAGATGGTCCTGCATTGGTTCTCGGGCCTGGCCGCCGGAGTTGCCTACCTGCACGACCATGGCATCGTGCATCGCGATCTGAAACCGGCCAATATCTTTCTCGACGACCGCACGGTGAAGATCGGCGACTACGGCCTCTCGAAGTTTATCTCCTGCAGCCGACGCAGCGGGCAGACCGAGAGCGTGGGCACCGTACACTACATGGCCCCGGAAATCGCCAACGGCCGCTACGGCAAGGAAATCGATACCTACGCCTTGGGAATCGTCCTTTACGAGATGCTCACCGGGCACGTGCCGTTCGAGGGCGAGAGCGTCGGCGAAGTGCTGATGAAACACCTCACGGCCGAACCTGACCTGAGTGTGCTAGCCGAACCGTATCGCGGCTTGGTGCGCAGCGCGATGGCGAAGGATCCTGACGCTCGGTTCTCGAGCGTGGCAGAGATGGTTCGGCAGCTGCCTCAGTCAGACGGCCAACAAGCGGTGCTCACCAGCATCGGCAGCAGGGGTATCTACGGCCCACAGTTTGCGGAGACGGCCGATCATTCCCCGTCGCCGAATCCTGCCGCTTCGCCCACGCTCGGTCCCAAGACCAGCGAGGAACCGATTTTGGCGACTCTGCAGCAAGGTTATCATCAAGCGAAGGCGAACATCCGCGAGAGCAACCTGCATCCGCTCTTGAAGAATGTCATCGGATTCATAATCGTTATCGCTTTGGTGGCGACGTCTCCGGAGTGGCTGTCGATATTCATGCTGGTCGGTTTTTGTTATCTGGTTTACCGAGGTGTCCGATCGGCGGTGATCGACCCGCACACGGGTTCATCGCACGTGGCGACGCCTACCATGCAGCATCGCACCCCGGCAGGCGTGGCTGCTGCGGGAGCTGCGGGGAGTGTGCCCCTCAAGGGCCGGCAGAAGCGGCATCAGGTTCGCCGCCAACGCTCCAGTTGGCGACAGCACCTGCGCCAGCATCTGGTCAACCGACCGCTGCGCGAGCGCCTGACGGAACTCTTGGGCGGAATGTTGCGTGCATCGGTTGTCGCGGCAGTGACGTCGCTGCTAGTCTGCCTGCTGTTGTTTGGCTCCAGCCAGTTGGAGCTGATCGCGTGGATGACGCTGACTACGACGCTAGCCAGTTGGGCGGTGATAATCCCCAGCAAGCTGGCCGAGGGCAAGGTCGAAGATCAGGCGCCGATGCGCTTCACGCAGTTGCTGCTGGGCGCCCTGGTGGGACTGTTGGCCTTCAGCATTGCCGACACGTTGGAGTTGGCGCTGCCATTGTGGAGCGACGCGGGAGTCGGCCCTCACGGCAGCATGATGAGCAGCACATTCGGCAGCTCCTCGAATCAGGGATTGATGGAAGGTTACCGAGCAGGTGCCGTACGACCGCCGATGCAAGCCTTTGCTGCCTATTTCGCCTTTCTGTTTGTGATCCTTGCCTGGTGGCGGCAGGCTGAGTTTTCGCGGCCGAGCCGAGTGCGGGTCTGGTCGATCATCTGGTGCGGCCTGGTGGCTTGGGTTCTGCATTTCGTGTGGTGGTTCCCGCAGCCGTTGGGATTTCTGGTCGCTGGGGCCATGGCGTTTACCATCCAACTCTCAAGCCCCTGGATGCCCCCCAGCCAGCGGCGCGCACTCAGCGAAGCGGAGGCTTGAGCTATGTCTTTCTCAATCTTATTCATTATCCTGATCGTCCCGATCGTGGTGGCAATCATAGCGGGCATGACGGCCGTCAATCGTGGAGATAGAGGTGAGCGGCAGGGGTGGAGACTCGCCCCGATGCTTGCGATCGGTTTGGCATTGTCTGTGGCAATGGTCGTTCTCGTACTGTTTTTCGGCTTTGCTTCTCATGACCGGTCTCAAGGAACCCCTGCTGGAACAGCCGCGATGAGCTTGTCTCCTGAGAGCGCGGCGGCAGAGCGGGTCGTAGTCAACCAGCAACTGTGGGATCGTCTGACCGAGTCGCGCATCGACCTGGGCGAAGAGCCAGAGAGCGAGCCACCCGCCAAGCCCGAAGCAAAATCGCACCCTGATTGGGTCGACAAACCGCCCAAACGGGTCGGCGACATCCACCGAGCGGTCGTGGCGTCGGACCCCTTCAGCACCGCGGACGAATGTTTCGAACAATTGGAACACCGTTTCCCCGAGGAAGTCGAGCGGCGGCTGACCAAACTCGTCCCCAGCGATCAACGTTCGCTCGTCGGCGGCAAGTCGTTGGAAACCATGGGCGTCTCGCTCGACTACATCATGCGAGAAATCTGCCGAGAGCAGTTTACCGAGATCGTGGACAGTTCGGTCGGGGCGATGAAGAGGGTGTACGTGTTGATGGAGTTCACGCCCGCCGTTGAAAAGCACCTGCTCGACTCCTGGCAGAAACAACTACGGAGCTATCGTCTGACCTCGGTTGCCCAAATCGCGGGATGCGTCCTGGCCGTGTTGGCCCTGCTCTATGCAGCGCTGCAATTCGACACCTGGACCCGCGGTTATTACACACAGCGGTTGCTCTGGGGAGTTCCAGCGGCAATAATCGCGATTGCTGCGGTGGTGATGTTAACCACGTAGCATGGTTTTCCCGCGTGCATCGCGGGAAAGCCCGGGGATTGCATTCCCCGGGCTTGCGGTTGTTCTCACCAAGCTTCGAAGGAGTCGAGCGCGGCCTGCCGCTTGAGAAACTTATCGATGCCCGATTCCTCCAATCCCGACGCCCTGCTGGTCGAAAACATCCGCCTGGGAAAACCTGAGGCGTGGAACAACCTCATTGCGCAGTACGAAGGTCGCCTGCTGTCGTTCGTGCAGAGCCGCCTGCGACGTCGGGCGCCCAGCGAGGATGTCGTCCAGGAAACTTTTATCGGTTTTCTCACGAGTCTGCCCAATTACGACACGCGTCGGCCCTTGGAGAGCTGGCTGTTTTCGATCGCCGCCCACAAGCTCACCGATTACCTACGCCGCGAAGGCCGTCGGCCCGCGATTCCGTTCTCCACGGGCGACGACTCCAGCGGCGCTTGGGAACAGACCGGCAATGCCCGCGGGGCGAGCAGCATCGCCCGCAGTGGCGAGCGGCGGGGCCTCGAGGACGAAGCCGTCGCCGACGGCATCCTTCAGCAGATCGACCGCTGGCGCGAACAGGGCGACTGGAAAAAAATTCAGTGCATGGAACTGTTGTTCGTCGTCGGCCTGGGCAACAAGCAGGTCGCCAGTAAGTTGGATATTACCGAGCAACAGGTGGCCAATTTCAAGTTCGATTTCCTGGAACGGCTCCGCAAAATCGTCCGCGGGTCGCGGCTCAGCGAAGACATCTTCCCGGAGTTGTATGAGTAATCCATTCACCACGGCCCAGTTGGAAGCCTATCTCGACGAGTCGCTGCCCGACGAGCAGATGACCGCCGTGGAAGCCGCGCTGCGCGACGACCCCAAACTCACCGAACAGCTCGCCTCGCTGTTGGGCCGACGCGACGCGGGCGTCCACTCGGTGGGCGCCATCTGGCGACGTCACCGGCTGAGCTGCCCGACGCGCGAACACCTGGGCAGTTTTCTACTGGAAGTGCTCCCGGAAGAGCAGGCCGGGTACGTGCGATTTCACGTGGAAACAATCGGCTGTCGCTACTGCTGCGCCAGCGTCGAAGACCTCCGCCAACAGCACGCCGCCACCGACCTGGAAGACAGCCACACCCGTCGGCAAAGATATTTCCAGACGAGTGCGGGATATCTGAGGGGTGACGAGTAGCGATGCGATCGACTCACCAGGCTTCGTCGTCCACTTCGAGCGCACCGTCGTTGATCTGACGTTGTGCGACGGCTTGAAGTTTCCGGAACATTGTTTTCTGTTTCTCCGTCAGGTTCTGCGTATCAATCTTCTCCAACAGTTCGAGCGTTCTGGATGGTCGTTCAAGCTCGACGAGGCAGATCTGCGCGAGCTTGAGTCGTACCGGTTCCGAGCCATCGGGGAACCGCTCGAACAGCTCGAGCATCACCGGCGCTGATTCCACCCACTCCTGCTGCTTGTGCAAGCCGACGATCAGTGCCAGGAGTTCCTTGCGATTGAGGTCCAGAGGATTCCCGAGATCGATCATCTTCTTGCGCACGCCGAGCGCCTTCAGGCTCTGATTCGATTCGAGACAAGCGCGGAACATCCGTTCGGCATCAATCGACTGCGACTGGTCGCGCCGCTCTGTTTCTTCCTTGGTGAGCGGATCGGAATCCTTCTTTCCGTGGGTCCCTTTAACCACGGCAAAGAGGTCCCAGTTTTCGCAGTCGACGAATCCTCGTTTCAAGAGCACGACTCCCAGTACCGCTCCCGCTGCCATGCCCATCAGATGCAAAAGCGAGCTGCCGACCGCCCCGCCCCTGAGAAAGCACTCCGTGAGGTCGAGGCCCAGGTAGATGGCCGATAGGACGCCGATCGATATATCGAAGGTGTAGACGCGAAAGAAGAGGAAGAAGAAG
>CAXMSB010000215.1:0-4466 GCA_964195615.1 uncultured Granulosicoccus sp. | reverse complement strand
AGCGGCAGTTGGAGTCGGGAGTACTCGCGGGCGTAAAGATCACGGGCGACAGCGGCGCCAATGCGCTGATTGTCTCGGCACCGGCCGAGACAATGCCCTTGTTAGCGGCGCTGATCGCGCAGCTCGATCAAATGCCTGAGGTGGGTATCGACCTGCGAGTGTTCACCATCGTCAATGGCGACGCATTTTCTCTGTCGGAAATGCTGCTGGGCCTGTTTGGCGATCCGCAGCAACAGCAAGGCGGCGGCGGAGGCGACCAGCAGGAACTCACGGCGCTGCGCGTCGAGGTCGACGAGCGGACCAACAGCATCATCGCCGCCGGCAACAGCGACGATTTGCTTACCGTCGAAGCGATTCTCCGCACGCTCGACGCGGGCGAAACTCGCCAGCGGCAGAATCATGTCTACCGACTGAAAAACAAGTTCGTCGATGATGTGGCCGTGGCACTCAATAACTGGCTTCGCGCCGAACGCCAAGTGCAAGGCACCGCGCCCGGCTTGGCGAGCCCGTTTCAGCAGATCGAACGCGAAGTGGTAATCGTGCCCGAGATTTCCAGCAATAGTCTTATCGTCAGTGCCACGCCTCGTTACTACGAAGAGATTGAACGTCTGGTTTACGAACTCGACCGAGAAGACGCGATGGTGATGATCCAAGTGTTGATCGCGGAAATCTCGCTGGGCGACTTGGACGAGTTCGGAGTGGAGCTCGGCTTGCAAGACTCCGCGATGTTTGACCGTAGTTTGTTGGGCGACCTGCTCACGACCACAACTACGGTGATCGAACAGGTTGGTGGGAACAACGTCTCAGTTGAACAAGACACCATCCAATCGGCGACATTGACGCCTGGCTATAATTTCGGCGATCCGACACAAGGGCTGGGGAACTCCGGGAGTGATACCTCGTTGGCCACGGCAGGAAACGTAGCTGGTCAAGCACTCGCCAGTTTTGGCGTGAATCGTGTCAGCTCCGAAGGGGGCTTCGGTGGCCTGGTCCTCTCGGCCAGCAGCAACAGCGTCAGCATGCTGCTGCGGGCCCTGCAGGAATCGACACGCGTCGAAGTGTTGAGTCGACCGCAGATCATGGCCCTCGACAATCAAACCGGCTCGGCCTTCGTCGGCGAAGTGGTGCCATTTATCACCAGGAGTCAAATCAGCATTGCTGGAACGCCTGAGAACGAAATTGAAAGAATCAACGTGGGACTCAATCTGGAGGTCACGCCGCGAATCAGTCCTGACAATTTGGTCGTAATGAAAGTTTTCGCCGCCAACGATCGGCTGCAACCGATTGCCCAAGGCGTGCCGGTCGCCATCGCCCCCAACGGCGATCCCATTCTCCAACCGATTGTCGACAGCATTGCGGCAGAAACTACCGTGAGCGCCATGAGCGGCCAAACGGTTGTGCTCAGCGGCCTATTGCGAAAAGAAGACCAGGCTCTGCATCGCAGAGTGCCGATTCTGGCCGACATTCCTCTGGTGGGCGAACTTTTTAGGTTCGACAGTGTTTCCACCAAGCGAAAAGAACTGCTGATTGTTCTCACCCCACACGTTATTCGCAGCCGGTTTGAGTCGGAGATGATCAAGCAAGTCGAATCGGCGCGGATGAGTTGGTGCCTCAGCGACGTGATCGACTTGCACGGCCCCGTGGGGCTGCGTAGCCGACACGATCCGGCCGGCGCCGCCGAGGCCGAGACGATTTATCCCGAAGCAATCTCCGCCGAGAGCCTGATGCCCACGCTCGGCAGTCCCCAACCAGTGCCGTACGACGCACAAACCAAGCCATGAATCGCCACCGATTAACACTGACCTTGCTTGTCGTCGCTCCGCTCGTCGCGAGCGTCGGCTGCAGTACGCTCAATACGGGCGGTGCCAAGATTGCCAAGAGCTTGGACATCCGCCGCGCGATGTGGTGGAAATCCGACCAACCCGATCCGCAGATGCCCACCAAGTTGGTGAGCACTTGGACCGACACGGTACTTCATAAACCGGGCCAGAAGTCGCAACGCGGCTTTGGGGGGCGGCTCGTGTTTTTTGGTCGTGTGTCGGACGATCCGGTTTGCGTCGACGGTCAACTGGTCGTGTACGGCTACGACGAGGCCAATTGCGACCCGCGGACCGCGCAGCCGACGCGTCGGTTCATCTTTCCCCGTGAACAATTCACGCGCCACTACAGCGAGTCCACACTGGGCCCGTCGTACAGCGTTTGGTTGCCGTGGGACGAGGTCGGCGGGCAGCGGAAGAACATTAGCCTGATCGCTCGGTTCGAGCCGCATCAGGGCCAGCTGATCGCTGGCGAGCAAACGCGGCATCTGCTCCCCGGAATCGCTCCGCCGGAAATCGACCCGGGCGGGTTGCCCAGCATGCGCCAAATCCAATTGGCTCAGCACACGATGGCCGCCGGCGCTGGTTCGCACGCAGGCAATTTGCCGGAAGAGCGTTCAGAAACTTCTCGGCGAGAAATGACGACCACTTCGATTCGGTTGTCCGAGCAATGGCGAAACCGCATCGCCTCGCTGCCGAGTTCCGGCAGTCGGCGCGAAAGGTTCTCGCCAGCGGTCAATCAAGCGCCGACTTCGTCGCTGGCTCTTCCGCAGGCGATTCCGCCGAGTCCTCCCCGGCAGTCGGGGCAAACGGATCGACTGAGAGAAGATTCTCAACCTCTGACACGCCCGGCTGCAGAGCAATCATCCTGGCGATGACCGCTCGCTCATGTTCACTCGGTACGAAGCCGCTCACGGTTGCGGTGCGTCCGACGAGTTCGACTCGCGGCGCGACAATGCCCGTGAGATCCGCGGATCGAGCGAGGTGGTTTTGCAGCGTGACGGCGACGTGTCGACTCTCCAGCGGCGCATAGCTGAACGAAGGCCGTAGCTGCACGCGAATGCTGTCAGGGCGTCGGCGTCGTTGCTGCCGCTGTCTCCGTTGGTCGCGCATCTCGTTTAGATTTTCGACCATCATGTCGAACATCATGCCCCGACGCTGCCGGCCCGACATGTTTTCGAACCCCTGACGCATGTCTTGGGCGTCGCTGCCGACAAACCCACCCTGCCCAGCGTTGCCCTGGCCGAAGCCTGGTCGCTGGCCCGGGCCAAACTGCTGTCCTCTGCCTGGTCCCTGTTGCCCGCCGCCAAACGCGCCACGCTGTTGCCCGATTGCCGCGCCGCCCTGTTGGCCTCTGCTGAACGCGCCAGTGTTCTGTCCACCGCGCTGCTGATCCAGGCGTTGGTTTTGCCCATGGACCCCCGGCGCCGACAACAGACAACATGCTGCCACCGCCAACGCCGCGGCAAGTTGTGATTTGGCCATTGTGATTCTCCACACCTTTCCCGCCCACCCGCCTTGCACACGGGGGCTAGTCTGTCATTATATCGTAACTGCCCCGGGAAACGAAATCTATTCTGGTACTACAGCGCAGGGTTCATCCAAGGGAAACCGCCGATGGACGCGGATAAACGCGGATTTTACAAGAGTTCAACGAGTCATCGACTATTCATTTTTGAGAGCTGACTCTCCAAGGTCCGGGGGTCTCAAGAACATCGGCGTTCATCCGCGTTTATCTGCGGTTCCTATCATGTGGCATCTATGGGACCCGTCGCTGTAGTGCTAGATTGTCCGCGTTTTCGCATACCCATTCGATTGCAAGGAGCCGAATGATGGCCGACTTCAAAGTTACCGAACTGGCCGACGATCTCGATTTCGATAGCCTGCCCTATTGGGACGTCGTAATCATCGGCGCCGGCCCGGCCGGCCTCGCCGCCAGTCTCACCACGGCCCACCGTGCCCTGACCACGCTGGTGATCGAGGCCAAGGACAAGCCGGGCGGGCAGCCCCAGTTCTTGTACCCGGACAAAAAGATCGTCGACATCCCCGGCTTCCCCGACGGCATCACTGGCGAAGATCTCTCCGAACGAACCTACCGTCAGGCCGTCGACGCGCTGGTGCAGTTTCGCTTCAACGACGAATTGGTTGCCATCGAAGACACCGACGAGTTGGCCATGGACGATCCTCTTAAGCAGGTCGTCACCAAAAACGGCACGTATCTTTGCCGCAAAGTGTTGATCGCCTGTGGGCTGCTCCATTTTGCCCGGCGGTTGCCGGTGCTCGACGCGCTAGAATCTAAAAGCGTGTATTACAAAATGCCTAAGATCGGCGACCACGACGGTGGCCGTGTCGTGGTGGTCGGCGGCGGCGATTCGGCTTTCGACGCGGCCGTGATGGCCCTGGGACGCAATGCCCAGGTCGACGTTCTGGTGCGCGAAGAGACACCCATCGCCAAAGCCGACACGGTCGACCGCGTGATCCAGTCGGGCGGAAGGGTCCATACGGCCACGGAAATCGACAAGGCGTGGTACGAACAGGGCGACATCGCGTTGTCGCTCACCAATGGCGAGCAACTCACCGCCGGCACTATCATCGTAAATATCGGCTTCCTCTCGGCCAAGGACACCTTCCAACGGCTCGACGTGCGAC
>CAXMSB010000214.1:0-4640 GCA_964195615.1 uncultured Granulosicoccus sp. | reverse complement strand
ATCTTCAATACGTTCGTGATGAATCAAGGAAATGCTTTGATGAAGGTCTGACTTCGTTGGATTCGGCCAAGCGAATCGAGTTTGGGCCATACAGCGAATGGCGTGCACCTGCACGCCTCTACATGAACGTCGAACGAGCTTATCGAGAATTTCGCGACGAACCGGCCGACGCCCAGTGGGATGCGGCTAAGACTTTCGACGCGATATATGAGGTGGCACAAGCCAAAGGAATCGAGACCGAATACTAGTAGAGAAGCAAAGACCGTGTTGGCCCGTGAGGCTTTGCGTTCGTTGTCGAAACAGCCCGACGTAAGAAAGTCGCAATATTGCTAACCTACCGTTATCTGGCGGAGGTGCGCACACCCGCTGACGAAATGGCAGCTTGCTAACTCGCACGGGTGACGCCCTTCCAAGCGGCGGAACACAACTTGCGAACTAGCAGAGGTGTAACAGGCCGACGCACTTTCGGCCTGAAGCTACGACGCACTTTCGGCGTTTTCTCTAAGTTCAGCGGGGAATCTGCCCACCGGACGAAACGGACGTACGCTAAATTACGCATCGAGCCACTTCGCAGAGGGAGACCGCCGTTTGCTCATTGCCAAGCAGAGCGTGGCCACGCAGGCGAGCACCATGGCCGTGGGCTCGGGCACGGCTGCACTGCCTTCCGACAGCGGAGCGCCAGCGCCGTAGTTCGCTTCCCAGTCGGCCAAGGACCCCACGCTTGGATCGCTCTGCCAGACAAGAAAATCCTTGCCGTCCACATCACCGTCGCCGTCGAAATCGGGATTTGGCTCAGGGATATTGATTGCTAGGATCGTGGTTTGGCCTGCCAGATCGCCGTTGAAGTCGGCGACCTGGAAGCCGATGTTGCTAACCTCGGTCCGGTCAATTGCGTTGATGACGGTCGGCTGACCGGTGCTCCCTTGCGTGTGGGGCGGCTTATTGTCGCTAATGCTGTGCGGGAGGGCTGCATCAAAGTCCAAGAGAACAATCTGCGATGCACTCGGGGCGATCGTGATCCATGGACTCTGCCAAAACGTGTCGTTGGTCCCGTCATTGGGCGGAACGCCGCTCGGACCGGTAAAGCCTGTGTTCATGATCAGAGCGATGTCGACGTCGCCTGGACTGAGGTTCGTGAAGCGAGTCAGGTAGCCTTCGAAGTTGCTGAAGTCGCCGTTGCCGTGGCTTGGGAGAATCTGGCCTACGTCGTTGACCGGAAAGTTGTCGCTCACGCCCGTACCGCCAGAGGCAATCCCTGAGAGCGTGAACCGGACACCAAGCCCAGGGAGGTCTGCCCGAGAGACGACTGTGCCCGGCCCGTAGCGGACTGCAAACTCGGGCGCGAGGTACTCCTCGTCCGGCATGACGACCGGACCACCCCGAGCGAGACCTGTCGCAAACCCGACGAGCAGTGTGATGGCTAGTGAGACTTTGACCTGGTGCATCGTTGCCCCCATGTAGCGGACATTGGCAGACAGCGATCTCAACAAAGTGAGCATACTGCGGCGACGGTGCAGACGCAAGAATCTGGCGGCAGAATGTGCAGAGCTACACGTTACACGAACACATAGACTGTCGCCATCACGAACTTGGCTCGCCATTTGCTGTTACCGAAGAGCGTACTGGAAACAGTGTTAATCGAGGCTATTGTGTGACGAGGGGTAGGGGTCGGCGTGCGGAATCGCACACCGTAATCGGCTGCGTCAGCAATGGAGCGGATGCGGCACTGCCCGAATAGATGAATACGCCATGAAATCTTTGTAATCCCAGGTAGGCCCTGGTACGCTTAGGTCAGTCCGGCAGGCACGAGGGGACACCAAAGTGCAGCAAGTGTCATCGGGGGAGAATCAAAGAGCCACTGACGCTCTGTGTACATGTTGCACAGGGTGACGGTGGCTTTTTTTGTCCATAACTTGCAACCAATTTGCGACACTGCGAACCCGGAGCGGTTCCGGGTACATCCAAATGGGAAATCCCGGCTATAGTCTCTTCACCTCTTTGAGAGGAGTTGCACCTATGGACGAATTACTGATGATCATCGCCATTGCTGCGTTAATTCTGGCCCTGCCAGTGGCAACTCTCATTCTCTTGATCAGGTTGCGACGAGAACAAGAGTCGCGCCTCGACGAATTGCAGCGCCAGATGTCCGCCATCAGTAAGGGTATGGAAGGATTTGCAAGACCAGCGGGATCTCCTGGCGACACAAGACCTGCAGAAGAGAAAAAGCCGGAACCGGAGGAGTTCATCCAGAAGCCGGTCGTCCCAACTCCTGTGGAGCCTACGTTGCTTCCCAAGCCGAAGCTGACGGCACCGCTCTTTGCGTCGAAAAGCCCACCGGCAAGACCGGCCGCAGTCGTCCAACCCAGCCCCGCGCCGCCTCGCGAGCCTTCGGCTTTTGAAACGGCCGCCAAGGAAACACTCCGCCGTATCTGGAATTGGATCATTGTGGGCGAGGAACACATCCCGACTGGCGTCTCCGTGGAATACGCCGTGGCCAGCCAGTGGCTCCTGCGGATCGGGATCTTGATCTTGATCGTCGGCGTGGGATTTTTCCTCAGATACTCGGTCGAACGTGGCCTGATCAACGAGGTTGGCCGCGTGGCGCTCTCCACCGTGGCGGGACTGGGCATGATGATCGCTGGCACGCGGTTGCTGGGACGCAAGTATCACCTGCTCGGTCAAGGGCTGCTGGGGGGTGGACTGGCGACGTTGTACTTCGCCGTGTTTGCCGCCGCCAATTTCTATCACCTGATCGAGCAACCTCCCGCGTTTATTCTGATGATTGTCATCACGGCGCTGGCGGGCGCCGTCGCCGTGCGCTTCAACTCAATTCTTGTGGCCGTGCTGGGAATCATTGGTGGATACGGCACACCAGTTATGCTTTCGACAGGCGAGGTGAATTTCGCCGGGCTAAACGGCTACATGCTCGTGCTGGGGATTGGCGTGCTAGGCATCTGCTACTGGAAGAACTGGCTGCTGGTCAATTACCTGAGTTTTGCCGCCACTTATTTGTTGTTCTTCGCCTCGATGCAGTCGTACAAAATCGGCAACTTTTGGGAAGTCATGCCGTTTCTGGCCGGCTTCTTTGTGCTGTTTTCGACGATGACTTTCCTCTACAAAATCGTCAACGCCTCGAAGTCAAACCTGCTCGATCTTTTGGCGCTTTTGATCAATGCGGGCGTGTTCTATGCCGTCGCCTATCAGCTAGTCGACGAGAAGTTCAGCCGCGAGTGGGTGGCCGCCGTAACACTGCCACTTGCCGCGTTTTACACGGCGCACGTGTTCTACTTCCTGCGGCGGAGGTTGATCGACCGAGAGCTGCTGGTGGTCTTCATTGGCCTGGCGGCATTCTTCCTGGCCATCACGATGCCGCTCGTGCTTTCGCGCGAGTGGGTAACTGTCAGTTGGGCGATTCAAGCGTTTGTCCTGCTCTGGATCGCCGGAAAGATCGGCAGCGAGTTTCTCCGGCAAGTCGGCTATGTGCTCTACGCGATCGTCCTGGTGCGGTTCTGTTTCGTGGATCTGCGCGGCCAGTTTCTCCGCGCTCCCTCGGCCGCCGACCTGCCGTTGGCCGACTATCTGCGACAGCTCGCCGAACGGCTGGTCATGTTCGGCGTGCCGATCGCTTCGCTGGGGGGCGCGTATTGGCTGTTGCAGCGGCAGAAGAAAGTGGCTGGCGTCGTCGACCCCGCCAATGACGTCGAAGGATGGGTTCAAGGTGCGTGGGCAATCCGACTGGCCGTGGGCGTGGCCATTGCCATGTTGTTCGTCTACCTGAACCTCGAATTCAACCGAACCTTTGGCTACCTCTACCAACCGGTGAAGCTGCCGCTGATGACAATCCTCTGGCTGGCATTGTGCGGACTGTTGTTGTACGAAGTCATGCACCGCGAAAGTCACGCGTTGACGTTGCTGTTTGTGGTCTTTGTGGGGGGGGTCGTGCTGAAACTGTTCATGTTTGATTTACCTGCGTGGCACGTGAGCAGCCAGATGCTCTACGGCGGTCCCTACTCCTTCCGAGACGCGAGCCTCCGCCTGGTGGATTTTGGGGCGGTAGTCGGCTTTCTTGCCGGCGGGTACGCACTGCTCACCAGTCGTTCCCATGCAAAATCCGCGGGAATTGCCCTCGGCTTCGGTAGCTTGATTATGCTGTTCATCTACCTCACGCTGGAGGTCAACTCTTTGATGCACACTTACGTGGAAGGGCTGCGACCCGGTGGGGTTTCCATTCTCTGGTCGCTGTTCGCGTTGGCGCTGATTCTGCGAGGAATCGCCAAAGACCTACGCATTTTGCGGTACCTAGGATTGGCGCTCTTTGCGATCGTCGCCTGGAAGGTGTTCTTCGTGGACTTGTCACTTCTCGACCAGTTCTATCGCATTGTCGCCTTCATTCTTCTGGGGATTCTCGTACTTTGTGGATCCTTCATCTATCTGAAATATCAGGACTCGTTCGTCGTGAAGGCGCCGCCCAAAGAGGAGAAAGAACTGTGAACCGAATCGGAATCTCGTTCTGTTTTGTTTTGGTGCTATGGAAATCATCGAGCCTGGCGAGCGAGCCAGAGTTTCAGTTCTCGCGGGGAATCACCACCCCTTCGTTGTCACAGGAAGAACTGTTGGCGGTCACGCTCGATACAACCGTC
>CAXMSB010000213.1:0-27785 GCA_964195615.1 uncultured Granulosicoccus sp. | reverse complement strand
GACTACGAAGTGCTCATCGCACGCGACGGCAACCAGGGTCTCGCCCTGATCGAGCGCGAAGCGCCCGACCTCGTAATTCTCGACATGATGATGCCCAAGCGGAGCGGTTTTCTGGTGCTGGAGCGCCTGAAGCGAATGGGTGAAAAAAAGCAGCGGATCATCATGATTACGGCCAACGAAGGCGCCCGTCACAAAGCCTATGCCGAGATGCTCGGGGTGGACGACTACGTCCGCAAACCCTTCCCCATGGATCGACTGATCAAGAGCATCCAGCGGCTGTTGGGCTAGGCGCAGGCTGGAGGGGTCCGCCTACTGCAACGCAATCGTCCTAGCTAGCGGCTGCAGCACTGCGTCGACGACGTAATCGTCGATCACGTCGTGGCAAATTTCGTTCAGTCGGTCGAGCGTGTCGACGTACGAGCCGTCGGCGGGCAGGCTGCCGTATTGACGAGCCGTGACGTAGACGCTGATCTGCTCTTCCTGGTATTCACCCGTGCGAATCTGGTAGGCGTTGGTGCGAGCCTCGACGTTGATGCGGCATTGCAGCCGACATTCTTCATCCATGGAGAACGTGAGATTCGGTTCGTAGTTGATAACCGTCGCCCCCGGCATGGCGCCTAGCCGTTCCAAGGCGGGACAAACTCCGAGCGCCTCGGCAACCAATTGATTGTGGTTGCCGCGGTAAGAAAAATCGAAGCCAATCAACAGGTCGAGCGATTCACAGTCCAACGGGCTGATCGACAGGGCGTAGGGAGCGACCTCCAAGGCGTAGCGATGCTGTTCGAGGGCGCCTTCCATCGAACCGGGATTGACCTGTCCCGAGCAAACACGACGCGGCTCGACCGTACACCAGCGATAGTTGCCCTGGTCCTTGTCTTCTTCCAGGATGAAGTCGTCCTTGTCACGAGAATAGAAATTTCTCAGCTCAGGATACTTCTTCTGCATCTGCTCGAAGTAGTGCAGCACCGTTTCCCGATTGCTCGGCAACTGCATCTCCGTGCTGAGATTCATGTTGACGTAATAGTCGTCGGAAAGTGAGCTGTAGGGGTTCATCTCAGATTCGCTTCTTCAAAAGGACCAAAATCGACTCGGGGGGCGAGAAACACCTTGAGCAGGCCTTACACGCCAACCGCATTCAATACTACGCCAAAGGAAAAAAGGCCGAGTTCTGGGCCTCTGCCTCCAACTATGGTATGGTCCCGAACGCTGGTTTTGTCAACTCTTCCCGAAGCCGCGATTCGTTGCCACACTTCGAGGGGGAGCAGAATCACACATTTCTTCACGGCGCGACCACGCCAAAAACACGCTTGCAAGGAGAAAATGCCATGGACCAAATCGTGTTTGAAACGGCACTGGGTTACGTCGCCCTCGCCGAGCGGAATCGTGCGTTGCTGGCACTGACGTTCGGCCATGCTACCGAGCGAGCGGCCTCCCGAGCATTGGCGTTGCGATTGAAAGGTTTGGAGTTTCCGGCCGGTGATTCGGCTGCCACTGGTTACCAGCCCGAGGAGTTGATCGATCGATTGCAGGAATTCGCGCGCGGCGAACCGTCCGATTTTTCTGACCTTGCGGTGGAGACTCCCGGCGCCACAAGTTTTCAGCGCCGCGTGATTGATGCCTGCCGGGCCATTCCTTGGGGCGAGACGCTTAGCTATGGCGAGCTGGCGCGCCGCGTGGGCCGGTCGGGCGCTGCGCGCGCCGTGGGAAGTGTGATGTCGGCTAACCGCGTGCCGCTGGTGGTCCCCTGTCACCGTGTGGTAGCTGCCAGCGGCGGCTTGGGTGGATATTCCGCCCCGCAGGGCCTGGCAATGAAACGCCGCCTCCTGGACGCCGAGCAGCGAACCACCGCCCTCTGCTAGATTGCCGCTAGTTAGGTGCGTCACCCCAAGGCATTTGCTCTCCGTCGACTCCGCGTTAAACTGAACCTATCTCCTCCTGGGGAGACGGGGACACAATCGGAACAGATTTCGGAGGGATGCCATGCGCCGCGTTCAACTTCTGGGGATTCTCCTGCTCGGCACACTAATCTCAAGCATGGCCCCGCCGGTTGGGGCGTTGTCGATCGACGTCCAATTCGCCACCGGCACGCTCTTCACGCCCACGACCGAAGTGGTCGCCAAGGCCGCCATCAGCGCCGCCGCTGATGATCTGAGCGCGGCGATCACCTCCTCGCTTGGCGCCGTGAACGACTCGTACACAGGCAACAATGGCTCGACGTATGCGACATTCGATTGGGATTGGGATTCAAACGATCCGGTAACGAATGCCGAAACGCCACATCCCAACGCGACACTGGCAAACGACTCAGTGAAGGTGTTTGTGGACGTATCCAACTTGACGGGGACAAGTTTGGGACAGGGTGGGCCTACCATAGGACTTTACATTTCGGGAAGCGGCCAACCCACGGAATTTCAGGCGGCGATTGACGACGCTGCTGCCCAATCGGAGGCGGCTTATGTTCGGGGCAGCGGACCGATCATGGGGACCATCGCAGGTACCGTTTCGGGCACTTACAGCTACTCTGTCGACTACGGCGTGAGTTATGGCAACGTCTTCTTCGACGTCGACTCGAATAATAACGGAGTGAAAGACTCCGACTCGGCCTTGGAGGCCTACTGGCATTTCGATCACACGACGCCCGTCGTGTCGGGAAAGAACGATCTCTACTCGGTCGCCCTCCACGAACTAATGCACGCGATTGGCATGGGAACTTCGACCTCCTGGATCTCACTCGCAACTGGCACGACCTGGAACGGCAGCGAAGTGCAGGCGATCACCGGCAGCGGCGCCGGCCTCGTCGAGTCGGGCAGCGGACACATCGCCTCCGGGACTCAGAGCTTTCGCATCTCCGATGGAGTTGCTCAAGAGGTGGTCATGGACCCGGACAATACCGTCGGCTCTCGCAAGGAACTCACGGTGCTCGATCTCGCCTTTCTGCGCGATATTGGTTACGAGACGATTACGCCCTCCAACCCGCCCGACTACGACGGCGATGGCGACGTCGACGGCGCGGACCTGGCCATGTGGGAAGCGGCGTACGGTATCGATGCCGACGGTGCGGATTTCTTGAGCTGGCAGCGGGAGTACACCGGGGCGCTGCCGCTGGCTGCGGCGGCTACGGTGCCGGAACCGGCTGGGGTGGCGATGGTGGGGTGCGCGTTGATTGCTTGGTGTGCGGGGCGCCGGGGTCGGGGACGACCCGGCTCGCTTTTGTGGTCTTAGCGGGTGGCTGTTTCCAAAGGCATTGATCTCACGCCGCCTGCCGCATAAATCCAATCGTCGATCCGGGCGCGAGTGTAACGCTCGACGTCGGTGACGAGCCGATGCCCGTGATCGGACGCCAGAAAACTCTCGACGGCGCTGAACAGCTCGTCGCCGTTCGCCTCGCGCAGCTCCACGGGCGATGCAATGCCGCAGGCGGTCAACACCTGGGCATCGTTGAGCGAAAGCTCCTGTACGTGGCACAGCAGACTCATGTGCGATTGCCAGAGAGATACCGTCTCGGCGTGGATGTCGCTCCGATCGAGGACGTCGGCAATCTGTTTGGGATCGGCAGCCAGCAGTTCGCCGACCGAGTGGATCCCCATTCGAACGAAGACCTGGCCCGTGTCGCTGCCCAGCACGGGAAACGCATCCATCGAACTCGCGGCCGACAGATAAAAAACGGCTTCCAGGTCACCATGGGCATGTTCCGGGGCCAAACGCAAGCCGGACGTCTGCTCCGATTGACGTGACTCTTCCAGATCGAACACCCGACAGGAGAGCGACTCCAACGTGCGGCGGGCTCGGAAGTCTTCGGTGAACACCAAGAGTTGATGCTCGTCGCGGGCGAATTCTTCCAACACGCCAGCCATGACGGCCGTGGCCGCGGCGTCCAGACGCAAGAAGGGTTCGTCCAGAATCAATGGCAGGTTGATCCCGCGGTTGGCGTAGGAACTTATCAAGGCCAAGGTCAGCGCCACGTAAAGCTGATCGCGCTGGGCAGGGGTGAGCTGCTCGGGCGCAAGGATGCGTCGATCGCTGTCAACGATCGTCGCCACGGCTTCTTGCCGCGTGAGGCGGATTTGCAGGAGTTGCCCATCGGTGAGTTGGGCCAACACGTCGGAGGCCCGCCACTCTTTTCTCGCCGTTCGGACCGGGTCGTGTACTTTCGCGGCCATCGCTTGCTGGATGATCGACTCCAGTCGGTGGAGCTCGGCGCGTTTCGATTCGATCGTCGCGCTGCCGATCAAGCCGGCCCGCTCCTGCTGCAGTTGCTTCCACCGAGACTCGATCTGTGAGATTTCTCCTCCCAACACGTCCAACTTGTCGAGCAGCTTCGTTCGCTGATGCTGCAGCTCGGTCTGTTCGCCCTGGAGCTGCTCAATCTCTTGTGGACTGTTCCAATCGATCGGCGAGTTGGCAGCTTGCTGGTGATGTTCGCAGCGGCAGCGCTCGGCCACCGGCGGCTGGGGCGACAACAACACCGGGTGGCTCGCCACCTGTGCCTGTTGCACGAGCGATTCACGACGCGCGAGCGACTGCTCCAGCCACTCGCCCATGTCGGCCTGGGCGCGCGAAAGCTGCCGCGTCTCGGCCAGCAGTTGCTGCCGGTCGGTGCGGCGTTCTTGCTCGCTCCATTGCCCGCAGAGCGTGTACAGTTGTTGGCGGAGCAGATCGGTCAACGGCGTGAAGCGAGCATGGGCGTCGGCCCCCACGGGGCGGCTCGACTCGTTGGCCCGCGCCAGCTGCGCGACCTCGGCGTCCAGATCGTCGAGCAGCCGTTCGACCACTCCCAACGTGGTTCGACCGTCGGCCAGACAGGTGACGCTGTCGGCCGAGCCGTCGGCGCCCGACTGGGCCAATTCGGTTTGCAGGGCGACGGCTCGGGGCTGCAAATCGGCCAGCGTCTGCCGGCAATGCGCGATCTGGTTGTCCAACTCGCCCAGTTGTCGCCTGTGCTGCTCTGCAGCCTGATGATCGTGGCCGACGGCAGTCGACTCCAGCGAACAGTACCGCAGTCGAGCGGCAAGCTCCGCAAGTCGGGTATCTGTCGCGCGCAAACTCGACTGCAACTGTTCGACTTGTTGTCGTTTCTCCGTGAGCGACTGATCGAGTTCGGCGGACTGCTGCTCAAGCTGAATCGCTTCGCGGCGGCCCACTTGCACTTGCTCTTCCAGCTGACGAGCGATTGCCTGATGCTGCTGCACCAGTTCGTCGACGCGCTGGCGATCCAAGCTCTTCTCGATTTCTTTGGGCTGCGCGTTGGCGCGCAGATTGGCGGTGAACTCGCGGGCGAACGGATCGCTGAGCAGCCACTCGGCCCGAGGCGACTCGGCAAAGTCGACCGCGAACAATTGGGCCGCCAGACGGGGCGACAGGTCGCCCAATAGCGATTGAACCGTCTGGCTGTTCACCGCAGCGCCGTCAGGGGCGGCAACCGTGAGAGCGCTCGTCTTGCCGGACTCTCGCCGACGGCGCAACACGTACGTGCCCGCGGCACTTTGCAGCGTGACAACGCCATCGGCCGGCAACGCCGATTGACCGAAAGGTTGTCGCCAGGGGCTGTCGGCCTTGCCGTAAAGCAGATGGCCAATCAGCCGCGCCAGTGTGCTCTTTCCGCCGCGCGGGCCGGCACAGAAGAGGTTGAGCTGGCCGCTCAATTCGGAGAGATGGAGATCGGGCCAGGCGCCGTGGCCCTGGAGATTCAACTGCGAAATTCTCATCGTGGGCATCCTTGCGGGGAACGATTCGAGGCAACGATCACGCCTGTCGACCAAGGAGTGCGGGCGCAGACCGGTGAGGCCGGCAAACTAGCGGAAAATCGTGATTCACGCAATAAAAGCTTGCCCCCGCTAGCACCCCAGACGGCGATCACACAACGCAGTAAGTCGCGAGGCGATAGCCGAGCGCTCGGCTACCGCCTCGCGGCTTACGCTCTGTGGCAAGGGCGGCGGTCGGTTGACGATTCTGTTCGCCAGAGCGTACCATCGAAGCATGTCCTCTCCAGAAACTACCGATACACAGGTCGATCTGCCTCGGATCGAACGGGCGGTCCGCGAGATCCTCACCGCCGTGGGCGAAGACCCCGACCGCGAGGGGCTGCAGGAAACGCCCGGACGCGTAGCGCGGATGTACGCCGAGCTGTTCAGCGGCCTGCACAAGGATCCTCGCGAGCACCTGAAGAAGTTTTTCACGGAAAAATACGACGAAATGGTGCTGGTCCGCGACATTGCCTTCAACAGCATGTGCGAACATCACATGCTCCCGTTTATCGGCAAGGCACACATCGGCTACGTGCCCAACGGCAAGGTGGTGGGCCTCAGCAAACTGGCCCGAGTGGTGGAGGAGATCTCCCATCGCCCGCAGGTCCAGGAGCGAATGACCGAAGAGATCGCCAACCTGTTGATCGAAGAACTCGACGTGAAGGGCGTGGCGGTGGTAATCGAAGCGTCGCATTCCTGCATGGCAATCCGCGGCGTTCGCAAGCCAGACAGTGTATGCGTCACCTCGGCAATGAAGGGCCTCTTCCGCTCGAATCTTTCCAGTCGCTCGGAAGTGATGACGCTCATCTACGGCGATAGGCGGTAGGGATGTTTGATGTATGATGTGAGATTGCAGATGTAAGATTGTTCGCGATCTGTCTTTGATGATCTGATACAAACGCAGCAATCAAGACCCAGCAGGAATGCTCGAAACATCATCTGACATCTTCAATCTGACATCTCACATCAAACATTCTCATGGCCCTACTCATCCAATTTCTGTTGCGGCTGTCGTTTGGATTAGCCTTAGGAATGGCGATCACTTCGTCGAAGCGTGTCACTAGTGGTTACTTTCGGAATCATCTGTATGTGACGCTCGGGCTGACGACACTGGCGGCGTTGTTGAGCTACTCGGTTGCGCCTGAGGCTTTTTGGTATGCCATCGCGGGAGCCGTGGCCAGCTACGTCGGTTCCATATGTTGGCTTTATGAAAAAACAACAGCCGGGAAGGTGATGTTGGTGATCGTTGCCGGTGTTTCGCTCGGCGGTAGTTTTGAACAGATTTCTTCCAGGTATGCATCAGAATCGGAGCCAGCTCACCTTAACAGGTACTTCCCGAATCCAGCGGCAGGCGAAACCATCTCGGCGGCTGATGCGGAAGCCATGGAGCGGCGAATCATGTTCTTGGGGGCCGTCACCGCTTTGTTGCACTTGGCCTCAACTCTCAGCTCAGGCCTGCTACTAGGCATGACAATGGCCGCGATGCTGCTGGGGCATTGGTATCTCAACTCGCCGACGATGGAGATGGCGCCGCTGCGGCGGCTGATCTTGGCCATGGGGGCGGCGGTGGCGTTGCAGGTGGTGGTGTCGCTGTTGGGGCTGTGGGGAGAAATCGCGAGCGTCGACTCGCTGAGCACGCAGTGGATTCTGTTTCTCGTGCTGCGGTGGGCATTCGGGCTCTTCGGGGTCGGTGCGTTGGCCTGGATGGCATGGCAAACATTAAAGATCCCCAATACGCAGAGTGCGACGGGGATTCTCTATGTGGCGGTAATCGGCACATTTGTCGGCGAAACCATGGCGCTGCTACTGTCTGCCGAGTCGCTCTTCCCGTTATAATCTGAGCTTGGCACCGCCAGGCCCACGGATTGCAATCCGTGGGCGTTGAACACGCCTCAATATGAATAGAGACAACTTGTGAACGTAACTTTTGCCTGTCCCCATTGCGATGCGGCGAGCCGCACCGAATTTGTCGCCGAGACGAGTGAGTTGCAGTGTCCCCACTGCCACAAGCAACTGGTGCTGCCGCAGGACGCCGTAGAGGGTCGGCAGGTGCGGCGCTGTTTGGTCTGCCCGAGCACCGACCTGTACGTCCGCAAGGATTTTCCGCAGGTGGTCGGCGTCGCGCTGGTGGGCGTGGGCATCGTGGGAAGTTCCATCGCCTGGTACTATTCAAATGTGTTTTGGACCTTCGGCATTCTGTTCGCCACGGCTCTGGCCGACGTGTTGCTCTACGCGTTGGTGGGCGACGCGCTGATGTGCTATCGCTGCAACGCCCAGTATCGCGGCGTGGAAGAGATCGAATCGCACGGTCAATTTGATCTGGAAACGCACGAAAAATACCGACAGCTTGCCGCTAGGATGAAGGAGAGCGGCTCGCGCAAGCCGGCTTGAACCGCCATGGATCTCGAACGACAGCGTATCGAAGAGGATCTGCGAGGGCAGATTGCCGGCGATGTTCGCTGCGATGATTTGTTCGTGCAGCTCTACGCCAGCGACGCGAGCATCTATGAGATCGCGCCGCTGGGCGTGGTGCAGCCGCGCAACGTCGACGACGTGGCGGCTACGGTCCGCTACGCCGCGGCGAACAAGATTCCGCTGCATGCGCGGGGGAGCGGCTCGGGCCTGACCGGCGGCGCGCTCGGGCGAGGGCTGGTCGTCGATTTCTCCCGCTACATGCGACGGATCATCCAGCTCGACGGCAACACCGCACGGGTCCAGGCGGGCGTCGTGCTGGCCGATCTCAATCGGCAGCTCGCGACGCGTGGCCGAGTGTTCGGCCCCGATCCGGCCAACACACAGGTAACCACCATGGGCAGCGTCGTGGCGCTCGACGCGGGCGGCAGCCGTTGGCTCGCCCATGGCTCGGCTCGCGATCACGTCGAATCGTTGGAAGTGGTGCTCGCCAGCGGCGAGGTCGCGCAGCTCTCGACACACAAGCCGACCACGAACGACAACACACCGCTCGGCCGGCTGGTGGGCGGCGTCGAAAAAATCCTCTCGCGGCACGGCCAGCAGATTCGCCAACATAAACCTCAGAGCATGGTGAACTGCTGCGGCTACCGGCTGGACGATGTTCTGCAGGACGGCGAGATCAACTTGGCACGACTCTTCGCGGGTAGCGAGGGCACGCTCGGGCTGATCACTGAGTTGACAGTCACCACCTCGACCTTGCCACAGCAGGTCGGAAGCGTGCTGTTATTCTTTGAGTCGATCGACAAGGCTGCCCGCGGGGTGCAAGAAATCTTGCCGCTCGGGCCGAGTGCTTGCGACCTGATGGACCGTCGGCACTTGAGCCTGGCCCGCGAGAGTGATCCTCGCTACGAGTTACTGATTCCGCAGGTGGCCGAAGCGGTGCTGTTGGTGGAGTTTTCCGGCGAGTCGGCAGAAGAAGTCCAACAGCAACTCGAACGGGCTGTGCATGGGTTGCAGGAAACATCCAAGCTGGCTTTCGGTGCGCACGTCTCGGTCGACCTGTACGACCACGACATGCTCTGGCAGTTGGCTCGGCACTATGTGCCGACGCTCTACCGCCTGAAGGGCTCGACGCGACCGGTGCCGATGGTGGAAGACATCGCTGTGCCGCCGACGGCGCTGCCCGACTTTTTGCACAACGCCCTGCAAATCCTCAAACAAGAGCAAGTGACCGCCTCACTGTTCGGCCACGCGGGACACGGCCAACTGCACATTCGTCCGTTCTTGGATCTGGCGAACGACAACGATGCCCATAAGCTGGGCGTCCTGGCCGACAGGCTTTACGCCGAAGTCTGGAACGTGGGCGGCACCGTCAGCGGCGAACACGGCGACGGCCTGAGCCGCACGCCGTACGTCGAGAAACAGTACGGCCCGGCGGTCGAGGCGTTTTGGGATATCAAGGAACTTTTCGACCCGGAGGAAATTCTCAATCCTGGCAAAATCGTACCGCTGGAAGAAGAAGCCTCCGGCGACAATCTGCGCCATCTGAGCTATCCGCTACTGGATACGCTGGAGATGGAAGCGACCGACGCGGCCGCCGACGCCCAGGCGCCCAAGACGACCCTGCAACTCGATTGGCGGCCGGAAGAGATGGCCCACGCGGCTCGGTCGTGCAACGGCTGTGCGGCCTGCCGCACGATCAGCGCGGAAACGCGGATGTGCCCGATTTTCCGCTTCGCGCCTCGCGAGGAAGCCTCGCCGCGGGCGAAAGCGAACCTGGCCCGCGGCATCCTCACCGGCACGCTGCCCGGTGACACGATCGTGGAAGACGCCTGCAAACAGATTGCGGATCTTTGCGTGCATTGCCACATGTGTCGGCTGGAGTGCCCGGCACAGGTCGACATTCCCAAGCTGATGGTCGAAGCCAAGGCGGCGTACGTCGCCACGAACAGTGAATCGCTGTTCGATTGGATCATCACACGCATCGATGGGCTGTGCGCGGTCGCATCGCGCTTCTCACGGCTGGCGAACTGGGCGATTGCCAATCGCGTGGCGCGGTGGGTGATCGAAAAAACGATCGGCATCGCTCAAGGCCGCAAGCTGCCCCGGTTCAGCAGTCAGCCCTTCTTGCAACACTCGACGCAGCGTCGATTGAATCGCGCGCAGCGCACCAGTGGCGAAAAGGTGCTGTACTTCGTCGACACTTACGCGAACTACTGCGACACATCGTTGGCCGAGGCGTTGGTGGCAATTCTGGAGCACAACGGCATCTCGGTCTATGTGCCCGACCGCCAGCAGCAGGCGGCCATGCCGATGATCTCGCGGGGGGTGTTGGAACCTGCCCGTCGCGTGGCGGAGGAGAACGTGGCGATGTTGGCCGAAGCGGTGCGACAAGGTTACACGATCGTTGCCACGGAACCCTCCGCAGTGCTGGCGCTGACGCACGAGTATCCGATCCTGCTCCCCGACGACGATGATGCCGTGCTGGTGGCCGAGAACGCCCAGGAGGCTTGCCATTATCTGTGGCGTTGCCACCAGCGGGGGCAACTCGAACTCGATTTCACGCCGCTCACCCTGACCGTGGGCTACCACGCGCCGTGCCACCTCAAAGCACTCGGTGTGGGCACGCCGGCGGTGAATCTGCTTTCCCTGGTGCCCGGCCTGCGCGTCGAACAATTGGAAAAAGGTTGCAGCGGCATTGCGGGGCTCTACGGGTTTCAGCATCGCAACTATCGCAACAGCCTCCGCGCCGGCCTGCCGCTGCTCTCCGCCGTGCGGACGGGCGAATTCCAGGTGGGCGCCACCGAGTGCAGCACCTGTAAAATTCAGATGGAACAGGGCACTTCCAAACCGACGATTCATCCGATTAAACTCGTGGCCCTGGCCTACGGACTGATGCCCGAACTGCGGCAACTGGTCAATAGCACGAGTGAGAACTTGGTGGTAACATGAACCTAACCGTCAAACTATTCGCCGCGGCACGTGAACTGACCGGCCAAGAGGCGGTAGCCATCGCGTTGCCTGCCGGTGCGACCATCGGCGACTTGCGCCGGCAAATGGGGGAGCAGTTCCCATCGCTAGCGCCGCTGTTGCCGCACGCGATGTTTGCCGTCGACGCGGAGTACGTTTCCGACGACACCCCGGCCCCTGAAAACTCAGAGATTGCCTGTATCCCGCCGGTCAGCGGCGGGTGATTTTTTTGACATGATCCAGCTCATCCACAAACCGATTGACTCCGCAACATTGCTGGAGCGCGCCCAGTCGCCCGAGGCGGGGGCCGTGGTGATGTTTCTGGGCGTGGCCCGGCGGATGACCCGTGGTCGCGAGACGGTGGAGCTCACCTACGACGCCTACGAAGAAATGGCCGCCAAGGAGTTAGAGCGATTGGAAGCGGAAGCGCGCGAGCGTTGGCCGTTGGTGGAGTGCTCGATCGTTCATCGCTTGGGCCTGGTGCCCTTGGGCGAGGCGAGCGTGGCCGTGGCGGTGGCTTCCCCGCACCGTCGCAAAGCGTTCGAAGCGGGCGAGTGGCTGATCGACACGCTCAAACAGCGCGTGCCGATCTGGAAACAAGAACACTGGGCCGACGGCGCTTCGGAGTGGGTCCATCCGGTGGAAAAAGCTGCCAAGGACCAATGAGCCGATGATCGATTGTGATAAGAAAACGAATTCTCATGGGCCGCTGGTCGACGGTTTAGGTCGCGTGCATACGAACCTGCGCGTGAGCATCACCGACCGCTGCAACATCCGCTGCTTCTACTGCATGCCGGCGGAAAATGTCGTGTTTCGGCCCCGTGAGGAGTTGCTCACGTTTGAAGAGATCGAGCGGTTCGTGCGTGTGGCGGCGTCGCTGGGCGTCAACAAGTTGCGGCTCACCGGCGGCGAACCGTTGGTGCGAAGAGATTTGCCCAAGCTCATCTCGCGTCTGGCGGTCGTGCCGGGGATCGAAGACTTGGCGCTGACGACCAACGGGTTGCTGCTCGTCGAACAGGCAGCCGATCTCAGGGCGGCAGGCCTCGATCGGCTCAATGTGAGTCTCGACACCCTCAGCGAAGCCACTTTCGAGCGGATCTCGAGACGCACCGGGCTCGACAAGGTGCTCGACGGCATATTCGCCGCCCGGCAGGCCGGGTTCGAGGGGATCCGCCTCAATGCCGTGGCGATTCGCGGGCTGTCGGAAGATGATCTGGTGCCGCTGGCAGCGTTTTCTCGCGAGCACGATTTCGAGCTGCGGTTCATCGAGTTCATGCCGTTGGACGCCGACGGCGCCTGGAACGACGCCGAAGTCCTCACCGGCCAAGTCATTCGCCAGGTGTTGGAAAACGCCTTCGGACCGTTGGCGGCGGTCGAGCGAAACGATCCGAGCCAGCCGGCGGTCGACTATCGGTTTCTCGACGGACGTGGACGGATCGGTTTTATCAACCCGGTGAGTCAGCCCTTCTGCGAAGACTGCAATCGGTTGCGAATCACCGCCGAAGGACAGATCCGCAATTGCCTGTTCTCGACCGCGGAATGGGACGCCCGGGCATTGCTCCGCGGCGAGGCGACCGATGACGAACTACGTCAGCTCATCCGCGATTGCGTTGCCGCTAAGAAGCCGGCCCACGGCATCGGCGAGGCCGACTTTGAAAAACCGACTCGCACCATGCATCAGATTGGCGGATGAACACGAACTCTCGCATCTATCTGGACAACGCCGCCACGAGCTGGCCCAAGCCGACCTGCGTGTACGACGCGGTGGATCACTACCAGCGCGAAGTGGGCGCTCCCAGCGGACGCAGCGGCTATCGCGAAGCGGTCGAGGCGAATCAGATTATCCAGCGCGCTCGACAGGGCGTTGCTCGGCTGATCGGCGCCGCGGAAGCTCGGCAGGTCGTTTTCACCGCCAGCGGCACCGACTCGCTGAGCATGGCAATCTTCGGCGTGCTCCAGCAGGGCGATCACGTGGTCACCACCGTCTGCGAACACAACTCGGTCCTCCGGCCGTTGCGAGCGCTGAGCGACGAAGGAGTCATTTCCGTCTCCCACGTGCCGTGCGACGGCCAGGGCTTTGTCGCCCCCGACGAAGTGCGCAAAGCGATGCGGACTGAGACCCGTTTGGTGGCGGTTGTCCACGGCTCGAACGTCACCGGGGCGATTCAACCCGTGGAAGAAATCGGCGCGATGTCGCGCGAGCATGGAGCACTGCTACTGGTGGATGCCGCCCAGACGTTGGGGCACATGCCGATCGACGTCGAGCGGCTACCCGTCGACCTGCTGGCCGCGCCCGCCCACAAGGGGCTGTTGGGACCGCTGGGCACGGGCGTGCTCTACATCCGGCCCACGGTCGAAACCGAGCTGAAACCGCTACGGCTCGGCGGCACGGGCACCCAGAGCGAGTCAGACGTTCAACCAGAATCGCTCCCCGACAAATACGAGCCGGGCAACCACAACTTGCCCGGCCTGGCGGGCCTCGCCGCGGCGACAGAGTTTCTCCAGGAGCGCGGCATCGAGTTGATCCAGGCGCATCATGCCGAGCTTGTCGGGCAGCTCCTTGACGGTCTGAAGGCCGTGCCGGGGCTTGCCATACATGGACCGACTGGCACCTCCAATCGTACGAGCGTGGTCAGCTTCACGCTCGCCGGCTATGATCCTCAGGAACTGGCCGCCACGCTGGAGGCTTCCGGCGGCGTGCAATGTCGGGCCGGTTTGCATTGTGCTCCATTAATGCATCAGGCCTTGGGAACCTTGGAACAAGGCGGCGCCGTTCGCCTCAGCCCCGGCTGGGCAACGACCGACGCCCAGATCGAACGTACCGTGGACCTGATCGCCGAGCTAGCCGCAGTCGCGCCGTAGACATTCTTAACGATGAGCAAATCGAAAACCAAAGCGACCAGCGACGACGGCCAACCTTGGTACCAAGACGGCCTGCGCTTCAAGTGCACCGGCTGCGGCAACTGCTGCACTGGTTCAGAGGGCTTCGTGTGGGTGAACCAGGCCGAGATCAACGCCATGGCCGCTCATCTCGAGATCTCACCCGCGGAATTCGAGAAGCGATTTGTTCGCAACATCGGCATCCGACGCAGCCTCAAGGAGTTGCCCCGCAGCAACTACGACTGCGTGTTTTTTGACAATGAGGCCCGCGAGTGCCGGGTGTACGAACACCGCCCCCGACAATGTCGCACCTGGCCTTTTTGGGACAGCAACGTCCGCACCCCGCAAGCCTGGGAAAAAACGTGCCAGGAATGCCCCGGCAGCGGTAAAGGAAAACTCTATCAGCTGGAGGCGATCACCGAGCAGGTGACGGTCATCAGAGTCTGAACCGAACCGCTTCCCAGATCTCCTATTCTGCGCAGTCTTTCCAGGGGCGTCGGTTCTTCCGCTCGCTTTGAGCGGACTCGCCTTGTGCAACGGCAATGAGGATTCTCCGATTCTCGGGAAGCCTAGAGCCTGTAGGCCTTTACGACACGCAAAGCAGTGGAAAAAAGCGAGAATCGCTTCGTCTACCTCCTGACGGGTCACAACTGGCCCCAGCACGTCGCCAGGTGCCGTAATCTGTCAGTCGAGGGCCCCGAAATGGCCCCTCTAGGGGCTCCAGGGGAAACACGCTTTCTTGACACTAATGCTTACGACGATTACACTTGGAGCGAGTAGGCTGTCCCGTTTCGGGTTGTTTCCTTTGCCCGGCCCGTTCAGCGATCCTTTTCATAGGGGACCTCATCGTGACGAAGAAAGAGATCGTAAAGACCATTTCCGAAGAAATCGGTCTAACTCAGTTGAAGACAAAGGAAATCGTCCAAAAAACCTTCGACGCCATCGTGGATACGCTGGTGGAAGATAGGCGCATCGAACTACGGAATTTCGGTGTTTTCGAGGTCAAACAGCGGGCCGCTCGCAAGGCCCGCAATCCCCGTACGGGGGAGAAGGTCTTCGTGCCCGAGAAGTTTGTCGTGACTTTCAAGCCCGGCAAAGAAATGGAAGAGCGGGTCCGCGAGCTGGAGCGCCAGGCCGCCGCGGCTCGGCTGGCTGCCAACAGTCAGCCGCCACCCCCTTCGACTGACCCAAACTATTCTCCAGCAACAAGTTACGAAACGAACTCGGGCGGCTGATCTATTTCTGCCCTCAAGAGCTGGGCGATTCCAGACGACAGAACTGCTACCAGTGGTAGTGCTCCGTCGGAAATCTCTACCAATTGTCGCCCCAGCACGTGTCCCTGGTCGATACTGCTCTCGGCGCAACTGCGTCGGATCGCTAGTGTTACGCGGCTTTTCTACCAGGCATCCTGCCCTCCGAGAGATTTCACGGGGTGGGCAGATGCCAAACAACTTGTCACTTTTCGCGGGAACGGCGGCTCAAATCGGCGACAGAATCGCTGGATCGGGCCGCCACACTGAAGAGATATCCGCCTGAAACCATTGGCGGAGATCTGCTTCACATGCTCATGGAGGAGCTACGCTGATGCGCAACTGGCTTTTGACGGTGATCACCGTCTGCTTGTTGACGGGCAGCACAGGCTGTTTGTTGCCGGGATACTCGGCAGATCCAGCCCGACGCGCCCAACAGTTGATCTACACTTCGGAAAACTTTCGTCAGATGCTCGACGAGTGGGAACGGATCTGGTTTTTGGACCAACCGTCGCACTTGCAGCCGCATAGCATCCACGGCGGGATTATCTGAGGCAACGCCCAGCTGAGGTTCGTTTGAAAACGACCTGCGCTCGGGGTCTGCGCTCGCCTTGTGCGCCTAGCTTGCCTGGCAGCACACGCCTCCCACAGAACGGCCCGCCCGTGTAAATTGGTGGGACGTTCCGAGTTTTCGCCCGCCAGCCCTGTTTTTGCCCCCGCAATTCTCTTGGCCCCAGCTAACCCAACCTCGCCGCCGTCGGTCGATCTCTCAATCGAAATCGGTCGACTGAAACTGGCCAACCCCGTGCTGATGGCCTCGGGGACGTTTGGCTATGCCCGAGAGATGGCGCCGCTGGTCGATCTGTCGCGGCTGGGCGGGATTCTGCCCAAGACGATCACCAAGGAACCCCGTGCGGGCAACGCCCCATGGCGGACAGTGGAAACGGCTTCGGGGATGCTCAACTCGATCGGGCTGGACAACGACGGCATCGACGCCTTTATCGCCCACCATCTGCCATATCTCGCCGGTCTGCCCACGGCGATTGTCGTCAGCATTGCCGGCCGCACCCACGAAGAGTTCGTGGAGATGGCCGCCCAGCTATCGGATCACGACGGAGTCGACGCGGTGGAGCTGAACATCTCCTGCCCCAATGTCAGCGGAGGCGTCGATTTTGGGACCGACGGCCCGATGTGCCGCCGGCTGGTGGCCGATTGCCGCGCGGCCTGTCGGCACCCGCTGCTGGCGAAACTGACGCCCAACGTCACGAGCATCGCCCAGATGGCCACGGCGGCGGCCGAGGGCGGAGCCGACGCGATTTCGCTGATCAACACCTGCCTGGGGATGGCCGTCGACTGGCGCGGCCGCAGGCCCCTGCTAGGCAACGTGCTAGGCGGCCTGAGCGGCCCGGCCATCAAACCGATCGCCCTGCGGGCCGTTTACCAGGCGGCTCAAGCGACCGAGGTGCCAATCGTCGGCATCGGCGGCATTGCAGAAATCGACGACGTGATGGAATTCCTGGTGGCCGGCGCTTCGGCGGTTCAACTAGGCACCGTGAACTTCTACAATCCAACTGCTTCGATGACGATCCTTGATGCGCTGCCAGGGGCCCTGGCGGAGCTTGGGGCTTCTTGCGTTAAGGATGTCGTTGGGAGTTTGAAGACTTGAGCGTTGAATGCGCCGGGGTCGGGACGACCCGGCTCGCTGAACCCTAAACCCTGAACCCTCGAAACTCACACATGCGTGTTTTAAGTGGCATCCAACCAACCGGCCGGCCCCATTGGGGCAACTACTTCGGCGCGATCACCCAATACATCGCACTGCAAGACAACGAACAGGCCTTTTATTTTATTGCCAATCTGCATGCACTCACCACCGTGCGCGACAAAGAATTGCTCGCGCAGTACACACTCGACGCAGCGATTGATCTGCTGGCCTTGGGACTCGATCCCGACCAAGCCGTGATGTTTGTCCAGTCGGACGTGCCCGAGGTGAGCGAGCTGTGTTGGCTGTTGATGACCGGCACGCCGATTGGCCTCTTGGAGCGGTGTCATGCCTACAAAGACAAAAAGGCGAAGGGGCTCTCCGCCGACGTTGGGCTGTTTGCCTACCCCGTGCTGCAGGCGGCCGACATTCTGGCGTACGACAGCGACATCGTTCCGGTCGGCGAAGATCAGGTCCAGCACATCGAGGTTTGCCGAGACATCGCCGGCAGTTTTAATCATAAGTTCGGCGAAGTCTTCGTGCTGCCCAAATCAAAGGTGCTCGACAGCTCGGCCCGTGTGCTCGGCACCGACGGCGAGAAGATGTCGAAGAGCTACGACAACACGCTCGACGTGTTCGAGACCGCCAAGAAGCAGCGGAAACAGATCATGCGGATCGCTACCGACTCGCGGCCCATGGACGAGCCGAAAGAGCCGGGGGACGACATCTTGTTTCAACTCTACTCGCTGGTGGCAACCGCCGACGAGATTGAAGAGATGGCCGACACCTACCGCCGGGGCGGGTTCGGCTACGGCGACGTAAAGAAGGCCCTGGCCGACGCCGCCGAGGCATTTTTCGGCGAAGCCCGGGCCCAGCGCGACGACTGGACCTCGCGTCCCGACGACGTCCGCGAAATCCTGGCCAGTGGTGCCGCCCTGGCCCGCCACAAGGCCGCCGAAGTACTCCACCGAGCCCAGGAAGCATGTGGACTCAGAAACTACTAGAATAATCAGATCGGCGAACATCCGCCCCATCCGCGTCCATCCGCGTTCTATTCCGAAAAGAGACAATTCCCGTGGCAATGCAAATCATCGGCATCGGCACCGACATCATCGAGTGTCTGCGGATTGCGCAGATGATCGAGCGACATGGCGAACTGTTTATCCGCCGCGTGTATACCGAACACGAGATCGGGTACTGCTCGACAAAAAAGGCCTCGACGCAGCACTACGCTGGCCGTTGGGCGGCCAAGGAGGCGGTGCTCAAGGCCCTGGGCACCGGCTGGCGGCGCGGCATCAGTTGGCGCGACGTCGAAGTGCGCAACAAGCCGGGCGGCGCGCCGACGATCGCTCTCTGCGGCGGCGCTCGCGAGGTCTTCGAGGAATCGGGCATGCGCACGATGCACATCAGCATCTCGCACTGCCGCAGCCATGCTACTGCTTACGCGCTGGCCGAAGGGTTTGCGCCGGAAGAGTAGCGACAGCGTTAAAGCCCGGGGGTTG
Source organism: uncultured Granulosicoccus sp. (assembly GCA_964195615.1). GTDB lineage: Bacteria > Planctomycetota > Planctomycetia > Pirellulales > Lacipirellulaceae > Bythopirellula. The sequence continues at coordinate 9,325 of CAXMSB010000213.1, read as the reverse complement.
CAACCCCCGGGCTTTAACGCTGCTCGAGGTACTTGCACCACGGGTCCCAGTAGTGCTTCTTCCACCCGGCGACGACATCGTCGTAATCGTGCTCCGGCACGTCGAGATGCACCAGGTCGATGCGGCCCTCTTCTTGTTCCGACGTGAAGGTGAGAATCAGCGTCGAGTCGGGGTTCTCATCGTGAAACAACGCCGAGCGCCACGACTGCACAATGAGTCGCGACTGAACGACGTGCAGAATCTTGCCGGTGAGCATGCCGTCAAAAGCCTCGAATGGAGCCCCCTGCCCTGCCCCGATCGTGACGGGTTTTCCCGTGAACGCGGAGTGCTGGTCGGGATCGAGATACATCGCGAACAGCTCTTCCGCCGAGGCGGGCAGCACGACGGAGTCGGTGATGATGGAGCGCATGGCTACCGCCCGCCCCTGGTTACCGACGACTCAGCGTCGAGTGATTCACCAACCAATAGATCGCCGCGACGAAAACTCCGCCGAGCAGCGTGGCCAACGCCCACAGCCACTGGCTGGCTAGGAGCGGACCCGTCCCTTTGCGATGCAACTGATCTCCGTCCTTGAGCACTTCCGAAGCAAAACCGAAATGCACAATCGCCAGGCCGGCAAAAAATATCGTCTGCAGGATTTCACCAAACTCCACGATACTCCTCCTGTTGGTTGAAACAGATGGGTGATTCGTGTCAGGTTTTCTTCTTCGGCGACCGCTTGGCGGCAGGCTTTTTCTTTGCCGCCTTCTTCTTGGTCGTCGACTTCTTCTTCGCGGTAGACTTCTTCTTAGCCGCTTTCTTCTTGGCGGCTTTCTTCTTTTTCTTAGGTGGTCCCTGAGCCGCCTTGTCGGCGAGCATTCCCAACGCCTCGTCGAAGGAGATCTCCTCGGGCACCATCCCCTTGCGAAGCGAGACGTTCGTTTCGCCGTCGGTGAGGTAAGGCCCGTAGCGACCGTCGAGCAGCTGCACCGGTTTTTCGGTCACCGGAGAGGGATCGAACACCTTGATCGGCGGCTTCCTGGCCGCGGCGCCTCGGCCGCGGGTCTTTGGTTGAGCCAGCAGCTCGATCGCCTTCTCCAGCGTCACGTCGAGCGGCGAGATCTCGGCGGGGAGCGAACGCGTTTCGTCGCCGCATTTTACGTAGGGTCCGTAACGACCGTTGAAGGCCATCACTGGTTTCCCGTTTCTTGAATCTTCCGTCGGGGGATGATCGCCCAAGTTGCGCGGCAGCGAGAGCAGCTTCAGCGCGGTCGCGAAGTCGATCTGCTCGGGCTCCATCCCCTTCAGCAGCCCGGCATTCTGCGGTTTCTCTTCGTCGTCGGTGCTGCCGCGCTGGATGTAGGGACCGAATCGGCCCACCTTCAGATACACCGGCTTCTGCGTGTCGGGGCAAGTGCCCAACGGCTCGTCGGCAATTTGGGCCTGCTCCAACAGCTTCAGCGCCATTTCGAGCGTTACTTCGTCCGGCGGCGTTTCGTCTTTCAGCGATGCCGTGCGGTCGCCCTGCTCGACATACGGCGAATACCGGCCCACGCGCACAAACACGTCCGGCCCGTCGTCGGGCTTGCCGATGAAGATGCGGCTGATCTTGGCCGGGTCGATCTCTTCGATCTTGTGTTCCAGTTGTTTCTTGAGCCCCGGAGTGCCGTTGCCGAAGTAGAAATTGTCGAGGTATTCGATGTGGCCCCGCTCGCCGCGGCTGATGGCGTCCAGGTCGTCTTCCATCTGGGCCGTGAACTGGTAGTCGACCAGGCTGCCCAGATTCTCCTCCAACAAAGTAACCACCGAGAACGCCACCCAGGTGGGCACCAGCGCGCTGGCCTTCTTGAAGACGTAGTTGCGTGCCAGGATCGTGTCGATGATCGACGCGTAGGTACTCGGTCGACCGATGCCCCGCTCTTCCAACGCCTTAGTGAGCGAGGCTTCGCTGAATCGACCGGGGGGCTGCGTCGAGTGCTCTTTGACGTCCAGGGCAGTGCATTTGAGTACCTCGCCCACTTCCACACTTGGCAGAGACTTCTCCTGATCGGCGAGCTCCGCGTGGGGATCGTCGGAGCCCTCGACATACGCCCGCAAGTAGCCGGGGAAGTCGATCGTCTTGCCGCTCACTTGGAAAACGCAGCCCTCGCCCTCGATCGTGACCACAATCCGCCGGCCGCGGGAGTCGGCCATCTGGCTGGCGATCGTTCGTTTCCAGATGAGATCGAAGAGCCGGAACTCATCGGAGTTGAGCTCCTTTTTCATTGCCTCGGGCAACTCGAACGGATGGCCCGCGGGACGAACCGCTTCGTGAGCTTCCTGGGCGTTCTTCACTTTCGACTTGTAGGTCCGCGGCTGGTCAGGCAGATAGTCGCCGCCGTAGTTTCGCTCGACCAATCCCCGCGCGTCGTCGACCGCAGCCGTGGCCAGATTGGTCGAGTCGGTACGCATGTAAGTGATGTGACCGTTCTCGTACAGGCTCTGAGCCACCTGCATCGCCCGGCGGGCGGTGAAACCGAGCTTGCGGTTGGCTTCCTGCTGCAGTGTGCTGGTCGTGAACGGGGCATACGGCTTGGTGGTGTACGGCTTGTCCTCGACCGAGGCGACGCGGAACTCGCCGCTACGGATGCGCTGAGCCAAGTCGCTGGCGGCGGGCCCGTCCAGCAGCATGAGCTCAGAGTTCTTGAGCTTACCGTTGGTGGAATCAAAATCCTTGCCGGAGGGAATCTTCTTGCCGGAAACGGAATTCAGTATTGCCTCGAGCGATTGGCCGCCCTCTTTGGCAAACGTGCCCAACAGGTCCCACCAGGTGCCCGAGACAAACGCCATGCGTTCGCGCTCCCGACCCACGATCAGCCGCACCGCGACGCTCTGCACGCGCCCGGCGGAGAGCTTGGGCCGCACCTTGCGCCACAACAGGGGCGACACTTCGTAGCCGAACAACCGATCCAGGATCCGCCGCGTCTCCTGCGCTCGCACCATTCCTTCGTCAACTTCCCGCGGCCCGGCCAGCGCCTCGTGAATCGCGTCTTTGGTGATCTCGTGGAACACCAGCCGATAGACCGGGACCTTGGGCTTGAGGACTTCCATCAGGTGCCAACTGATGGCCTCTCCCTCGCGGTCTTCGTCCGTCGCGAGATAGAGGGCGTTGGACTCCTTGAGTTGGTCTTTCAAGAGCTTGATCTGTTTCGTCTTGCCGGGCGGGACGACGTAGATCGGCGTGAAGTTGTCGTTGACGTTGACGCCCAGGTTCGACCAAGACTCGCCTTTGTACTTGGCGGGGATCTGTTTGGCACCCTGGGGCAGATCGCGGATATGCCCGATGCTGGCCTCCACGCGGAAGCCGCTGCCCAGGTATTTGCCGATGGTCTTGGCCTTGGCGGGCGATTCGACAATCACCAACGCTTGGCCTTTACCCTTGGCGGCGGATGAAGATTTTTTCTTTGCCATATCTGTCGCAACTCAGTTCGTATGCCGGAAAATCTGTCTGCCGTGGTTTCTTTTATCCGCAGCAACGGCTCTCGGTCGTGAGCAAAGTCTAGCCTCGCCCCCTGACCCGGCCAATCCATACCAGCCTCAATCCTGGAAAACCCCCTCTGCAGGGCAGTTGGCAACATATTCTGTGGCAGGGTTCTTTGCGGTCTATTGCAAGGACAACAGGCGTCGCTGAATCTGGCAAAAAACGGCCCCTTTGTCGCCCATACTGCCGATTGGGATTGCATTTACGTCAATCTGCAATAGAATCACGGACCCTCTCGTCGACGATTGAACGTCGTCAATCATTACTACTGCACTGGTCGAGCTGTCAAGTGGCTTTGGGCCGGTCTTTCACCTGCGGGACACATAGATGGCCAGTCCGTTTCGTTTCTTTCGCAAGCACCAGAAGGCCTTTTTGGTCGTCGCGGGGGTGCTGGCAATGTTCATTTTCGTATTTGCCGACCTGTTCACCAGCTTAGTCAGTCGGCCGGGTGGGCGCTCGCCCAATACGGTCGTCACGAGCTGGGATGGCGGCAAGCTAACCGTTCAAGATATGAACATGCTCTACCAGCGCCGCTGGTTCCTCCACGAGTTTCTCTTGAATCTCCGACAGATGGGTGGAATGCGCGTGGAGTCCGAGGGGGGAACGCCCACACAGCCCACCGTACCCGCCTTCTTCTTGAACCAGAACGCCAAAGCCACCGACGTCATGGCACGCTGTGTCGAAGAAAGGATCTTGGCCGACCAGGCTGAACAGATCGGAATGGCCGTCAGCAACGACATGATCAACCATTTCATGAAAGAAACGGGCTTCGGTCGCATCGGCGATCAGGACATCACCAACATTTTGCGGGGCATTCGTCGTTTCGACTTACGGACCAGCGAGGAAATGCTCTTCCAGGGACTGCGAGAACTCCTGCTGGGGAACCTCTACACGTCAAGCATCGCCGGCTCGGTGATGAGCGTCCCGCCCGAACAACTGTGGGAGGATTGGCTGAAGCTTAACGACCGCATCTCGCTGGAGGCGGCTATCCTGCCGACGGGCAATTTCGTCTCTGAAGTTCCCGAGCCCAGCGAGGGCCAACTGATCAGTTTCTACGAACAGCACAAGAACCAAATCAGCGGCGGGATGGTGAACGTGGGGGGAATCCCCTTGCCGTCGCCTACCCCGGGATTTCGCGCGCCGCGCAAGGTGAAGCTGAGTTATCTATTGGGCGACGTCACCGCCTGGACCGAAGAGTTGCTCGCAACCGTGACCGACGAAGAAATCGCCGACTACTACGAGCGAAACAAGCGCACGCAGTTCACAAAGCTCGCCAGCGACACCGCGACTGCGGACGCCGAGGATGAAGAAGAATCTGCGGAAGGCGAGGAGGCTTCAGCCGAGGGTGAGGGGGCGAGTGAAAGTGAGGCGGAAGACGCCACAGAGGGCGAAACCGCAAGCGATGCGCTGGCCGACTCCGATACCAACGATGACGAAGAAGATGCCGGCGAAGACGCCGACGACGACGTCGAATACGAACCACTGGAAAACGTCAGTGAGGAAATCCGCCGTCTGTTAGCCAACGACAAGGCGGTCCTGGAACTCAAAGGTCTGATGGAGAGCGCCTTCGGCGATCTAACAACCGTCTACAACCGCTACGGCGGCGAACTGATCGAGGCTCGTAGCGAAGAACTCGAGCCACCGCCGGTGCCAGCGCGGCTTGCCAATCTCTCGACCATGGCGAAAGAGAAGAAGCTGATCTCTGAAGAAACGGTGCTCCTCTCGGCTCGCGAGATGTCGGAGACGTTGGTGGGCAAGGCCGTCGATTCGCAGACAGGCAAACGAGTCGTCACACAAGCTGCCTTCACCGACTTGCGACTCCACGAACCTCTGCTGGCCCAAGATTTGGACGGCTATTGGTATCTGGTCGTGAAAGTGGAAGACCAGCCGAGCCGGATCCCCGAGTTGGAGGAAGTCCGCGACGAGGTCGTCGCCGCTTGGAAACGTAACGAGGCGGCCAAGCTCGCTCTGGCGAAGAGCGAGGAGCTGGCCGAGGAGGCCCAAGAAGCGGGCAAATCGCTAGAAGCCTTCTTCACCGACGGCGACTACGAGGTCACCACGACCGATCTGTTCAGTTGGTTCACCTTCGGCAATACGCCCGCCGAGATGCGGCAGGGGCCGCGACTGGGCGACGCCCCGCCCTTGAGTGCGGTGGGCGACGCGTTCATGAGGCAGGCCTTCGACCTGGAATCGGAAGACGTGGTCTCTCTGTTGAACTTCGACCACACAAACGCCTACGTGCTGAAACTGGCCAGTCGGGAACGGACCGATGCGGAGCTGCGCACCGCGTTTCTGGCCGAAGTCAACAACTCTCAGGCCGTGCGGATCATGTTCGCCATGCGGACGCAGAACGCCCAGCGCATGTTGCTCGGCTCGGTCCTCCAGCGCGTGAACCTCGACCGCCAGAGGCTACAAGCGTATCTTCAGGCTGCTGGGGGCAACTAGTGCAAGGTGCACACCCATGTTCCGACGACTTGCACTGTCGCTGCAGTATCTGTGAGGAAACGCGGGAGCGAATTTTGGTAAGTTGCTCCAGCGCTACGTTTCGCGCCGCGGCTTGAGAATCACCACTCCCAGTGGCGGTAGGGTGAGCTCAATCGAAAACGGCCGGCTGTGGCTCTCGTGGTCCTCGGCCTCGACGCCGGGGAAATTGCCCACGTTGCTGCCACCGTAGAACTGCGAATCGGTGTTGAATATCTCGTCATACCAGCCCCCCTTGGGAACGCCCAGGCGGTAGTTCTTCCGCACGACCGGCGTGAAGTTGCAGGCCACGAAGACAAAGTCGTCGGGATCGGCAGCCCGCCGCATGTACACGAGCACGCTGTCGTTGTGATTGTGGCTGTCGACCCAGTCGAAGCCCTGGTACTCGAAATCGACCTGGTGCAACGCCGGCTCGCGTCGGTACAGATTGTTCAGATCAGCCACCAGCTTCTGCATGCCCTGATGCAGCTCCCACTGCAGCAGGTCCCACTGCAGTTCGTTTTCACAATCCCACTCGTTCCACTGCGCAATCTCGCCGCCCATGAACTGCAGTTTCTTGCCGGGGTGGGTCCACTGATAGCCATACAACAGCCGCAGATTGGCGAACTGCTGCCAGAGGTCTCCCGGCATCTGGTCCAGCATCGAACCCTTGCCGTGCACCACTTCGTCGTGCGAGAAGGGCAGCGTGAAGTTCTCGGTGAAGGCGTAGATTAGCGAGAACGTCAGTTCATCGTGGTGGTAGCCACGGTGGATCGGCTCGTGACGCATGTAGCGGAGCGTGTCGTTCATCCAGCCCATGTTCCACTTCAGGCTGAAGCCCAGCCCGCCCAGATACGTCGGTCGCGAGACGCCGCCCCAGGCGGTCGACTCCTCGGCCACGGTGAGCGTGCCCGGGAATTGCAGGTGGACTTGCTCGTTGAACTCCTTGATAAAGGAAATCGCTTCGAGGTTCTCGCGACCGCCATACCGATTCGGAACCCAATCCCCATCTTCGCGGCTGTAGTCGAGATACAGCATCGAGGCGACCGCGTCGACTCGCAGCCCGTCGATGTGATACTTGTCGAGCCAGAACAGGGCGTTGGCCGTCAGGAAGTTCCGGACTTCGTTGCGGCCGTAGTTGAAAATCTTGGTTCCCCAGTCGGGGTGTTCCCCCTGGCGAGGGTCGGCGTGCTCGAACAGGGCGGAACCGTCGTAGTAGTCGAGCCCATGGTCATCCTTCGGAAAGTGAGCCGGCACCCAATCGATCAACACGCCGATGCCGTTCTGATGGCAGTGATCGACGAAGTACTGGAAGTCCTCCGGCGATCCATAGCGGCTGGTCGCGGCGTAGTAGCCGATGGTTTGATAGCCCCAACTGCCGGTGAACGGGTGCTCGGTGACCGGCATCAACTGTAGATGGGTGTAGCCCATCTGGTGGCAGTATTCGACCAGTTGGTTGGCCAGGTCGCGGTAATTGAGCCAATGGTTGTCGCCATTGTGGTTGCGACGCCAGCTACCGAGGTGTACTTCGTAGATCGAAATCGGGGCGTCCAGCGAGTTGAACTTCTCGCGGGTCTCCATCCACTGCCGATCGTTCCATTCGTACTGGTCGAGGTCGGCCACGATATTGGCCGTCCGCGGGGGCACTTCGGCGGCGAAGCCGTAGGGATCGATCTTATCGACGACCCGCCCGCCGCGCTGTTTGACGGAGAACTTGTAAAGCGAGCCCATCGGCAACTCGGGGATGAACAGTTCCCAGATGCCGCCGGGGACGTGCTTACGCATCGCGTGGGGGCGGCGGTCCCACTTGTTGAACTCGCCCACGACGCTGATACCTTCCGCATTGGGTGCCCAGACAGCGAAGTTGATTCCCACAATGCCGTTGATTTCGCGCCGGTGGGCGCCCAGCTTGCGGTAGCAGTCCCAGTGCTGACCCTCGCCCAGCAGGTGCAGGTCGTATTCCGAGAGAAGCGGCGGAAAAGCGTAGGGGTCGTGCATGGTTGTCTGCTCACCTGCCTGGTTGACCGCGCGGAACTGATAGTGGCGGCCTTGTTGCTGGTCGTGAATCTCTGGATCGGTGATTGCCTCGAACAAACCGGCCGGGTGAATTTGCCGCATCGGCTGCGAGTGCCCATGCTTCGGATCCACCAACCACACTTGCCGAGATTCGGGCAAATAGGCCCGTACGGCCAGGGCTCGTCGGCCATTTTCCACAATTTCGTGCGGTCCCAATACCTCGAAAGGATTCTCGTGGTAACCGTAAATCACCGGGGCGATTGCATTTACGTCGAATTGAGAGCGCAAGGTCAGTTCCTTCTATCTACTGTTTTACTTGAAACGACGGCGCTCTGCCGACGGAATCTGGGGGATTTGTTGTCTTTACGCCGCCCGCGTGGCCAGAGTTCCTATCTGGCCGTGGCTGTGCCAATCGGCTAGCCGGCGGCTCCGAATGTCTGCCGCATGGGGCGGGCCACCATGCTCCAGGCTTCCGACCACCGTGCGGCCCAGTTCCTCCTGGCCACCAACCCTGAAGGGCGACGCCGCACCGCGAGTCGACGCTGACGACTTCTGGGCTTCGCCAGCCGGGGCGATTCGGCAGGCTCGCTCTGGCAGGCTCGCGGCTGTTCCGTGGCACTCTGGGCCTCGGGGGAGTTGTCGAACTGCCACGCCTGGCAATCGACTCGGTGGAACCGCAGCGCCCGATCCACCCGCCGCCACAGGTCGTGATCTCTCACGGGCACAACCCGGCCAAATCGTTCCCAACGCCAATCGCTCGACCGCCATTCGCTCAGACCACGCTTCATGCCCCGGCTGACGTAGCGGCTCTTGGTGACCAGAGTCACGCGTGCGGGCCGATCGAGGGCTTCCAGACCACGGACCACGGCCAGCAGTTCCAGGCGTTCGTGGCCGGTCTCGGAGGGTTCGGAGTCGGTGGCCGAGAAACGGCGTTGGGACTCGACGTGCTGTAGGACGAACCGCCAAGTTTGGGCGGCAGACCGATCTTGGCTTGCTTCGGAAAAAAGCAAGTAATGCGGGTTTTCAGGCGTCATGGCTTTGCGCGTCGGTCAGCCTTTGGGGGCGACCGGCTTCTCTGGAAGGCTGCTGGGGAGGTCCAACGACGCGCGTCCGTTGCGAGTCGGACCAGGGCATCAACCCTGTCCAAAATACGCTATCGGCAGATAATGCGCATACTCTCCAGATTATCGACGACTGTTTTTCATCTTTTCTCCGCAGGGAAGGTTCACTTCCGGCGGCGGGCGTGTTGGGCGCCGACCAAATCCGCCAAGCGGCCGCGCTGCTCCTCCGAAGCGCTGCCATCGAGCACGGCCCAGGTCAGCCGGGAGATCTCGCTTTCGGTCGACTCCG
>CAXMSB010000212.1:0-5217 GCA_964195615.1 uncultured Granulosicoccus sp. | reverse complement strand
CCAGAATTGCGTCGATAATAGCCATCCAGCGAAGGGCCGACCGAGTTGCCATTGCATTTCACCATCGAGAGAGTCGCCGCGTGTTGACTGTTTCCTCAGGGCTACCGCGCCGCCTTCTGCCGGCGAAATGCTGCGTCGCACTGCTGCTGTCTCTCTGGGCCTGCACGCTTCCATCTCGGGCCGAGGACGCGACGCTGGTCGACGAAGTCGAGGCCCTTCTGCCACCCCATGTCGGCGCGGCAGTAATGGCGATCGACAACGGCAACACCATCTTCAAACATGCCTGGGGCAAGTGTCGCTGCGATCGGCCGGAACCCTGCACCCCGGCCACCAACTTTCGCCTCGCCTCGGTGACCAAACAATTCACGGCCACGGCAGTGCTCGTGCTGGTGGATCGCGGTGCGATTTCGCTCGACGATACGCTCGACCGCTTCTTTCTGAGTTGCCCGGACTATTGGAAGCAGATCACGGTCCATCATCTGCTGTCGCACACTTCCGGACTGCCCGACTACGAGAAGCTGATACCCGAGGGAACGACGCTGCAACTCACCGACCAGAACGTGCTTGCGATACTGCGCAAAACGAAGCAGCCAGTTTTCGCGCCGGGGGCGAAGTTCGCGTATTCCAATTCCGGTTACACGCTGCTGGGGCTGATCGTCGAAGCGGCCGCCGACAGGCCCTTTCATCGTTTCATGCGGACCGAGGTGCTTGAGGTGCCAGGCATGGACCGTTCCGTCTTGTACGTCGCGGGAATGAACGTGGTGGCGGAACGAGCTTTCGGCCACGAGTTGGATGACCAGGGCAACTGGAAGGTGAGCGATCAGAGTGTAACCAGCGCCGTGCGCGGCGATGGCGGCGTCTATTCGTCTCTCGACGATCTGGAGCGCTGGCTGGCCGCACTGCGAGAAGGCTCGCTGCTCAGCAAATCGTCGCAACAGGCAATGTTCACGCCGCACGTCAAGACCGACCGCGGCGAAGACCACTACGGCTACGGCTGGTTCCTCCGCAAACACCACGGCGAGCGTCGCGTGATGCACGCCGGCGGCACCCGCGGGTTTTCGCTGATGATGCAGCGCTTCCCCGACCGCAATGCGGCCGTGGTTATCATGCTAAATCGGACGCGCCCCACTCCCCCGGGCGATTATGTCGAGCAGATCGTCAGCAAGTTGCTCTTCGATTAGCAGCCACGAGTAAACCCAGCACGGCTGGAGACCGCAACCAAACGCTGCGCTCACGCGCTGTGAGCCGTACGCGCTAGACGTCCAAAAGCGGCTGGCCAACGTACATCTGCAGCACCTGGCTTTGGACCTTGATTGCCCGGATGAGTACCCAGATTTGATCCCGTGAGAATTTCTCTGGATCGGAACTCGCCAAGTCTTCCAGCTCCTGGGTCATCGCCGCATGCTGGTCGGTGGCCGCTTGTAGCTTCATGCCGACTTCGTTCCAAGCGATCCTGAGCTTCTCGATCTCTGCATATTCATCCAGCTCGTCGGAATTGTTCGACAGCAGCAGACAGAGCCGGGCAACGTCCTGCGTGGAGGCCTCGGGCTGAAGTTTCTGGATGTTTTCAGCAAGCGATTGGCAATTCATGGTGTTTTCTCGCGTTGGGTCGTTCGATGTTGCTGATACTTGGCGGTGAGCGAGAGCGGAGTCGATGTTGAACCGGGTAGAATTCCTACTGTGTGAGATTCACCCTGCAACAGGCTAAGTCTGGAAAAGCTACGGAGGAGTCGTGGACCCGAGATTCCCCGTCGAGGTTCACGGCTCCAAGCAAGTGTAGCTCACACTTTGGGGCCGGGAGGGGATGCTGTAAGATGAATGTTTACAACGAGTTACGGCGGCCGGGTGGCCTCGGGGTCGAACCCGGACCGTGGCGTTGTGTCTGCCAGGAGAACGTGGCGATCTGCCCACTCCAGCGGACTCTCGCGGCCGTTTTACCAGCGCGATTGTTGCCATCCGACCGCTAGACACCCAGGCCGAATTGAACGTACAACTGGCTGTCGAGAAGCCGTGCCAAGAAACCCTAACCGAAGGTTCCAGCGATGCCGACCCTGGGAGTAAACATCGATCACGTTGCCACCGTGCGGCAGGCCCGCATGACCAACGAGCCGGACCCCGTGTGGGCGGCCACGTTGGCCGAACTGGGCGGCGCCGACGGCATCACGCTGCACCTGCGCGAGGATCGGCGGCATATCCAGGATCGCGATTTGCATCTACTGGGCCAAACGGTCACGGTCAGGCTGAACCTTGAGTTGGCTTGCTGCGACGAAGTGATCGACATCGCCTGTCAAGCTCGACCCTACCAAGCCACACTCGTGCCCGAGCGGCGAGAAGAGGTTACCACCGAAGGGGGATTAGACGTGGTGGGCAATCCTATTCGCATCGCCGAGGCGGTCAAACGATTGCAGGACGCCGGGATCGTCGTCAGCCTGTTTCTCGATCCCGACCCGGCCCAACTCGCCGCCGCTGCCGCCACCGGCGCTGCTGCCATTGAGCTACACACCGGGGCCTACGCCCACGCGGCAGCCAGCTTCTCCACCGACGCCGAGATGGCAACACTCTACGAGGCTGCCGCCCAAGTGCGTGACGCGGGGCTCACCTTGCATGCCGGCCACGGGCTCACCTATCGAAACGTCCGCCCCGTGGCGGAAATCCCCGAGATGTGCGAACTGAACATCGGCCACAGCATTATCTCTCGGGCGATCATGGTCGGCCTGGAACAGGCCGTACGCGACATGAAACGGCTGATAGCCTGACGTGCAGGCGTCTTCTGCCCTGGTGGCCGTTGCTTACGTTCCAGGCCGTCTGCAAGGCATCGCGATCAACTGTGAATACAAAGGAACGTCATTATGATTTGCTGGAACGGTGACCGGGATAGAAAAGCACGCGGGTTAAAAGCTCCCCGCAGTGGACACGGAAGTCGGTGAAACGGAAAGTTTCCCCCACGGGGTTTATCCAGGCAACGCGCGGGTACGGTGTTGACAATCACCGCTTCGTCACCCTGGCAAAGCATGCGAGGAACAAAGCTACGCAGTCCATGGACGACGCCCATTAGGTTCACACCTAGAACTCGCTGCCAATCTTCAAGCGTGCTCTACCACGTGGCTGGTCCGCCGTACGTTATCGCAGCATTGTTACAGAGCACATCGACTCGTCCAAAGCTGCGATATGCCTCCGCTGCTAGGCGTTCTACCTGATCGGGCTTTGAGACATCGGTAACAACCGCCTCAACATCGGCGGACACCGATTGCAGGTCGCGACGAGTTGGCAGAAGCGATTCTTCCTCAATGTCGGCCAGCCCTGCCTTTGCTCCTTCGCGAAGAAAAGCTCCCGCCAGCGCTCGGCCGATGCCGCTGGCGGCGCCTGTTACTACTACAACTTTGTTCTCGAAGTTCTGCATGGGTTTCTCAAAGCCTGCTCATTGGCAGCCAGGACAGAGGCTGCCAAACACAATTGTGCGCATCTGGCAGGTGCTACCGCAATAAGAAACTCAGAGTCCCGAGGTCGACTGGCGCCGACGAACATCCGAGCCGAGATTTGAAAAAGAGAGCGTATTTACGGAGAAAATCGACGGATACCGGCCTAGATAGCTTCTTGAAGGCGTTATCTACAGAAAAAAAGCCCCAGTGCTGCCCCAAAAAAGGGCAGCACTGAGGACTAATGTCCGTATCTCCCAATAACCGTGAGCTAAGGAGGAGGATCTCTAACGCTCACTCTCAGAGAATAAACTGGTCATTGATGAAATCCTCATCAGCATTGTTCTCGAACAACGAGTCGATGACTGTGACGGAGTGAGCATTGAAAGAGTCAAATCCGTCATCGCCGTTCCAGCTTGCCTGCATCCGCTCTAACACGATGTCGCCGGCAAATTCAGCATGGATTCCGTCTTTGTAGTTGTGGGAGAAGTTACTCCACACAATATACACATCCGTGCCATGATCAATGCCATTGCCATTGAGATCTGCTGCTTTTGGTGTCTCATTCCCCCCCAGGATCTTCAGGCCGTGGAATCCGTTGTAAGTGGCGGTGGAGTCATTGATCCAGAGGTTCTTCAAGCCTTCAGCTCGGACTCCGTTGCGGTCGTTATGACGGGTGCCCACGGTCAGCAGGTCCGCGGAGCCATCCCTCAGGTCAATACCGTCACCGGTGTTGTAGGAAGCTTCCACGTAGTCAAACCATGTGTTGCCGTCGTAGTTCATGTTGACATAAACGCCGTCACCGATGTTGTGCAAAAACTCACTGTTCTTGACGGTCAAACCATCGACATGCTCAACAGACAACCCCGTGTTAGCCGAGTTCTGTCCGTTGTTGTTAACCGCGACGTAGTCGATGAACACCCAATCAGAATTATCGATTTCCAGGCCTTCATGACCGTTGAAGGAGTAATTGCTGTTGTAGATGTACACTTCATAAGCGTCGTCGATCTCCACGCCATCAAAGTCGTTGTGAAGAGCGCGCGTCTCGGTGATTTCGATGTCTTTTGCATCGAGTTTCATTCCATTGCCACCGTTGGCATCAAAGGCAGCGTAATTGATGTCGACTATGTCCGACTGAGCAGAAATGGGTTCCTTCTCCACTAGGTCCAAATCCTCAAATACGTCATCCACATCCACGCCGTCGTACCCATTGTCGTTGGCGTAGATCGTGTCGATTTTCACTTCAGCGACGCCTGCCGTATGAATCCCATCCATACTATTCTTCGAGTAGTCCCCGCTAAAGATATCGAGCACGCCGAATGCGCCTGAATTCGGCACCTGTAAATTCGCAATCTCCGATGCCGAACAACAAATCTCGCCAAAGTTCACAAAGAAGACTCCGTTGCCATATTCTTCGTCATATGGAATCTCCGTTGCGGATGCGGGTGATTTGGAGTCTCCGTTGTAAGAAGCCTGGACGTCCTTGAGGTGGGCGTAACCTACGTTCACAAGCTCTATGCCATTTTCAAGGTTATTATTGAACTTACCATTGTGGGCGTAGACATAGCCGACTCTTTCAGCGTCCAGGCCATCGTCATCGTTGTATAAACTCTTGACGTTGTAGAGCGATAACTTGTACGTGTCTTCGGCGTCGATACCGTCATCCTGGGCGTTGCGAATCGTGAGATTCTTCAAGGTGACGTGGTGGCTATTGCGGATGTTTACGATATCGCCGTCAAACTTGTCGCCATCTAAGTAGACGTTGCCGATTCCCACAATCTCCAATGGGTTATCATCGCTG
>CAXMSB010000211.1:0-32720 GCA_964195615.1 uncultured Granulosicoccus sp. | reverse complement strand
CAGACCATGCCAAAAGAAACGCGGTAAGCGATCGGATTCCCTGCCTACCGCCTAACAACCTTCGACCCCACTGTGAGGGAAGTTGTCAAGCTTTTAGAGAATCATTAGCGGTCTGATCAGAGAGGAGATAAGTCGTGGGATATCGTCGAGGCAAGAAACTCAAACGGGGAAATAACTCCCACGGCGACCGTTATGCTTCGGTTGAGCGACGATGTCAAGGTTTTTGTGCGTGATTTGTCCAGTTTTCTTGGGCTGAATCCTGCTGTTTACCTAACCGAAGCGGGTGGTTATCATTGCCGGCCCCGCACGGCCTCGTCTCACTCTGTCGGGCGTCGCAGACCCTCGGGTCCATTGCGCTAGCGGAGCGGGAAACTGCCCTATTTCTTGATCGCCTGGACGTTGTCCAGCAACCAGTCTTCCAGGATGAGATGGCTCACATGGGGAGCTCTCAACAGCGTCGCGTCCGCGGGCAACAGTGCGGCCAACCAGGGCCGACGCGCCATGCCAGAAACCGCTCGCCTGCCCAAGCTTCCCAGCGAGGCGCCCGATGTCTGCTGTTGAACATTTTCGCTCAAACGCCGAAACGTCGACGGCACGACGTTGGGCTCGGGACCGACGTGGACAACCGTTTCCACTCCCGCCGCCAACGTTTCGTCGATCGCGTCCCAAAGCCGCTGGGGATGGTCTGCCCATTGCCGCAGCACTTCGCGGGCCGAGTGGTCGTTGTAACTCATCTTGCCGGTGACCAACGAAAAAACCGGCGGACAGGCTGGCGTCAGTCCGCCCGGCACGAGCTCCATCATCACCGAAGCCCGGTCGGGAATCTGCATCTGCCGGACGATTGGCGTATGCAGGGGCGGCCAACGATTGGCGTTCAGCTTCAGGTGCGCCCGGTGCGGCAACAAATCGTGCATCACTTCCTTGAACCGTGAAACCGTGTCGGCTTGGCCAATTAACAGCAGCGTATTGGGCGACAGCACAGCCGAGATGCCGATCGTGCCACGCCCTTCGCCCGTGATTTGTTGGCACAGTCGAATGACCTGGTTCTCGTCGATCGTGGGTCCCCGAGAGAAAAGCACGCCCATCGTGGTGTGTTCTGCCAGAGCCACACAGTCCTTGGCCATCGCCAAGGGGACGCGAATCACTTCGTCCATCGGGAACATGCCCCCAAAGCTGACCGCCGTCAGTTCGCCCAGGCTGTAGCCGAATGCCAATTTGGCTCGTGAGGTGTCGACCTCGTGCAATTCCGAGAGCAATCGCATCTGGGCCACTTCGACGGCAACCACCAAGGAGATCGCTTCCACGTAGTCTTCCAGTTGTGGCTCCTGGCCAGATTCCACCCGCTGGACCAAATCGATGGGGCGATCGGTGTACTCGTTACACAATGCACCAAACCGCTCCAGTTCCGCGCGGACGATCTGTCGGTAGGCCGGTTGGGCGAGAAGCTCCGCGGTGCGTCCCAGATTGGTGACGTTGTAGCCACGAAACGCCAGAGCGGTTCCAGCAATGTTCATGGAACTGGTCGAGGCCAACGAGTCACCTTGTTTGAATGTCGAATGACGAAATACCCAATGACGAAGGAATGACGAAATCCGAAGTCCGAAGCTGTGTCATTCGTTGTTTGCAAAGCATGCCGAGAACTGACCTTACGCAGTAGTACTACAATTCCTATCGGCACCAGGTGCCGACCAAGGTAACTGCCGTGTTCGATTCTGACGGCTAGTTCAATTGTAACGGCGATCACGCTCGCTGGCCCTCTGCTGGCGCAATCCCACTCTTTCTCTGCAAGATAACTCCCTGTTTTTGACCTAGGTTTACCTTAGAACTCACCACGGCCAGCGGCCGCACCAAGACACGAACCAATTGGGGTAGGAGACTGCTTGATGATCACGGCACGCGAAATCATGACCGAGGATGTCGTCACGATCAACCCAGACTCGTCGCTGGAAGAGGCGATCGAGTTGCTGCTCCTGCAAGAGATCAGCGGACTTCCCGTGACCGACAACGATGGACACCTGGTCGGGATCGTCACAGAGTTTGCTCTGCTGGCCATTGTTTACGATGAGAAGATCCGTCGGGAAACGGTTTCCAAACACATGACGACCGACGTGCTCACGATCGAAGCAGACGACCCGATCAGCAATATTGCCGACATGTGCATCGTCCACCGCGTTCGCCGGGTACCGGTTATGGAAAATGGCCGAATCGTGGGATTGATCGCACGTCGCGACGTGTTGAAGGCGCTTTACGAAGCCAAGGTCCCTGCCTGCACGGCGTAAGAGTCGACTGAAGACACAACAGCACAGCCGCCAGACTGCAGAAGGAACCCGCCCCTCGGCGGGTTTCTTGCGTAACCAGGGTTATCAACCGCATGAAGACGCTTGCCGAGAGTGGTGTTTCCGATGCTTGCCAGAAAGCCTGTGGACGGCTCGTTCGCTTTGCCCTGATCGCTATCGTGACGCTCGTTCAGCCAATCGACAGCCACGCACAGACGTCTCTCGAAATTCAAGTAGGATCCGACAGTGACGATGAGGAGGAGAGCAGCACCGGCACTGTGAGCTTGAACAATGTCACTCTAGAGCTGGGCCAGCAGCAATGGGTAACCACTGATTATAAAGGAAGTTAGGACGAGTTCCAATTTCTCGGCCTAGTACCGATTCTGTGACCTACCTTTTAGGGAACATAGAAGAGGGTTCGCCCCAGCACCCTTGCCAAGCTATACGGATTTGTAGAAGGAGAGAGACCCCATGAAATCGCGCCGTTTCACCAAGACACGTGGTTTTTCGCTGCTCGAATTGCTCGCCGTCGTAACGATCCTCGGCATCATTGCCGCGATCATCGTGCCGCGTGTCACCGTTTCGAGCGACACCGCCAAACAGCGTGTGCGAGATCATCACAAGGCCACGATCAATTCCGCCGTTGAGCGGTGGTACATCTCCACTAACAGCTGGCCAGCCAACGACCTGTCGGACATTGCCGCCGATGTGAATTACTTTCCTGAAGGCATTCCGGTCAATCCCGTCGACAGCAGCGCCTACACACTCAATGCGACCACCCATCGTGTGAACTGATATCTGTGGAAGTCCCTATGGACACCGCTTGCAGAGTACTACCCATGGCTCGACGTGAATCATCGCGTCGGGCCATGAGTCTTTTGGAACTTGCGGCTGTCGGCGCGATGTTGGCCCTGCTCACACTAGCTGGGATTTCTCGCTTCGGCCACGGCACGCTCGCCAACGGTGGAGCCGAAGGGTTCGCCAGGCAGTTGTCACTCGCCTTGTCGCACGCCCGACGTGGCACGATCGCGTCCGGCGACAACCACTACCTGCAACTCTCGCCTGCCAGTGGCAACGTCACCAGCTTCGCCCTCACGCGACGCACAGGCGGAGGCGACGTACAGGTAGGGCAGATGCGCACCGTGCCGCAGGACGTCACCGTCACGTCGAACCTGAAGGAACTGGAATTCGATTTCGACGGCACGGCCCTGGCCGCCTACAGCGTTTCGATCGCAGGTCCCGATCGGAGTTGGAGCGTGACCGTCGTGCCATTGACCGGCTCGGTCGAAACCACCGAGACGACTCCGTAGAGTCACGTTTTTCCGGTTGGGAGGGCCCCGTTCTCCGGCACCTCGGCGGGATGCATGAGCTACCCTTGCGTGGGACGTTGCGCCCCGAGTATTTGGCTGAATCCCCGGAGTTCGTGCCGTGACTTGCCCACAAGCTGGAACATCTCGCCAGCCAATATGGCGACTGAAACGCAGAGCGTTTTCGCTCCTGGAAATGGTGTTCGCCACCGGCCTCTTGGCAGGAACCTTGGCACCCGCCCTGGCGGTCATGCGCGACGCGATGGCCATTAGCCGAGAGACGACCAGTCGCTCGCTCATGGCCAACTACGCCGTGCAGAAACTCGAGGAGCAGATCGCCCTCGGCATGGGTGCCTGGACCAACGACACCGACGCCAACAGTTTCGCCATCGACGGGCACCCTGAAATTGCGTTCAACTCGGTTCGCTCCGACGACGCCGCCAACGGCGGAATCACCGGAAGTTTGATGCACCTGGAGGTCACCCGCAACTTCGACATCACAACCGTTGCGCTCTTTCTGCAAAACGCCAAAGACTCGCGACTGCTGGCCGACCCGAACGTCACCGTCGTCGAGAACGAACTCGCGGAGTGGAAAAGCGTCTCCGAAATTCCCTTCCAGCAAATTACTCAGTCGGAGTTGGGCGGACAGATCGGCACAACCGCCTTCAAAGAGGTGGGCATCACTCTGAAAGTACAAGCCGCGATCGCCTCGGACGGCACCATCGAAATGGAGGTCGAGTCGGAATTCAGCCGCGTCGCCGGGTTTACGGAAAACGAGAATCAACCGATCGTCGACACACGCAGCGCCACGACAGTCGTTCGCGTTGCCAACCGCCAAACGCTCGTGATCGGCGGCCTCCGCCAGCGGAGCGACACGGGCGAATTCAACGGCATCCCCTATCTGAAAGACGTCAAATACCTCGGCCCACTTTTCCGGTCGCGCACCACCAACGTACGAGAAAGCGAGCTGATTGTCTTCATCATGCCAGAAGTCGTAGGCTACGACGAACCGCCCGCGCCACGCGAGCAAGTGGCACGCGAAACGATCGGCTGCCGCCTGGCCCGGGTGCCAGTCGCCGAGGGTTGCCCCACGCAGCCGTGCGCAGCGCCCGTCAGCGACCGACTCTTGCAGCAATCGTACATCGAAGGAGAAAACTATCTCCAATCGCTCCCCACTACAACGCAATTGCAGCCAACCGGCCAACCCGGCCGGCCGCCCTTCCGCTCGGGGTTCGACGCCCGCTATCGGTCCTCCGGCGACACCAACGTCCAACCCCAGCGTGTTCAGAAGACGGCCCGCAAACCAAGAAAGGCGGAGGCCAAAGCCACCTTGATGAATCAATTGTTCGGGTCGTAGCGACAGGCAGGGTGGAAATCGGGGCAACGCCGGTTGCTGAACTCGCGTGCTAAACTTGTCAGGGCGCGTTTCGCTCGCCCCGACGAGTCCAACCACCAGGCGCTCCCTCATGTTCAGCCGCTATCACAAGCCGCTCTGCTTCGCCGTGCTCGCCGCATTCTGCGGCTGTGGACAGACTCCGTCCACCGACGCACCAGTCGAACCCGAAGTCCAGGCCGCGGCAAGCGGCCGAGCAGAGCTATCGATCGTCGTCCGCGAACCTTCGGCAGAGGATCCTGCTGAGACAGAGCCGGCAGCCTCCGACCAGGCCCTTGCAGAACAGAAGACCGCGGTTGCCTATCAACCACCGTTTCCCGACCGCGTGGACCTCTTCCTCGCGCCAAAGCGAGAAGGTAGAAGCAAGAATCGAAACGACCAGGAAGATGCCGTCGAACTCTTGGGCTTTGTGAATGTCGATCTTCAACGCGCTGTGCTGATGATCAACGGCGCCGTCTACCCAGTCGCCGAAGGCGACACTCGGTTTGGCGTCGAGGTGATCTCGATTCAACCCCCGGCAGTCGTGCTCCAACGAGGTCGGCAACGCTGGCAAGCGTCGCTTGAGAATTAGAGCCTTTTCAGTCCCGCAGGGCGTGGGAACGATATGTGACCGCCTGCCGAGTCGGGTGCCACTGTCTGGCTTGCCAGCAGTGCGAAGCGGGTTCAGGGTTCCACTGCTGGCAAGCCAGACAGTGCCACCCGTGCGCAGTACGAGAAGCTCTGCAGTCTCTCTAGCGTCATTCTTCCCCCGCCGCATCCCACGGGTTCGTCGGCTCGGGAACTGGCTCCGGGTGCAACTCCGCCTCGTCTTCGGCGACGCGCACCGGCAGCCTGCGCCGCTGATACTGCAACTCGGCCGCCACCGACCGCAAGTTCAGCAGCAACACCACCAGCGCCGCGGCGGGCAGCATTAGGATCAGCATCTGCCCCTCAATGGACATCACGCCGTGATCGAGCAGTGTGTAGAGCGTCCAGACCGGATTGGTGATTTGGATCAACGAGTAGCCGCCGCTCGAATTGAACGTCGAAGACATCAGGAACACAATCTGGGGAATGCCGCACGCCGCAAGGAACAGAATCGCATGCAGCAGAATACCAGCGGTCATCGAGACGAACAACACGCGTCGCAAGAGAGCGATCAACAACCGCCCCACTCCCAAGAAGATCACCACGTAGCTCCAGCCGAGAGTGATGAAGTACGCGGCCTGCTCGGGATTCATCGGCGCACGTGTGACCGCGCCACTCCAAGCCACCAACGCAAGGCCGACCAACCCGATCGTTGTCAGATTGGCAATCGTGAACATGAAGCCGGTTCCCGGTCCCGGGTTGAACCAAGTCAGCAGAGCGCGTCCCGCGGTGCTCTGCGGCAACGAGCGTTGCACGCGTCGCGAGAGATGAGGCCATTCGCTGGTGAGAATCGTGCCGATTGTGTACCAATAGATTCCGGCAAAGCCCGCGACCAGAAATGCCACCATCAGCAACACGTCCGGACTGCGTTCGAAAGTGGGAATCACCGCCATCCACCCCAAGAAACATGCCTGCTGCAAAACCATGAGACGGCGCAACGGAGTAGAGCGGTTTTCGCTAGGGAACGCGATCTGCGCCGACGCCGCGGCATGCGCCAGGAGAAACGTGGTCACGTAAAACGTCAGCGCCGCCGCCGAGCCAATCCAGAATTCGCTGTTTCGGAACATAACATAGCCATCCCGAATAAACTCTTCCGCCGCGGCGAAACTCGAAAGGAACACCGACACCAATCCGAGAACCAGGAAGACCGACACCAACGCCTGGGTGTAGCGGACCCGTGCCAGCGTGCCTGCCAACAGGGCCAACACCGACAGACCCAGCGACACCAGGACATAGCTGCCCAACAAGATGACTACCGTGAAGACCTCGACTCCGCGCAACAAATAAGAAAACGCAATGCAGGGGCTCACCGCCGACAAGTAGACCACAATCTGCACTACCGCGCTTCCCAGCTTCCCGGTGATAATCTGTCTTGAGCTGAGCGACGTGATCGACAACAGATCATAAGTATTGTCCTCCTGCTCCGAGGCCAACGAACGGAAGGTGGAATAGGGCACGACCAACATCAGCGGAAAAGCCAGGATGCAGCAGTAGACCAGCAGCATCTCATCGCCGGATGAGATGTAGAACACGTCCGCCCCCACAATGGCCACGAGGGCAAAACTTGCGATCCAACACGCCAGCAAAGTCACCATGAAGGTCAACACGAACTGTCGGCTCTTGAGGGCCTGTCGCGTCTCTTTCACGAGAATCGGATTAGCCCGATCCACGAGCCGCAACAGCCAGTCCTGAGCGTGCTCCAGAATACCGGACGGGGATCGCTGGGCTTCGGCCTGCTGGGTGGAAGTGTCGAGAACCGTGGTCATTGCACTCGGCCCTCCGTCACGTGCAGAAACACGTCTTCCAAGCTCTTGGTCTTGCTGGCGAATTCCACGATCGCGATTCCCGCCCCGACGATTTCCTTGAGCAACGCCGCCTGCCGCTGCGGGCCGCCATCGTGGTTGAGCATCACCAGACTGCCGTCGACCACGACGCCGGTCACGTCGGAGCGTCCGGCAAGCCAATCCACGAGCGGCTGGCTCTCGCCGAGAGTCCGCATTCGCACACGGCTGATCGGCTCACTCCGGGCGCTGATCTCGTCGACCGTACCGACGGCAAGCAGGCGCCCCGTTTCGATAATCGCGATCTTATCGCAAATCTCCGCCAGCTCGGTGAGGATGTGCGAACTAATCAGGACGGCTTTGCCCGTCTCGGCCAGCTTCGCAATCATTTCGCGCAGCTCGATGCGAGCGCGCGGATCGAGCCCGGCGGCCGGCTCGTCGAGAATCAGCACGGCCGGATCGTGAATCATCGTGCGGCCCAGGCAGAGCCGTTGCTTCATGCCCTTCGAAAGACCGTTCACCGGCTTGTCGGCCAGCACGTCGAGCCCAGTGAAGTCCATCACGTAGTCGATCGATCGCAGCCGCTCCTTGCCGCGAAGGCCGTAGGCACGAGCGAAAAAGTCGAGGTACTCCACGACGTTCACATTTTCGTACGTCCCAAAATAGTCGGGCATGAACCCGAGTCGACGGCGGACGCGATCGGGGTCGTCGACCACCGAAAAGCCGTCGACAAACGCATCGCCGTAGGTTGGCTCGTCGAGCGTGGCTAAAATTCGCATGCTGGTCGTTTTGCCGGCGCCGTTGGGGCCGATGTATCCGAACACTTCGCCGGGGTAGACCTCGAAGCTGACGTCGTCGACGGCGCGCGTTTCGTCGAAATAACGGTGCAGGCGTCGCAGTTCGATCAATGGTCGGCGGGCGTCGATCACGTTACCAACTCCCTCGGATGACGTGGCAACTGTTCTGTTCGGTCACGTAGTCCAATCCCAAGTCCAGCTCGACGCCCGCGGCGGTAACCGCAACGTAAGTACGGCTGCCCCATTCTTGAACCATCGGCGAAGTGAGCGCGGCAATCTCGATTTCCATCAGGTTCTGCGAAAGTGTCTCGGTTCTGTACCTTTGACGATAAGCGACCTCAGCTCCCGCGGGAAACTGTGGCTCGTGGTCGGAGAGTAGTGCCCGCATGGCTTTCATCACCGTCGACTTGTCGCTAGCCGGGAGCAGAATCGACTCGCCCGCTGCAATCTTTTCCGAGAGATAAAACTTGCCCTGGTCGTCTTGCACGGCCAACGTGAGGACGTCGACTCCCAATCGATTGGTCGCCCGGAGGCCAGCGTCGGAAAGCTCAAACGCGATCTGTTTGTTCGTTGGCCGCGCCGTGATGGTCAGGTACTGAGTCGGCGTGCGTGCCGCGAGCCAACCTTGGGAGAGATGCTGCGACAGTTCGGCCGAAGCGTTGTCCCACAGCAATTCGCGCGGCTGACCATAGCGGTCTCTGCCACCGGAGGAAGGCAAGATCGGATAGATCGCGGCATCAGTCGGCATGCGCAGCCCTTCGGCCGGGGCGATTCCCGCGTAGTAGGAAAGCCGCGCCCAGCAAACCGCTTCGCCCCCTTTCTGATCGAGCATCGTGAAGCTCTGCACCCGCACGCGTGTGCCGGTTCCTTCGGAGAGAATGCCATAGACGAACAGCACGAGCGTCGCCGCCAGGGCCGCTGTCGGCACGGTCACCAACAGCAGCGGCAACTGACCGCGCCGCTTCAGCAACCAATAGTTCACCGGCCCGATGCCGATGACAAACAGAGAAATCAGCACCTGAAACTCGAACACCGGCGCCATGCCCACGTCGGGGATCAGAAAGTTGTTGAACTCGTAATTGCCCCGGGCCGGGTCGTTGCCATGGCGGTGAACCCAGGCACTTCGCTTCGCGAGCAGCGACCTCTCGACCGCGACGAGCGTATTTTTCGATCCCGTCCCATCCGGGTCGCGAAACACCGTGACTGTCCCCATTCCAAAGGCTCGTGCCACGAACCAATCCCGCGAATCGACGGCCCGATCTGGGTCGTCACGATCCCGACTCCATGGCCGGCGTTGACTGCTCTTCTCAAAAGAGCCTGGGGACTTGAACTCGAGCAGTGCATCAACACCCGTCTTGGCACTGCCTTGGAGCGGGAGATAATTCCAACCTGAGGCAAGATCGTCCGAGATACCGAGAGCCCTTTCGACATCGGGAAGCTCCGTTAAATCGCTCCCCGCGCAAACAACCCACAGATTCCCGCCGGCGCGAACCCAACGTAGCAGTTCCTGGAAACGAACTGGAGACTCTGTCTCCCACTGCTCCAAGTCCTCGGGCGCGGCAATGACTGCACCGACTGTGGAATAATCGAGCCATGTGTCGAGCAGCTCCGAGCTTCCATACCTGAGTTCGACGCGGCCACTGGAAATCTGCTCGTTAAATGCCGTCCCTAGCAATTTGATCTGCTCGGAGCGGCGTGGCATGAACAACGCATGGCTGGTGTTGTTGTTCGTACGACTAAACGACTGTGAGGGCTGGGACAACTGCTTGTCCAGCCGTCCATCGACCCACACTTCCATACTGCAGACGTTCCAGTCGATCAATTGCGGAACTAGCAGCTTGATCGCAGCGACCGTGTCACCTTGTGCTAACTCGAAATCTTGTTCGACCGTGATCGCTGATGGTTGGCTGTATCTATGGCCGGCCGAAAGACGAACCGTTATCTGCCGGTCAGCCGTGGAGGCCGTGGGCGAGATGATCTGTACCTCGAACGGCCAATAGCCCCGGCTGCCGATCCAGGAGGAGTCGACCTTGATCTGCAGACCTGACTGCGTGGAGTAGCCAAGCGTGTTGTTGGGCAACTGGGGCATCGCATAGCTGAACCCTCCCAACGCCAGAGCCGTCTTCAACGAACAACTGGCCAACAACATGAAAGCCAACAAGCGAAATGTGTGAGAATAAATCTTCATTGCTCGGCCGAGGTCCCTTCGGTCGAGGTCTCACTGGGCTCGGCTGAGACCGGCTGCGGGGGAGGGACTTGCAGATCGCTGCTGAGTTGCATTCCTCCCTGGCTGGTGCGGGCGGGCGATTGTTGCGCGCCGATGATTCGAGACAGTCCCGCAGTGAGACCAAAGAAACAGCCGTGCACGGCGAGCGTCGCCAGCACGCTCAACACGCCCACCGTCACTGCCACGGCCCACGCCTTCCCCTGCAGCGCCTCCCCGGCAATCAGAAACAGCACCGCGCAAACGGTAATCACCTTGAGAATCGTGCGCAATGAAAACTGGGGAATGAGCATAACGTCAATTGTCGAGAATTAAAGGGATTCGGCAAGTCGGCGGGCCGCTGGCCCAAACTGCGCTGCACGGACTGTCCCCCACGGGGCCGGCCCGGTACCATGATGGGCAGTTGACAGATTCCTTCCTCGCACCACGCTAGCCCACCCAGGTGTCCTGCCATGATTGTCTGCCTCCCTCGCAGCAGAGCACACGTCTCACGACGTATTCGCTGCGGATTCTCGGTTCTTGCCATTTGTCTATTATTTGTCGCGCAACTTTCCGCCGCGCCTTCGTCGGAAGCCTATGTCGGGGCGCCGTTTGGCGTGGGGCGCGTCACGATCGACGTCTTTCGCGGCAAACCGGTCATCCCGCTCAGCGACGAGCGATTTACTGTTTGGGAAGAATCGGACCGAGTGATGTACCCGGTCCTCAAGAACGAGCCGGTCAAGAAAGTCGTGCGGCAGTTGCTCTCCATCAAAACCCCAGGGAAAGTCACGATTTACTACCTGTTTCAAGGCGACGATCCGTTCGACCTGTCGGTATTCTCCCCGGTGGAACAAGCCGTCCGTGTAAAACCCTTGGATGACACTGCGGCACACCGGCGGCTACTCGACGAGTGGTGGGAGAATTATGCAGGCCGTTGGAATCAGCTCAGGCGCGATCCGCAGTTCCCGCCCGTGGCCGAGAACTTCCTAACGGCTACGTTCGCCCGACGCCTGCAGCGAACGCTGCCCGAACCGAGCGGCGGCCTACTCGGCATCGGCAAGCACAAGGATTCGGCGCTCGGGGAGCTCTTTGCGGGCGAAGCGTACCTGCTGAGCGTTGATCGCCAGATGTTGCAACCGCAGGCCGCGCCAGGCACTGAACGGCAGGCACTGCCCGAGCCGATCGCCTGGCAAGAATTGCCGATCGACCCGGCACCGCTTGAAAACGTCGCCGTGGAACCGATCGCTACGCACGTTCCGGCCGAGTGTTTTTATTTACGGTTTGGTACTTTTACCAACTACTTGTGGTTTCGTGATCTGAACAAGAAGTGGCAAGGCGACCTGCAGAACATGATTCTGCGACGGGGCATCGACCGGGCCGCCGCCAAGCGTACACAGCAGCAGCTCTCGCTCAAAGAATCAGCCCTGGCCAAAGTGCTAGGCCCGCAAGTCATTGCCGACGCGGCGATCATCGGGCTCGATTCCTACGCAGTGCAGGGGGCTGGCATCGGAATCCTGTTCCAGGCCAAAAACAATTTCATTCTCGCCCAGGACCTGAGCCGGCAGCGGCTCGAAGCCCTGCAGACCTTCCCCGACGCCGAGCAGAGCACCGTAAAAATTGTCGATCGCGATGTTTCGCTCATCGCCACGCCGGATGGTCGGGTACGTTCTTACTACGTCCAGTCCGATGAGTTTCATCTCGTGGCAACTTCGTCGACGCTGATCAAGCGGTTCCTCGAAGCGGGGCAGGGCAGGGGGTCGCTCGCCGAACTCCCCAGTTTTCGCCAGGCCCGCCAGCGACTTCCACTGGAGCGCGGCGACGTTGTGTTCGCATTTCTCTCTGAGAAGTTTTTCCAAAGCCTTTGCAGTCCGCATTACCGAATCGAAACGCTCCGCCGCGTGAAGTCGGCTCGTGAGCCGTCGCTGCTGGAGATGGCGGGGCTGGCAGGCGTAACGGAGAATCTATCGGCGCAAACTACCGAGGAAATGATCGCCGCCGACTTGCTGCCCGATCATTTTGCCGCGCGATTCGACGGCAGCGCTCTGACAATCGAAGACGAACAGGTAACCGATTCGCGGCGCGGCGCAGCGGGATACTTTGTGTCGGTAGGCGATATGACCGTCGAGGATGTCTCCGCCGACGAAGCAGCCACGTATCGCGAGTTTGCCGATAAGTTTCAAAAGGAAGTAGGACAGATGCCGCCGATCGCGGTCGGCATCCAGCGCTCGCTCCGCGGCGACGAGGGCGAGACGATGAAAATCGAGGTTGTAGCCGAGCCGCTCGACGGATTGAAGATCGATTCGCTTCGCGAGCCCCTGGGCGCACCGGCTGAGAATCGCCTGCAGCCGGTTGCGGGTGACGTCGTCTCGCTTGAGGCGGTGCTCGACATTCCCGCGATTCTGGTGGAGAAAGAAAGCCAAGCCTACCATCTCTTCGGCGGATTGCGCGACTTCCGATCGATCCTGGCAGTTAAGAATGGAATCCTCGCCCCAGACGCGGAAACCAGAGAGATTGCGCGCGGCTACGTTGGTGCGTGGCCGCGGCCCGGGCTGCTGGAAATATTCAACGGCTCCAAGCCTCCCGCCGGCGACCAGCCCGAGCCGGTGGGCGAAATGTTCTGGCAAGCTCAGCAGAAAAAGTTCTTGCTGATTTCGTTCAAACCCGACGTCGTCGAGCAGGTGCTGCCCCAGCTCGCCATGGGGCAAGCGGAACGGCCGGCACAAGTGTGGCTCACAATCGATGACCTCACCGGCAAACAACTGGCTGAGATGGTCAACGCCTTGGGCTACAAGCGAACCCGTGAAACCTCGGTTGCCGCCAGCCGGATGATGAACTCGCTGGCCAACCAGTTTCGCATCGCCCGACCCGAGTGCCGCGACCTGGCCGAACGGCTGGTCGACGGCAAGTTCGTCTGCCCACTTGGCGGCGAGTATCAACTGCTCGTCCCCGAGCGCGACCTGGAAACCTGGGCCTCGTCGGCACTGACACCCGAGAATCGATTCCTGCTGACCGAAGTGCCCGAAGATTTTCAGTTGCCGCTATTGGATTGGTTCCGCGGCCTCCGCGGCGATCTGCAACTCGAGGACGACTCGCTCTCACTGCAACTGGAAATCGACATGACCCCCGCGGCGGTGCCGTGAGGTGCGCCTCCCCAAGGCCTACTTCACTTCCATCCGCTCGCCCGAGATCGCCTCCTGCATCAGCAACCCCGCCCGAAACGAGCTGCGCACCAACGGCCCGGCGGCTACGCCGCGGAAGCCGATTTCGCGGGCTTGGTCTTCCCACACTTGGAACTGGTCGGGATGCACGTAACGCTCGACCGGCAGGAACCGTGTTCCCGGGCGGCCGGGGGACAAGTACTGACCCAAAGTCAATAGTTCGACCCCCACGTCGCGCAGCGCTCGCATGGCGTCGACCACCTCTTCGTCGGTTTCGCCCAAGCCGACCATGATGCTGCTCTTGGTCCAGAGATCGGGCCGCAAATGTTTCGCTTGCCGCAGCACTTCGATGCTTTGCGAGAACGACGCACGGGCGTCGCGGACTTGGGCGTCGAGCCGTGGGACGCACTCCACGTTGTGTGCGAAGACGGCGAGCGGGATGTCGTCCAACAGGTGCTCTAGAGCCCGAGAATTCCCGTCGAGGTCGCTGGACAAGAGTTCGATTGTCGTCGCCGGCAGCCGATCGTGTACCGCCTGGACGCATCGCTTGTAGTGATCCGCCCCGCCATCGGGAAGATCGTCGCGGTTGACGACCGTAATCACAACATGCTCCAGCTGCATCCGCGCGACCGCCTCCGCCAACCGTTGCGGCTCGTCGGCTTCGGGCGGCGGCGGTTGGCGGAGCGTTTCGACCGAGCAGAAGCGGCACCCCCGCGTGCAGTGCTGGCCGGCGATCATGAAAGTGGCCGTCCCGCGAGCCCAGCAGTCGTGAACGTTCGGACAGCGCGCTTCCTCGCAGACCGTCTTCAGCTCGTTATCGAGCACCGTGAGCTGCGTGCCCTGGAAAGTGCATTGCGCATCGCCAGCCGGCAAGTTCACTCGCAGCCACTCGGGCAGGCGGCGACGCGTGGCGGAACGCTGCGAAGGCGGGGTAGTGCTCATGAACTCCATTCTAAGCCTAACCCGTCAATCCTTCAAAGAGGGGGGTCGACAGATAACGTTCGCCGAGACTGGGCATAATCACCACGATCCGCTTGCCGGCGAACTCGGGCCGGGCGGCCACTTTGGCGGCGGCGCACATGTTGGCCCCGCTGCTGATGCCGCCCATGATGCCTTCCTCGCGAGCCAAGCGACGGGCCCATTGAAACGCTTCTTCATTGCTCACCGTCACCGCCTCGTCCACGATTGAGGTATCCAGGTTCTGGGGAATGAAGCCAGCGCCGATGCCTTGAATCTTATGCGGGCCAGGTTTGCCGCCGCCGATCACCGGCGAGTCGGCCGGCTCGACCGCGATCGCCTTGAAATCGGAGTTCTTCGGTTTGATGTATCGCGCAACGCCTGTAATCGTGCCGCCCGTGCCGACGCCGGCCACGATGGCGTCGATGTTCTGGCCGGAGTCTTCCCAAATCTCGGGGCCGGTGGTCGCTTCGTGAATCGCGGGGTTGGCCGGATTGTCGAACTGCTGGGGCATCCAGGCATTGTCGCCCGAGGCCACCAATTCACCCGCCTTGTCGATGGCCGCCTTCATGCCCCCCGCGGCCGGAGTCAACACGATTTCCGCGCCGAGGGCTCGCAACAGCGCGCGTCGCTCGACCGACATCGACTCGGGCATCGTCAGCGTAAGCCGATAACCCTTCGCCGCGCAGACAAATGCCAGGGCGATGCCCGTGTTGCCGCTGGTCGGTTCGATGATGTGCGTCGCGGAGGTGACGAATCCGTCGCGCTCGCCCGCGGCAATCATCGAGGCCCCGATCCGGTCTTTCACGCTGTTGAGCGGATTGAAGAATTCGCACTTGGCCAGTACCTCCGCTTGTCCCTGGGGAATCAAACGGTTGATGCGAATCATGGGCGTATCACCCACAGCCTCGGCTACGTGCTGGAACGTCTTGTTTCTGGGCATAGCGACACCTAATCCTGAGGGTGTAAGAAGAAAACCGAAAATGCTCTACTGGCAGCGTCCCAACCGGCCGCGCAATGGATTATCAACATTCCCGAAGAGCTAGCAACCCCGGCACAGACAGGCCCTGCTACGGAAGCTGACCACCGAATCCGCCGCCGCCGGGTGTCTTGATGGTGAGCACGTCGCCCGGTTGCACGCTCACCTCACAGATCGCGGGCAAGACTTCCCTGGTTCCATCTGCGCGGACCAACAGGTTCTGCCCCGCCGCGCCGGGCGAGCCGCCTTGCATTCCGTACGGCGGATGCTTCCCCCGGCGCTGGGTGATCAGCGACAGCTCGAGCGGCTCCAGAAATTCGATACGCCGCACCGCGCCGTGGCCGCCCGTGTGTTGGCCCGCACCGCCCGAGTCGCGGCGAATGCTGAACTCCAACAGCCGTGCCGGGTGCCTTCGCTCGAGCACCTCGGGGTCGGTCGAGCGTGTGTTGGTCATGTGTACCTGCACGGCATCCGCGCCCGGGCCGTCGGCCGTCGCCCCCCCGCCGCCGCAGATGGTTTCGTAGTAGCCGAACTGCTCGTTGCCGAACAATACGTTGTTCATGGTGCCCTGGCTGGCTCCCGCCAATCCGAGCGCACCGAGCAAAACGTCGACCACTCGTTGGGAAGTCTCGACATTACCGGCGGCCACGGCGGGCGAATCGGCCAGCGGTTCGACCCGCGGCGGATTCAACAGGCAATTCGGCAGCACGATTTCAACGGCCCGCAACGCGCCTTCGTTGAGCGGAATGTCTTCGTCGACCAACACCCGCAGCACGTAGAGCACCGCGGCGGTGACGATCGCTCGATTGGCGTTGAGATTCCCCGCCACGACCGGCGCGGTTCCCGTAAAATCGATCACCGCGGCCGGCGACTCTGGGCCGTCGGGAAATCTGATGCGAGTGCAAATCGGAACGCTTTCGCCGGTGGCGGTTTCCAGGTAGTCGGTAAACTCGCAGTCCGGCCGTTTTACTTTGGCTAGGGCCTGTCTCACTTTGGCCTCGGCCGCGTCCTGGATGCCGCGCATGTTCGCCGCGACAACCGGTAGGCTGTACCGCTCGACCAGTTGCAACAGCTCGCCGGCACCTTGCCGATTGGCGGCCACCTGGGCCCGGATGTCCGCCAGATTTTCTTCCACCGAGCGGGAAGGGTAGGGGCCCCGTGACAACAGCTCTCGTAATTCGGCTTCATAGGTAACGCCATCCTTCACCAAAGTAAAATTGCTGATGACAGCGCCTTCTTCGCCCAGACGCTGGGAATTGGGCGGCATCGAACCGGGACGCACACCGCCGATCTCCGCGTGATGCGCTCGACAGGCGGCGAAGAACAACAGCTCGCCAGTCGCCGGATCGTGAACCGGCGTGACCACCGTAACGTCGGGCAAATGCGAACCGCCCCGGTACGGGTCGTTCGTGACGAACACGTCGCCAGGGCCCAGCCGCGGATGCTCGGCGAGCACCGCTCGCACCGAGGCGCCCATCGCCCCCAAATGCACCGGCACGTGCGGCGCGTTGGCAACCAGCTCTCCCTCGGCAGTGAAGATGGCACAACTGTAGTCGAGCCGCTCCTTGACGTTCACGCTCCCCGCGGTCCGCCGCAACACGTGCCCCATCTGCTCTGCCACGCCAGACAGCAGATTGTTGAAGACCTCGAGCATCACCGCGTCGGAGGAAACCCTGGGCGCCGCCGTTTCCTCGGCGCCTTGGTCAACGAGCAGAAGTTCGCACCCGGAGAGCATTTCGGCCAACCAGCCCGGTTCCACGACAATCGTCGAGTGCTCGTCGGCAACAATGGCGGGGCCGGCTACCTGGTCGCCCGGCCGCAACTCGTCTCGATCCCACAGCGAAGTCTGCACCTCAGCGCCGTCGAACCGGGCTATTTTCTGCCGAGTCGAATCTCGCGGTCGCCCCTCGCAGCGCTCCGTCTTCGTGATCGTGGAGCTCGTCTTGCCGACGACCTCCACACGTGCCACGACAACTTCCAACGGCCTCCCGTCATGCACATATCCAAACTGCTGGCGATGCGCGGTTTCGAACTCCGACCGGAGATCGCCGACGGTGACAAAGGGAATGTTCAGTGCGGCGTCGGTTCCTGTGTATCGCACGTCGAGCGTTCGGTGGACCTCGATTTGATCTTCGGCGATTGATTCTTGCTGGATTTCATGGAGCGGCGAAACCGCAAGCGAATTGAGGACGGATTCGAGGTCGTCAGTTGAGAGAACATCGAGCTGTTTGGCGATGCCGATCGCGGCGTGCCGTACGACGTCGGCCTGGCCGATGCCGTAGGCGCTGAGGATCCCCGCGTCGGGATGGTTGAGAATCGATTGGATGCCCAGTTCGCGGGCAACCGCACAGGCATGTTGCGCCCCCGCGCCGCCGAAGGAGACCAGCGCATAGTCGCTCGGGTCGGCGCCCTGGGCGACCGACACCCCACGCACGGCCCGCACCATGTTGGCATTGGCAACCTGCAAGAACCCCTCGGCCAGCTCGTGGGACGTAAGCGATTCACTGGTAGCGGCCGCGATCTCTTCGGCCATGTTCGACAGGTGCTTCTCGACGGCTTCCCTGTCCAACGCAAACGGAAACCGCTCTTCAGCGATCCGGCCCAGAAACAGATTCAAGTCGGTCACACACAGCGGCCCGCCGCGTCCGTAACACGCAGGCCCGGGATCCGCACCGGCGCTTGCCGGGCCGACGGTTAGCTTCGCGCCGTCGAATTGGCAAATCGAACCGCCGCCAGCGGCCACGGTGTCGATCGCCAGCGTCGGCGTGACCAGCCGCACACCCGCCTTGCGGGTTTCAAACTCGTACTCGTAGTGGCCGTCGAACCGCGAGACGTCGGTGCTCGTGCCGCCCATGTCGAAGCCGATCGCTCGCTCGAATCCGGCAGCGGTAGCCACCTGGGCATACCCGACCACACCACCCGCCGGACCCGACAGCACGCTTTCGTGGCCACGGAATGCCTCGGCGCCGACCAATCCGCCGGCGGAAGTCATCAGCCGAATTTGGCTACCCGGTAGCGAACGCTGCAACGCCGCGACGTAATCGTTCAACACTGGATTGAGATACGCGTCGACCACGGTCGTTTCGCCCCGGGCGACAATTTTTACTAGGGGAGCCACCGCGCTGGAGCGGCTGATCTCGTCGAAGCCGACCTCCGCGGCAATCTTCCCAATCAGGCGTTCATGGGCCGGGTAGAGGTCAGCGTGCAGCAGACAGATCGCCAGCGATTGCACGCCCTCCCGGCGAAGCTGCTCGAGTTGCCGTCGCACCAAGCCGGGATCCGGGGCCTTGAGCACGGTGCCATCCGCCGCCATGCGTTCGCCGATCTCCACGACCCTCTCCGCCAGAGGTTTTTCCTTCTGCACAGTTAGCTTGAATAGCTGGGGCCGGTCTTGATAGCCGATATCGAGCATGTCGCCGAAGCCGCGAGTGGTGGCCAGCGCTGTCCGCACTCCGGAGCGGGTGAGCAGCGCGTTGGTGCCCCGCGTGGTGCCCAGCCGCAACCGTAGTGGCGGGACCGCAAGAGCCAGCGGCAGCCCCAGCAGATAGCGAATCCCCAACACGGGCGCTTCCAGATCGCAAGAGAGTTCGTACACGGCCGCGCGCTGCAGCGGTACGGCGTCGGCCAGGTGAAGCGTGCCCGTGGCGCTGTCGAAACTCTCAACGGTCGTCTCGACAACGACCTCGCCCACGGCGTCGAGAAGCGTCGCGCGGAAGCCAACCCAGAAACCGTCGGGATCAAGCTGGCGATTCTCGTCGACGATCGTTCGCTGCGAAGAGCCCGCACCCACAGCGCCCTTGGTCGCTCCCGAACTTAGAAGTTTGTGCCGCAGCAACGTGCCATCGGCACTTTGGGCCAGACAGTCGGTGAACGTCCCGCCTACGTCGACCCAGAACTCCCACGGCTTGGTTGATGGCATTGCGACTGGCTACCGGAATCATCACGACGGAAACTGCGACGGCAAGCGGTCATCATAACATGAACTCGCGCCGCGCCCCATCGTCGTCGTGATTCTCAACGCATCAGCCGGCGGCCGAACTTCTTCATGGCCGAGCTGAAACCGCTCTCCTGCGACCCTCGGCTCCGCTTGCGAACGAGATTGGCGACGGTTTGCCCCTCGGGTGGTATCACGTAGAACGCCGGATCGTCGATCACCCAGGGGGTCGACCAGCTCTTGCCGTTGTCCCAGTTGGCCACGTTCACAAAGAAATTGTCGAAATACATGCACTTCGAGCCGTAAGGGAAACTGGAGTACAGGTGATCCTCTTCGGTGAGGTCTTTCACACCAGCGTGGGCGTAATAATGTACCTGTCCGTCGGGAGTGAACGACATGCCAAAAGTCCACCAACCCGGCTCATAGATTTTCGGCCCGCCCCGATCGCGACCACTTTTCTGAGCTCGGAAGCTGATTTGCGCAAAGTCTTTGTCGAACTTCTTGCTCGTCTCGCTACGGAACAACACGAAGAACCCAGGCCAATAGGGCTCGATCGATCCCTCGCGATGGCGGCCCCGCACGTCGGCGCGAATGCCGAATGACGCGCCCGTGCGATTCTCCCATTTGTCGAACTCCGGCAGATAGACTCGCACCGTGCAACTGGGACTCCAACTCACCGGCACCGGTCGACCGACGCGCGTCGAGACGCCCATCAGCAAATCGTCCTGCATCTGCGTACCGCTCAACTGGCCCGGAATTCCTGAGAGCCGCGTGCGCAAGAGTAGGGCACCTTCGCTACCGGCGAGTCCGTTCGGCGGTGTTTTCACTCGTTTGATGAGGTCGGGTTGCCCGCGCATGGCGCTTTCGTACCACCGACCGTTGCGCGAAGCTCCGCCGGGCGGGCGTTGTTCTTCGTCCTGCTCGAAGCTGGCCTTGCGGCCGTTCATCTTGTAGCTCCAACCCGTGTCCTCGAAATCGTCGCCGACTTGTTGGACAGCGACCCCGGTGCCGGGCACAAACGGTTCGTCTGCCACGGCGTGATCACACGTGATCACGGCAGCAGCCAGTAACAACGAATAGCGTAGATGATGGGCCATCCTTGGCCTCCCATGTTGTTTCAGACGATCGGGCGAGGCCCGCTGTGCGCACAGGGGGCCCAGAGATACTATCGGCAAGACTTGCCCGATCGTTAAACCTTCTCAGACGCATTGCTAGCACTGCTCCGACGCATTGATCGCTTCGCCAATCCGCTCGTCGACGACCCGCAGCAGGAATTCATGCAGTCCCAAGGGCCCCGTGACAAGAAAGTCAACTCCGGCATGGGCCCGAGCCGCTTCCTCGGTCAGGCGCGGAATGTCCTCGCTGGAGTGTCGCCCCGGCCCCAGGAAATAGGACATCACGATTACCAGCTCGGCCCCTTGCTCTACGCAGCGACCGAACGCGGCAGCGATCGACGGCTCGGCCAATTCCATGTGGGCCGGCTCGACGATTGCCCACTCCGAGTGCCGCCGATAGGCCTCGACGATTTCAACCAAGAGCTGGTTGCTCTCATCAACCACCGAACCATGGTCGACCAGAATCACGCCAACACGGTCAACAGGGAGATGAACCCGTGGGTCAGCAGACATAGGAACCAGAAATGCCCCGCAAAGAATCTAAACGAAATCAAGCGACGTAAGCCGCGAGGCGCCAGCCGAGCGCTCGGCTACCGCCTCGCGGCTTACCGATTTTTCCAACGCAGCAGGCCGGGTGCTAGTTCTTGTAAATTTTATGCTGCGGTCGTCCGGAAAGGATTTGCTCTTTGCCCCAGTTGGTGACGCCGCGGAAGGCGTCGCTCTGGATAAAGCTGGCAAACGCCCCCTCGTCGGACCACTCGCTAGTGATGAGATAGGAAGCGCCGTCGTCGACGTCTTTCCACAGCGTCGAATTGGTGTGCCCTTCGGCAGCGTTGAGCGCGTCGATCACCCCGGCAAACTTCTCTTCAAAATCTTGTTGCTTCCCTTCAATAACGTGATAGTTCATGCCGACTGTGATCATGCTCTCTTCTCTCCAAAATGATAATTGCTGGATGGTCTACGATAACGAAACGCTACGGCTGCGTCCGTTCTCGACAATGGAAATCTTTCCCTCTCGGGCAAGCCACCCAACCGCTTGCATCACAAGATCGCGCGGGGCATCGATCTCTTTGGCGAGTTGCTTGAACGAAGTCGAATCGGTCGCACTCAGGCTGTGCCACACTTGGCCGGCAACTTCGCCGATTCGCTCGCTACCGGTGAAAACGCTCTTGGGGGCCGTTTTGGTTGCTGGCATGGGGGACGTCATCCTTCCGTGTTAGGGGTCGACGAAATACCCGTGACACGGGCGATTGTAGCCCGGCCGCTCTGATCGGCAAAGCCTAATGCGGGGGGGGGGCGCGGCTCTCGCGCAGCTTGGCTCGGATCGTCGCCAGACGCTCCGCCAGCTCCGCCTCGAAGCCGCGGGGCACGGGCCGGTAGTATTCTCGCTCGACCCCCAGATAATCCTGGGCGGCGACGCCGTCCTCGGCATCGTGGGCGTATTCGTAGCCCTCGCCGTGGCCCAGACGCTTGGCGCCTGCGTAGTGTCTGTCTCGCAGATGCGTCGGTATGGGAACGGTGCGGCCCTCGCGGACGTCGGTGCGAGCTTCGCCGATCGCCACGGTGGACGCGTTCGATTTCGGCGCACAGGCCAGATAGGTCACCGCCTGGGCGAGATTCAACTGGCACTCGGGCAACCCCACGAATTCACAGGCCTGCATGGCAGCCATCGCCAATGGCAGCGCCTGCGGATCGGCGTTGCCGATGTCTTCGCTGGCCAAGATCACCAGCCGGCGGGTGAGGAACCGCACCTCCTCGCCCCCCTCCAACATGCGTGCCAACCAGTAGATGGCCGCATCGGGATCGCTGCCGCGGATGCTTTTGATCAGCGCGCTGGCGGAGTCGTAGTGCGTGTCGCCGTCACGATCGTAGGTGACTGCTTTGCGCTGCACCGACTCGGCGGCAAGTTCCAACGTAAACTCCACCGGCCGCTCGTCGGTTGAGAGCACGCCGATCTCTAGCGCGCTGAGCGCCTGCCGGGCGTCGCCGTCGCAGGTGGCAACGAGAAATTTCAATGCGTCGTCATGCAGGTTCACCTCGTGCTTTCCCAGTCCCCGCTCGTGATCGGCCAGCGTGCGCTCCAGGAGCGACGCGACGTCGTCTTCCGAGAGCGGCTGAAACTCGAACACCCGGCTACGGCTGACTAGCGCGCTATTGACCGCGAAAAAGGGGTTCGACGTCGTCGCTCCCACCAGCACCACCGACCCGTCTTCCACGTCGGGCAGCAGGGCGTCTTGTTGCGTCTTGTTGAAGCGATGGATCTCGTCGATGAACAGCAGCGTGCGCAACCCTTCGGCCGCCAGCGCGTCGCGGGCCTCTTCGAGCACCTGCCGCAACTCTTTCACGCCGCTGGTGACCGCGTTGAGCTGACGAAATCGGCAACGAGTTTCCGCGGCCAAGATGTGAGCCAGCGTTGTCTTGCCGGTACCCGGTGGGCCGTAGAACAACAGCGCGGTCAGTCGGTCGGCCTTGATCAACCGCTGCAGCAGTCTGCCTTCTCCCAGAAAATGCTGCTGCCCGACAAACTCCGCTAGCGACCGCGGGCGCATCCGCGCCGCCAACGGCTGGGCCCGGCGACGATTCTCAGCTTCGGCATTTTCGAATAGCGACACGGTCATTACTAGCACCTCAAAGACAACTCATACTCAACCCACCCCTGCCGACCGTTGTACGCCGAATGGCATCCTTCGCCTAGCCTGCCGAGAATATACCGACAAACATTTTTGGTGCTTGCAACGAGGCCTGTAGAGCCTCTTGAGGCCGCCCAGCACGGATTCAAACGGCTTGAAAAAATGGGGCCAAAAGTGTAGCCTATAATTGCTATTATGTAGCACCTTGCTATTTCCTCCGCCGCGTTCCGCTCGGTCGCAATTCCGCTCCAAGTCGTCATGCACCTATTTACCTACGGTACACTCGTGTTTCCAGAAGTGTGGCAGCGGATCGCCGTTCGCGAGGCCGCAGCCGAACGGGCCACGATCTCGGGCTTTGCCATCTATCGTGTCAAGGACGCGATCTTTCCCGGCATGGTGCGGGCCGAGCAGGCTGATCTCGTCTCTGGCGTGCTCTACCGCGACTTAGACGACGACACGCTCTTCGAACTCGATGCCTACGAGTCGGACTTCTATCGGCGAGAAGCTGTTCAGGTCGTCACCGAGGCGGGCGAAACAATCGAGTGCCAAGGATATGTCGTGCCTGATTCTCGGCGTGACATGTTGACCGACGAACCATGGGACCCTCAGTGGTTTGCCGAGCACAAGCTTGAGAAGTATCTCAACGGGGCCTGATGCCACCCGACTTGGCAAGTTCACTAAGCTTGGTAATCCCAATCTTTCAACGGCCCGATCGTAACCGTGGTGCTGCGAGTGAGTGGATACTGGGCCAGCACACGGTGAACGTCGTCCAACGTCACGGCGTCGACAGCTGCCAGATCGTCGGCCACGCTGCGATATTCGCTGCGCTGCATCCAATTGCCGCCGACGTTGAACAGCCGATTCCGGGGCCGCTCGCTGCCCAGCACGACGCGAGCTTTTACTTTGTTCTGTGCTTGGCTCAGCTCTTCGCGTGTAAAACCGTCCTGCTCGGCTTGGTTGAGCAAATGGCTGACGCGATCAAAAATGTCGCGGGCCGACTCGGGCGCACAACTCACCCAGGTGAAGAACATCCCCGCGCCCAGGTATTCGTAGTGGCCCAGGCTGGCCGACTCGGCCAGGCCCGGATCGATCAGTTCCCAATACAGGCGACTGCCCGAGTCGTCGCCCAGCATGGTGGCCAACAGCTTGGCGGCGTAGCGGTCGTCGTCCTCCGAGGCGGGGGCGTCGGCCAATTGCAGGATGTACTGCTGTGCGGTTGAATCACGCACCACGCTTTGAAACGAAGCCCCTGACGCCGGCGGCGGAATGTTGCGAGTGGTGGCCTGAGGCGTCCACTGACCGCAACGGGCGCTGACTTGCTCAACCAGGGCGTCGAAATCGACGCGACCCGCCGCCGCCACGAACAGATTCCCCGGGCTGTAACGCGACTCGAAATACGTGCGCATCTGCTCGACGCTCAGATCGCCCACCGTGTCGAGCGTTCCCAACACGCTGCGCGCCAGGGGATGATCGCCGTAGTGCAACGCCTTGATCTTGTCGTCCATGCCAAAGGGGGGCTGGTCGGCATACATCTGGATCTCTTCCAGGATGACCTTCTTCTCCATCTCGAAATCTTCGTCGCGCAAACTGGGCCGCATGATGTCGGCCAGCAAGTCGACACAGGGCTCCTGATACTCGGGCAGCACGGCCGCGTAGTAAACGGTGTTCTCTTCGCTGGTGAACGCGTTGTAATGAGCACCCAACTCGTCGAACTCGCGATTCACGTCGTCCGCCGAGCGGTGGGGCGTCCCCTTGAAAACCATGTGCTCGAGGAAATGACTCACCCCGGCGACCGCATCGGTCTCATCCCGCGAACCGGTGCGCACAAAGAACCCGACCCCCAACGAATGCGCCCCCTCGTTGCACTCGGCAACAATCTCCAGGCCATTTTCCAGTGTATGACTGCGAAACTTCACGACGTGACCTCTCTAAGACTTTCCACCAAAGCCGGAACGGCAACGGGCAAATGCGTAGGCGATGACTCTGTCAGAAGCCTCGTGTGGGAGGCCTCTCCGAGGGCGATAGTCATGGTGATTTCAGGGCATGATCGCCGTCGGAGACGCCTCCCACAGCCTTCGGCTGGAGGCCATCTTCTGAACCGCAGGCGGTCAGTGTAGCAGAACTTCCGCACCGTGTATTGCCCACGATTTCGCGCCCCAGCTACCCGGCTCGCAGGACCGGTGCAGAAACCTGTTTCTGAGTCGCCTTGGTCTGCACGGCAATCAGATCCAGCTTCTCCGTCAGGAACCGATAGCCGCGAGCGGCAAGCATCTTCAAGCACTCCTGCAGGTCGCTGTCCGAAAAATGCCGATACTCGAAGCGAACGATTTTCGGACAGACGCGATCGAAATCGATCGATTTAAGAATCTCATAATCGTACCCCTCTGCATCGACCTGCAAGAGATCGACCGTCTCGAAGTTGGCCATACGCAGGACGTCGTCGACGGTGAGACAGTTGATCTCGTGCGAAACAATCTCCTGGGAGGCCAACCCATGCCGCAAGAGATGGTTGCGATCGAACGAGGCAAACTCGACATCCTCTTTGGTCGACATGTAAAAGGGCCGCTTGCCCGCGACGCGATCGATGGCGCCGTTGACCAGCAGCAGATTCTCACGCTCGCCGTGCAGCACTTTTAGTTTTTCATAGGCCGAAGGTTGCGGTTCGACAAGCACGCCGCGGACGGGAAACCGCTTGATGAGCTCAAATATCTCGTCGCCCACCTGGCCGTCGAAAGCGCCGATCTGAAGAAACGTCAACTCGCCGTGCTCCAGCACGTGCTCAGCCGCCACCAACGGCAGCACGCTTCCGTACCGAAACTCAGGACGTTCGGTGAGGATCGCCGGTTCGTAGGCCCGAGTGAGTCCCAGCCTGCGCAGGAACCTGTTTCGCCAACGGCGCGTTCGCGCGCCCGTCGGCAGGAACGGTAGGTACCGCTCTTTGAATCTGCGAAAACCTCCCATGGCGGGCGCCTCGGCATGCTGGAGTGGACTGGTGGCTTAGCTAGTGCGAAGCATACCGGTGGCCGGGAAGGGGGCCAAGATCGATTTGGGTGGGTATCCGTTCGACTTCCTCAGTGCATGACAGCAGATCAGGCGGGCGGCGCCTCTGTTTGATCGTCACTGGTCTCCGACCGCACCACCACTTTCTCGCAGAGTTTCAACAGGGCGCCCGACGCCTCCTCTTCTTCGCTGACAATCCCATGTGCTCCGGCTTTCTTCGCCGCGGCGACGTTTGCCAGAAATCGGCAGCGAACGAGAATGACCAATGCCCGGTTCTGTTCCCGCAGACCCCGCACAATCTGGTTCGCCGTTTCGTCGTCGGGTACACAGACAACCGCCAGCCGGCAGTGCTCCGCGCCGGCGCGGCGGAGGACTTCTAGCTCACGAGCATCGCCGGCGACCGTGTGAAAGCCTTGCTGAGCAAAAGAGTGCAAGTTGATCGGGCTCTGATCGACCAGACAAGTGTCCACGCCCAGCAACTCCAGACGCGAGGCGATCTGCCGGCCAATCGGTCCGACGCCGATCACGATCGCCTTGTGCCCAGGCTCCGCGGTGCGTGGGTATTGTTCGTCGCGCTCTCTATCCGCCACGGCCGCGCCGGTCCCGCGCAGACTCCACTTGATCAACAGCGGCGTCAAAATCAGCGTGCCCAGTGCGATGAACAGCATGCGGTTGTAATCGACCGGGCTGATGATCCCTTGCGCGAGCCCTTCGGCAATCAACAGGAAGGAGAATTCGCCGAGCTGCGCCAAGCCGATTCCCATCGTGGCTGCGGTTTTCCAACTCAACCCGACGATCTTTAAAGCCAGCGCCGCGGCCAGGGACTTGAGCACCAACATGCCGACAAGTCCCGCCGCCAGCAACAGCGGCTCGTCGAAAAACGCCAGCGGATGGAGCAACGTGCCGAGCGTTACGAAAAACACGGCGGTGAACGATTCTCGATAGGGAAGCACCAACGTGTCGATCTGCCTGCTGAGTCGGTTGCCACTCAACATCAACCCAGCGGCCAGCGCACCCACCGCCGCCGGCAATCCGATTGCAAACGAACCCCAACAGACACCCCCCAACACCGTCAATGTGAACAGCACCACCAGTTCGATGCTCCGAAGTCTAGCGAGCAAGGGTACAATCCAGGACGCAATCGCGCGCCGCAGGAGCACGACCGCCACGACGAACACAAAGGACTTGATCAACAACCAGCCCAATGCCGCGAGTGTCGGTTGCTCTCCGCTTCCCGTCAGCAAAGGGATCAGCAACATCAGCGGAACCAGCGCAACGTCCTGAAACAGTAGTATCCCAACCACGCGCCGACCGTGCGGCGATGCGGTCTGTCCCCATTCGGCTAGCGCCTTGAAAACGAGAACCGTTGAACTCAACGCCCCTGCAGCCCCGGCCAGCAGCGCCGGCTTCCAAACCATCCCGAACAGCAGGCAAACGACTGTCAGCGGTGCTGCGACCAGCAGCATCTGAACCGCGCCCCCAACAAAGATATAGCGCCTGAGTCGAAGCAATTCCTCTAGCGTGAATTCAATCCCCACGGAGAACAACAGAAACAAGGCACCCGCCCGTGCCAGGTACTCCAGCTCGTGGTGATCCTGGGAAACAAGCCCCAGCCCTCCCTCGCCGATCAGAGCTCCAACAATCAGATAGCCGACCAACATCGACACACCCACTCGCTTGCAGATCGCACCGGCAAGAAAGCCCGCCGCCAAAACGACCAGCAAGTCGACGATCAGTTGGTTGATTGCAAGAGAATCCATCGATCTATCGAGATAAGAGAAGCTGCTCCTC
Source organism: uncultured Granulosicoccus sp. (assembly GCA_964195615.1). Lineage (GTDB taxonomy): Bacteria > Planctomycetota > Planctomycetia > Pirellulales > Lacipirellulaceae > Bythopirellula. Next base: position 4,772 of record CAXMSB010000211.1, on the reverse strand, counting down.
GGCGCGGCCACGAGACCAGCAGGAGAGCAGATGCGACAACCACAATGCTATCTTACCGCAAAACAGCCAAAACCCACAGTCCCCGCCAACTAACCGGCCTCCGGCAATTCCAACGCCGCCGGCCCCAGCGTGGCGAACGTAAAATCGGCGGGCGGATGCTTGACGAGAAAATCGTTGATGTCGGTGCTCGTGAGCGAGTCGATCATCTCGCTCACTTCCTCCAACGGTCGCACACGGCCCAAATGATACCAATCACGGGCGACCGCGCCGCTGCGGGCGCTGGTGGATTCCTGCTGCATGATCAGTCCGCTCTTGATGCGGGCCTTGAGGCGGTCCAGCTCCGAGGGCTCGACGCCGTCTCGCAGACGCACCAGCTCGGCGAACGTCACGTCGAGCGTTTCCTGGGCCCGTTCGGCTGTCGTGCCGGCGTAGCAGAGCACCACCGCCCGATTGAGCTGCGTCTGCAGCGACGCGCTGACCGTGTAACAGAGACCCCGCTTCTCGCGCACCTCGGTGAACAACCGCGAGCTCATGCCGCTGCTCAGCACGCCTATGGCCGACCAGGCCTGCATATACTCGGGATCGCGATAAGGCACGCTGGGAAACGCGATGCCAACGTGGCATTGGTTGGAATCGTGGTTGATGTGCGGCGAACCGCGGTCGGGCTCCGATTCGACGACGGGGACAGCTTCCACCACTGGCCAATCGCCGAACAGCGCTTCGACCTGCTCGACCAGCCGATCCCAATCAAAGAGTCCCGCCACGCCCAGGATGCAACCGTTCGGTCGATAACACTGAGCAAAATGCTGTTGCACGTTTTCCCAGGCGCAGTTTTCGATCCCCGCGACGGTGCCGCAACTGGGTCGGCCCCACGGCTCGGGGTAGGCGCGGCGACGCAACTCGACCATCAATCGCTGCGACGGCTCGTCTTCCATGCCGCTGATTTCCTGCCAACAAACTTGCTGCCCGGCGGCAATCTGCTCCTTGGGGATGTGCGGTCGGCGAACAATATCGGCGTAGATGGCCAGCGCGTCAGAAAAATTAGTGGCCACCGTGGCGGCGGCAAAACTGGTCTGCGACGACCCCACCGATTCGCCCCGCTCGACGCCTAGGTTTTCCAGATCGTTGATCAGCGCCCGGCTATCCCGGGAGCCCGCGCCGCGCAGCACCATGTCGCACAGCAGCGAAGAAACCCCCAGCCGCTCTGCCGGATCGGCGCTGTAGCCGCACGGTGCCATCAGCGTCAGCGCGGCCGACTGCACCCCCTCGGTCGGTTCACCCACCAGCACCATGCCGTTGGAGAGTTGGTGCGTCTGCGCGGTGCGAGCTTGAACGGTTGATGGTGTGGGCATAATGCTGTGAGAGTGGGTCGCGTAGTTGGGAACATTCGTGAACGGTAATGCGAGTTCCAAAATCCCCCTCCCTTGAAGGGAGGGGCTAGGGGAGGGTCCGAATCACCAAGCAATTCAACCCCTCTCCTAACCTCTCCCCTCGGGGGAGAGGGACTAAGAAGCCGCTTTGCGGCGGGCGTACAACCCACTGCAGAAAGCCGCAGAGAAGCCTACCGGCCCTACATGCTGGGGGCAAGCTCTACTGCTTTGTAGAGTGTGCGAACCGTGCGAAAACCGAGCTTTCGATAGAGCCGCACGGCCCCTTCGTTCTCGGAGGTCACCTCGAGACCAATTCGCGGGATCGCCAGATACTCGAAGCCCAACAGGGCGGCCAGGATCAATGCCGAGCCGATCCCTCGGCCGCGGTGGAAGGGGACTACGCCAATGTTCTGAATGCTGGCCCGGCCCTTGTGCGTACGGACGGCTTGGATCGTGCCGCAATACTCCGCTTTCGCCGGGCCTGCTCCCACGTACTCCGCCAACCAGGTCGATTCGGGCACAAACCCCTCGCGGTCTTGAATCTCACTCATCAGCTTGCAGCAGCCATCAAACTCTCCCAGGCAGGGAAATACCTGGGCGTCGATCTCGCCGCGGAAACTGTGGTACTTCACCTCGGCGTGCGCTTCCACCAACGACGCATGCCACGGCACGAGTCGATAGTCGACCGGCAACTCAATCGGAGGCCGCCGCCAATGCCGCATGTTGAGTTCCATGCGATAGCGCTTCGTGTAGTTAAGATTCAGGAAACGCATGGCTGGTCTGGCAAGCGGAGGAGATCTGAAGCAAGGGGCTCATCAGCGATGCTCTAAGATACCACAACAACCGAGCGAGAAAAGCAATTTCGGGAGGCTTCTCCGGGCGGAAAAGGCAGAAAAAGACGGTCCCCGCACCACTTTTCGGAAAAATCGCACCTCGGCCAGGTGGGTCGATCGTGCCAGTGCCGAGTCAGCCCTCGGCCTTGTCCAGAAAAGTCTGCATCGCCTTGAGCGTCTCGGGGCTCACGTGGTGCTCGATTCCCTCGCTGTCGGTCGCCGCGACGGCCTTGCTCACGCCCAGGGCCAGCAGAAACTGGTACACCACTTCGTGACGCTGCCGCGATTTCTCGGCCAGCCGTTTGCCGGCGTCGGTCAGCTCCATCGGCTTGTAGGGCTCCCCAGTAACCAGGCCATTCTCTTTGAGCCTCGCCACGATCTTCGTCACGGTCACGCGGCTGACGTCGAAGCGGCGAGCCAGATCGACCACTCGGCAGGTGCCTTTTTCCGCTAGCACCTGGGCAATCGCTTCCACGTAGTCCTCAGCCGTCTCGGCAGAGTGGTCGCTGCGAGTGCGACGGTGACGATCGGCGATGTCGAGGGTCTTTTTCATAGGGAGAATTGTAGCGGAACCACTCGGGGCAGTGAACTTGCCAGGGCCGCACTATGCGTTTCCTGTAGGAGGCGTCTCCCGACGGCGACCGTCCGTACTGTGCTACAAACAGTCAAATTCGTCGCAGCAAGCAAGGATTCTTTACAGGAGGAAGCAGAGGTAGCAGAGGAGACTATTGGACAACAAACTCTGCTGCCTCTGCTTCCTCCTGTTCAAATCTTCCGAAATATTGGTTTCTTCTGTTTTTGGTTGCGGCCGGCGGCCGCTCTGGGTTCTTATTGTGGGAGGCGTCTCCCGACGGCGACCGTCCGTACGATGGAACCCATATCGCCGTCGGAGACGCCTCCTACAAGATGCTATCTTCAAGGTCGAAAAACCGAATCGCCCTGGCAGCATACATTCGATTGTAGCCTAAGCTACGCATTGGCCGATAGGGATACTACGCAGTACTTTTTCTGCAAGTTCGGAGAGGAACATTCCAACCCAAACTGAGCCGTAAGCGCTAGCCTCGGGTTTTTCACCACATCACCCGACGCTAGCGCGTTCGGCTCACACCGAATTTGGAACTACTGAGCAAAGGATTTCCAGATGAAGACCGAGGGTGACGTTCAACCGGCTTGTCGACGGAGCGCCCGTCTCGTTGGCGGGCTGGCGATTGTTCTGGCTTGCGCCTTGTCGAACGCCGACCTGTGCCAAGCCGACTCGCCGACGCTCATGCGTTGGGGCGCCGCCCCGTGCGACCGGGGGGGGCCCGATCTCGACGAGCCGCTCGTCACCGACCGACCCGATTTTACCGAGGCCTCGTCCACCGTCGGCCTCGGCGTCGCTCAACTGGAAATCGGCTACACCTACGTCTTCGACAACGACGGCGCCGATCAGACCGTCGGGCACTCCTATCCCGAACCCCTGCTAAGGGTCGGGCTGCTGCGGGAATGGCTGGAGCTGCGCGTCGGCTGGAACTATGCGACCTAGACGGTCAGCAACGTCCGCGTTTCCGGCGGCGAAGATCAGTACCTTGGTTTCAAGATCGGCTTGACCCCGCAGTCGGGGATCTTGCCCGAGATGGCGCTCATTCCCCAGATGTTGGTGCCGGTGGGAGCCGACGCTTTTACCGCTGACGAAGTGCTCGGCGGGCTCAATTGGATCTACGGGTGGGAATTGACCGACTGCGTCGTCACGGCCGGCAGCACCCAGTTGAACCGGGCGATCGACGACGTGAGCGGCGAGGCCTACACCGAGTGGGCCCAGTCGTGGACCTTCGGCTACAGCCTACTCGATCGGCTGGGCGCCTACACCGAATGGTTCGGGCTATTCCCCCACAGCGCGGATTCCGCCCCCACCGAAAACTATTTCAACGGCGGTTTCACTTTTCTCGTGAGCGACAACATCCAATGGGACATCCGCGCCGGCGTGGGCCTGAACGACGCCGCCGACGATTATTTCGCCGGCACGGGGCTTTCGCTGCGGTATTATTGAGAAGTTGCCCCCCAGCCGTGTTGCCACGCAACACACGGCGCCCCGCGCAGCCGCGAAGCGTCCAGGCAGTGCGTTTCCATGAAGATCATGGGGACGGGGAACGTCCCTTCGCAAGGCCGGGTTCTGGGAGCATTGCCTGCGTTCGGTGTTTCACGCCGAAGCGTCGTAGCTTCAAGCCGAAAGTGCGTCGGTCTGGTACTCCGACGCGAGTTAGCAAGTTGCGTTTCGACGCTCGGGAGAGCGTCACCTCCGCGCCGTAGCAGTCTGCTATTTCTGCTGTCAGGAGGGAAAAAAACGGCCGTGATTGCCTGTCATTCGTGACCAAGGTCGGTTCGTCCTTGTGCATTCCAGCTGGTCTCGTTGAATTGCGAGCTTCGATAGTTCTACTTCTATTGTAAAGAGCCGACTTGCGCCGTCGAATTGACCGCAGGCTCTAACTCTTTGGACGGACGATTCGTGCGTGCGGTGGGGGCAACCCAAGCGTCCGACGGCCCTGGGTTTGGGCGCAGAGGTGAAAATCACCTCTGTCAGATTTGGCTC
>CAXMSB010000210.1:0-1668 GCA_964195615.1 uncultured Granulosicoccus sp. | reverse complement strand
TTGAACGGGTCGCCGGCAATGTAGTCAGCGATCTTCAGCACCTTGTCGCCGGTGAGGCCGTAGAGCTTGAGCATCGCCTCGTTGGCGGTGAGTTTCTCGTCGGAAGAGGGGCCGACAATCGCGCCAATGTGATGCACGATCGCCTTGTTGCCCGGTTTGGTTTCGATCGCCTGAATGTAGCGGTCCTCGGAGAAATTGGCCCGAATGCGGTAATACTGGTACTCGTCAAGCCGATACTTGGGGACGATGTAAGGCTCTGGCATTTCAAACACGAAATCGGGCGTGCCGATCTGCCACTGGTCGGATGGCTTGAAGGTCATGGGCGGCGGGGCATCGGCGACGTCGCCCGCCGGACAGTCGGCCGCGATCCAGGCGCGGAATAGGTTGATCTCTTCGTCGGAGAGCCGTGGGTCGTGCTGAAACCCGCCCAGGCCGTTGTTGGGATCGGTGGCCGCGTGCCACGGCGGCATGAGCTTGTTTTCGATGCGGCTGAACATCACCTCGCTCATCGCCGCGACGGTTTCATAGGAGTCGAACGCAGCAAACAGCTCTGCCCCGGGTTCGCCCTCGCGATGGCAGTCGAGGCAGCTCTTCTGAATCAGCCGAGAGATTTCTTTGTAATAGGTGACCCCTGCGTACGGAGCCAAGTCGTAGTGGGCTCGTCTGGCGATGGGGCAACCCGAGGCAGCGGTCTCCGCAATCGGCGGCGGCTCGTCCTTCAGGAAGCTCTCCAGGGCGTCGGCCAAGTACTCCTGCTGCTTCTTGGCGGTGCCCCCGCCGAACCAACGGCCGTTAATCTGTCCGCGGTAGACGACCCGCTCTTGGTCGAAACCTTCGCGTGTATCGAGGACCACTACCTGGGGCGTGGTCTTCAACCCCAATTGCTTGTGCCAAGGTGTCTCGGGATCGTCCTTGAAGACGGGGAAGGTGAGCTCAATGTCGACGGCGTATTCAGCAATCGACCGCAGGTCGTCCATGCCGTTGGGAAACAGGGCCACCACGTGGATGCCGTCCGCGGCGTGTTTGGCCTGCAGCTCGTTCAAGAGCGGGACCATGCGCCGGGCCAACGGACACTTGGTGGAGAACGCCACGACCACCAGGGCCGAGGTTTTCGTCGACTCGGAGCTGTAGACGAGTTGCTGGGGCATCCGCGTATCCCCCCATCGGCCGGTCAACACGGGGTTATCGGCCTGAGTATTTGCCGCAGGCAGAGTTGCGAAAAATGCGACGGCCAGCCAGATGAATCGTTTCGACATGCTTGTCATTGCCTACTAATCGCCCCAAACGTCATCACAGGCTAATCCGGTAACCAGAGGGCTAAAAAAGTTGCACTCGAGTGAAACGTTTCGCCATTAAAAAACCAACACTATCAATGTCTCCCAACTTACAATGATAGTTCAGCAAAAGCGAGTTGTTCGAGAATTCGCTTGAAAGTGACTGACGTGTTAAGACTCCTCTTCCAGATCGGTACCTTCGTGGCCGTGCTGCTGGTCGCTCGCCTAGCGACAGCGGAAATGGACGAATCCCTGGAGATTCGTGCGGCCAAGGCACTGGCTCAGTTTGAAGGAGCGGAAGAGCGATTCCAGCCACCGTCGGATGCTTGGTTCTACGATACCCAGTTAGCGCTACGCGAGGAAGTTGCCCGGGTCGGCGCCGCGTTCGACGCCA
>CAXMSB010000209.1:0-4220 GCA_964195615.1 uncultured Granulosicoccus sp. | reverse complement strand
GTTACATGTGTGTCCACCTGTCAGTCGACCCGGTCTCCTGGCCAGCCCTTCATATCGAATTTGGACGACCAGTTTGCCATTTCTAAGGTGCTTCGGCATGGGCCTCGTCGGTAGGATTGCAAAGGTGCTGTTTCCTGCTGAGGTCGTTTCCACCTCTGCGCGCAAGCTGGGACCGCCATCTGCTTCGGTTGATGCAACCGCCAACAGGAAGAAAACCTCGAAAGTCGCGTCGGTCTAGAGCACCTCGCTATTCGCCCAATCGCTCGCATTGGCTACTTCATTTCATCTAGCTCGAACGGACGCAGCACTAGAGAGCGAGTCTCTGGCTGCCCGTCAACGGCCTCCAACCGTTCCGGGACCACTCCCTTTAGAGCACTTGCCGGCAGCATCACAAGCATGGTTTACTCCAGTTTCGGACAGAGTGTATGATCGCACAACTGCGACGTCGCATCCATTGGAGCCTTCGGATCGGTTGGTGTTTCGGGAGAGCTTCTGGAGGACTGCCCGTCCGACGGAGTTGAAGAGCATCATTCTCCGTGCTTACAACGACGATGTCGGCACAGAAGACAACAGAGGAAGCAAACAGTGAAGCACCTAATCACGTTCATCATTACTCTGCTCCTGGGATCGCTTGCCACCGACTCGATGACCGCGGCCGAACGTCCTAACGTTCTGTTCATAGCGGTCGACGATCTGAATGACTGGATTGGCTGTCTGAACGGGCATCCTCAGGCGCTGACGCCGAACATGGATCGACTGGCGGCGCGAGGCGTGTTGTTTACCAACGCACATTGCACGGCGCCCGCTTGCAATCCGTCGAGGGCGGCTGTGTTCAGCGGGCGGCTGCCGCAGGTGACGGGCGTCTGGTCGAACCAGTCGGGGTCGCTGCAGCGGCTGTCTCCCGATGCAGTGTTGCTACCGAAGGCATTCTCAAAAGCGGGCTACCAGACACTCGGAAGCGGGAAGCTGTTGCATTCGGGGGGAAAGGCCGCGTTCGATGAGTACTTTTCCGTGAACCAGCGGTGGAGTCCCTTCTCAAAGAAGGCGGTTGAATATACGAAGAAAGAATTGCCCAGCAAGCGGACGGACAACCCGCGCCACCTCGTGAAAGACAGTCGCGGTCGAGAGATTGTTCTTCCGTTGAACCGGATGCCGTCAGACCGCAGACCAGACAGGAGAGATGGCGAGTCATTCGACTGGGGCCCGTTTGACGTTCCCGATTCGGACTTCGGCGACACCCAGATTACAGCGTGGGCGATTGAGAAGATCAAACAGGCTCGTGACAAACCATTCTTCCTCGGCGTTGGCTACTATCGGCCCCACATCCCACTATGGGCACCGAAACGGTTCTTCGATCGCTTTGCGAATTCACCCGGTCAACTGCCGCGGGTCAAGCCTGATGACCTGGATGACCTGAGCGAGGCCGCCAAGAAATGGGCCCTGGAACCTGTGACCGCCGGCAGCCACGAAAGCGTCGTCAAGCACAAGCAATGGCGGTCGGCTGTGGAAGCGTATCTGGCATGCGTCACCTACGTTGATCATGAGATCGGACGGCTGCTCGACGCTTTGGACAACTCGTCCGTCTCTGACAACACAGTCATCGTGCTCTGGTCCGATCACGGCTGGCATCTTGGCGAGAAACAGCATTGGGGCAAGTGGACAGGATGGGAACGATCCACCAAGGTGCCGTTGATCATCGTCCCGCCAACGGAACAGGCCAACCGCTTCGCTGCGGGCGGATCGCGCTGTGACCAGCCCGTCGGTCTGCTCGATCTGTATCCCACGCTCGCGGAGCTCTGTCGCGTCGATGCGCCCGACGAGCTCGACGGCGAGTCCCTCGTTCCGCTCTTGAGCGACCCGTCGCAAAGCACCGGTCGAGGTGTTGTCACCATGTTCGATCCTGGAAACGCATCACTCCGTACAGACCGTTGGCGCTACATCCATTACGCTGATGGCTCGGAGGAACTTTACGACCTCCAGCAAGATGCCGATGAATGGGAGAACCTTGCGGGCGCCGAAGAGCACGCCAGACAAAAGGCGTCGCTCCATCAAGTGCTGTCACCGTTTCTCCTGAAGACCGACTCGCGTTAGCTGCACCAACGCCTTCCCCGATTGGACCCTCTCCCCCTCACCAGGACCATGAACCGAACCACGCCTGAACTCGTGAAGAGAGCGTTTCTCCTGATTCCCTCGGCCGCTCTGCTCTGTCTTTCTTCGCTCGCGCTGGCCGCGGACGAAAAGCCGAACGTGTTGTTGATCTGCGTCGACGACTTGCGGCCGGAGTTGGCCTGTTTTGGTGTTTCTTACATTCACTCGCCCAACATCGATCGCCTCGCATCGACCGGCAGGATCTTCCGTAGCCACTATGTTCAGGCACCGACTTGCGGAGCCTCCCGATACACACTCCTAACAGGCCGCTACGGCGGCTCTAGTAATGGAGCGTTGTTTCAGCGCGCGGACGAGATGAAAGCCGATCCCCAATCCGTGCCTCCCAGCATGCCAGCCTGGTTTCGCAAACACGGTTACACGACCGTTTCGATCGGCAAGGTCTCGCATCACCCGGGTGGTCGTGGCGGAAAAGACTGGAACGATGATGATCAACCAGAGATGCCAAACTCCTGGGATCGTTATTTGTTGCCGGCTGGCCGCTGGCAACATCCCCGAGGCTGGATGCACGGTCTGGCGAACGGCGAGATTCGTGTAGACGCCGGCAAAATGGACGTGTTGCAGGCGTTGGAAGGCCCCGATTCGATCTATCCTGACGGCGTTTCCGTCGACGAGGCGTTGCGTCAGCTGGACCAGCTCGCCTCGGATCCTGACAGACCCTTCTTCCTGGCAGTCGGAATCCTGCGGCCGCACCTCCCTTTTGGTGCTCCCGCGAAATACCTGAAGCCGTACACAGACGCCGAGCTTCCGGCGATCCCATATCCAGCCAAGCCAAAAGGGAGAACGACCTGGCACGGCTCGGGCGAGTTCATGAAGTATAACCGCTGGGAGCGCAACCCTAACACCGACGCTGATTTTGCATTGAAAGTCCGCCAGCACTACGCGGCCTGCGTGAGCTACGCCGACGCGCAGGTTGGTCGCGTGCTGGAGCAGTTACACGAAACAGGGGCCGCCGAGAATACTATCGTGGTCCTGTGGGGTGATCACGGATGGCATCTTGGCGAACACGCAGTGTGGGGCAAGCACACGCTGTTCGAGGAGTCGCTGAGGTCCCCACTTATTATGTCGTATCGCGGTCTCGGCAAGGCGGGCGCGCCGACGGACTCGATGGTGGAGACATTGGATGTGTTCCCTACGCTTTGCGAATTGGCGAAACTGCCCAGACCCGATTTCGTTCACGGAGTCTCACTGCGTCCCTTGCTCGACGATCCTGCATCACCTGGCCATCCGTCGATCGCCTACGGCCGACGAGCCCGCACAATTCGTACCGACACGCACCGCCTGATCCTGCACAACGATGGTTATGCCGAGTTGTACGATCACACATCGGCCGCCAAGGAAACGGAGAACATCGCCGCATCGAATGCGTTGCTGGTCAAGCAGCTTACGGCGCGTCTGCAAGGTCGACTCGCCAGTGATAGTAAAGCCAGGTGATACGACACCCAGGTGACACCAAGCAGCGATGACGCACCACTTATGGGACCATCCCGCTCGCCGTTACCAAAAGACCAGGGATCGCCAGACTTAGACGCCCTCGAAGCATACCCGTCTGGTACATTCCGTAGCGTCGTCGGGAAACGCCGAGCGAAGATCTCCTGTCCACCCGAATGATAGTGTGCGAGGGATAGGCTGCGTCAACGAACTCGGTTCTGGCCGGAGGCAGCTTCCGATATCCTCTTCACTTTGAGACGAATGCCCATGTTCTTTTACACAGATTGCAAAAAGTCTTGAACCGTAATGCCGTAAACGATGCGTAGTATCTGGCGTTAATCGCCGTGCATTGGTCTAGTCGGCCGATTGCAGTTTACAGAGTCTTGGATTGAGGGAAGTTGGACAAACTCGTGCGAGTTGCGCTCAAAGCAAACTCGCAGAGGTGTCTGTCCGGACGACACACCGCTGCGGCGAACGAAATCTTCTATGGCCGGGCGGGCCGGGTGGCCGTGGGTCGTTGCCGACCCACGGCTCCCACAGACCCGGACGTGCGCACACTAGCGCATCCGGTTCCTCAATCGACAGGTTCACCATCCGTAGGTGGTCCCCGAGGCTATCCGATC
>CAXMSB010000208.1:0-1917 GCA_964195615.1 uncultured Granulosicoccus sp. | reverse complement strand
GTGTTGAGTCCCTCGATAGAGCAGCTTGGACCCTGGCTCGAACAATTATTGGCTGAATCGACCGGTAAAGGCGGTTTGGGTATCGTTCCGATTGTCGATGAGCCCCCGCGAGCGATTGACGACTACGACGCCAATCGAGTGTTCGTTCAGATCTCACTCGACGGTGAGTCTAGTCCTGAAGATGCCGCTCTTCTGGCCGGTCTGGAAACCGTCGGCCATCCAGTGATCCGGATTCGACTACCAAATCTCGCAGCCATCGGCGCTGAGTTCATGCGCTGGGAAATCGCCGTTGCTGCGGCCGCCGCTGTATTGGGGGTCAATCCGTTTGATGAGCCAGATGTCACCGACGCAAAGCAAAGAGCTCAACAGCAACTCGCCGCTCTCAGTAGCGATGCCGAGGCCGAGCCTCCTGAACCCGTTGCCGCCGGGCACGGTATCGAATTGTACCTTGACGATTCTGACCAGGGCGATTCACGGGGAATCGATGACCTGATCAGACGCTGGGTCGATGCGACGCCAGCCGGAGACTACTTGGCTGTACTCGCGTACTTCGGGTCCTCAACAGAGCACAAGGAATTAGTCTCCCGGTTTAGAGACGCTCTTGGTCGCCGTACCGGTCTGCCTACCACGTTCGGCTATGGACCTCGGTATCTCCACTCCACGGGACAGTTGCACAAAGGGGGGCTTCCCGAGTGCTCGTTTATCGTGTTCACTGCCGATGAAACGGAAGACATAGATATACCGGGGAAATCGTACGGACTGGCCCAGCTCAGGTCTGCGCAGGCTCTTGGCGATGTAGAGGCGCTCCGCAGTAGAGGACGGCGCGTCATGCGCGTGAACCTCGGCTGGTATGTGGGGAATGGACTTCAAACACTGGCAAATTATCTGGCTGAACAGTCCGCACACGACAGTTCGGCGACCGCCGAGTTGAGCCTGAGTTCCCGTGATACCTGACACTTCAGCAATTCGCGCGCACTTTCCTGCTCTCACTCGTCACGAGGCCGGGGTTCCAGTAGCGTACTTTGACGCCCCCGGGGGCACTCAGGTCCCACTCGTAGTTGCCGAAGCCATTTCCGAACATCTGCTCGCGCACAATGCGAATGCCGGCTGGTCTTTCCCAACGAGCTTGGAGGCCGCACGCGTGATGGCAGCGGCGAGAAGCGCAGCCGCCGATTTTGTTGGCGGTGATCGTAGTGGAGTTGTATTCGGGCCGAACATGACAACCCTCACCTTCCAGATAGCGACGGCGTTTGGGCAAACTCTGCGCGAGGGAGACGAGATCGTCGTCACTCGCCTGGACCACCGTGCGAATATTGATCCCTGGATGGCGCTGGCAAGGGAGAGGGGCGCCACGATGCGAGTGGTCCCATTTCGACTCGAGGACGGATCGCTCGACTGGCCCGCTCTCGAAGAATCGGTCGGACCGCAAACGCGGCTTGTTGCCCTATCCGCTGCCGCGAATGCGCTGGGCACGATTAACGACGTGCGTCGAGTTGCTGATTTGACGCACTCACATGATGCTCTGTTGTTTGTCGATGCAGTGCATTCGGCGGCTCACATCAGGACGGACATGGCGGCCTGGAACTGTGACATGGTCGTGTGCTCACCGTACAAATTCTATGGACCACACGCAGGCATTTTTTGCGCACGACCTGGTATTTTGTCCTCTCTGGAGGCAAAAAAGATAGGCCCGGCGCCCGACAGTGACCCGGCGCGTTGGGAAAGCGGCACACCGTCCTATGAGGCTCTGGCAGGCACGACCGCCGCGATCAACTGGCTTGCCTCCCTGACTCCTGCGTCCGCGGGTTCACGTTCGGAACGACTGGATATCACGTTTCGGGAGTTACATGAACGTGGCAAACAACTCGCCACGCGGCTTTGGGAAGGGCTTGCTGGAATTCCCGGTGTGCAGGTCTT
>CAXMSB010000207.1:0-8637 GCA_964195615.1 uncultured Granulosicoccus sp. | reverse complement strand
GCCCAACATGAGGGTCGCGCTGTCGTCGACGATCGCCAGTTACAGTTGATCGTTGGAGCCGATCACCGCCCCGAGCGTCATCGGCGGTTGCTCGGCGTAGGTAGCGAAAATACTGCGAGTTTCGTGTTCGTCGCAGCGGATCGCCACGGTGTCGTCGGTCGGCACATCGCCGAGCATTTCGCGCGTGACGTTCGTCATCAGGTTGCCGAAGCTGTCGACGGCGACAACCTCTCCCTCGATCCGATTTGCCATTTTCTCTGCTCTGGGCCAGTCCAGACGCCGCAGCTCTGTCAGCCGGGGCCCCAATTCGTCGGGATCGAGTCCCAGGCTCAACTGCGCGGCGATCGGTGCCATAATGTCTCGTCCGTGAAACGTGGGAGCCACAGGCGTGCGAAAGAATCGCTCCGACGTCACGTGCACTATCTTAGAAGGACTGTCCCACTCCGCCAACCGGCCCAGCAGCCCATTGTCGGGGCAGAGGTAGCGCCCGCCGGCGATTTCCGCGTAGACAATTGCCCGCGACGTGCCCACGCCCGGGTCGACGACCGCCACGTGAATCGTTCCCGGCGGAAACAGCCGCGTCACTTCGTCGAGCACCATCGCCCCGGCTGCCACCTGCTGCGGCGGAACCGTGTGGCTGACGTCGACGATGCGCACCTCGGGATTGATCGACAGGATGACCCCCTTCATCGCCGCCACGTAGGGGCTGCTTGCGCCAAAGTCGGTGGTGAGGGTGATCATGGTTCTTCTTGCTGCGAAACCGCAAGCGGGTGTCGACGCCAATCGCTTGCGGTTTCGCATCACTGCTGGATAAGTTTCAAACAGGTCGCCCGCACCTGCCCTGGATCGACGTTGGGGTTTTTCTTTTTCGCCTGACCAATTAGAGCGCCGACCGCCTGCTGTTTGCCACTCTGCACGTCGGCAACGATCTTGGGGTTCGCGTCGAGCAGTTCCTGACAGAGGGCGACGAGTTCCGATTCGTCGACTTGCTCCACGCCCAACGCTGAAATCGCGTCCTGAACGTCGCCGCCCTTGTTGAGCAGCACTTCAAAGGCATCCTTGGCCCGCGACTTGGGCAGCTTGCCGTCGGACACTGCCGCGATGAGCCCACCGAGCTTCTCGGCAGAAATCGCGAACTCGCCGATAGTCTTCTCTTGTTCCTTGAGCACTCGCAGCACGTCCTGCGTGACCCAATTGCACGCAGCCTTCGCGTCGCCCGAAAGCTCAGCCACTTCCAGGTAGTAGTCGATCAACTCGCGGCCCTGATTCACCAAGACGTCAGCATCGTAAGGCGACAGGCCGAAGTCGGAGGCCAATCGGGCGCGTAGCTTGGCTGGCAGTTCGCCCAGCGAGGCCTTCACTTCCGCGACGCGTTCGGGCATCGTGATCACCGGCACCAAGTCGGGGTCGGGAAAATAACGGTAGTCGCTCGATTCTTCTTTGCTTCGTTGGCCGCGGGTGACGCCTGCCGCGTCGTCCCAGCCGCGGGTCTGCTTGGGGGCTTCGCCCAGCTTCTGGCCAGTTTTCTGCCACACGCGCCATTGCCGCTCGGCTTCGTAATCGAGCGCCCGTTCGACCGCGCGGAAGCTGTTCATGTTCTTGATTTCCACGATCGGCGTGGCGACTTTTCCGTCCGCCGTGTCGAGATGCAGGTTTACGTTGGCGTCGACCCGCAGGCTCCCTTCCTGCATGTTGCAGTCCGACACACCAATCGAGGTGAGCAGAAGCTTCAGCTCGTTCAGGAAGACCTTGGCCTCGGCCGAGCTACGCATGTCGGGCTCCGAGACGATCTCCAACAGGGGCGTCCCGGTGCGGTTCAGATCGATCTCACTGTCGGCCTTGCCGGCCACTTCGTCGTGGACGCTCTTGCCGGCATCTTCCTCCAGGTGGGCGCGGGTTATTCGCACACGCTTTGGCTCGAATTGGCCTTTGTCATCCGAAATCTCCAAGTAGCCGTGGTCCGACATCGGCAGATCGTACTGGCTAATCTGGTAGCCTTTCGGCAGATCAGGGTAAAAATACTGCTTACGGTCCCACTTGGTGAACTCGGGGATCTCGCAGTTCAGCGCGACGGCCGTCTTCAGCGACAGCTCGTACGCCTCGCGATTCATCACCGGCAACGTGCCCGGCATGCCGATGCAGATCGGGCAAGTCTGCGTATTCGGCTCCGCCCCAAACAGCGTACTGCACCCACAGAACAGCTTGCTCTCGGTAGCAAGCTGCACGTGGACTTCCAGGCCGATGATTGTCGTGTATTTGCTGGCCATTCTTTTTGTTAACCACGAAATACACGAAACACACGAAAGTCATGAAGGAGGGGAGTTGTACGCAGATCCTCTTCCCCTTTCGTGTATTTCGTGTGTTTCGTGGTTCCTCTCTTAATTACCTGTGGTGGGTCTGCGACTGTGCCAATCGGTTGCCTGTTCGTACATGTGCGCGCCGCGGAGCAGTGTTTCTTCGGCCAGCGGCGGGGCTTGTAGTTGCAGGCCGATCGGCAAGCCGCTTTCGCTGAAACCGCAGGGCAAGCAGAGCCCTGGCAGGCCGGCAAGGTTGGCGCTGACTGTGTACAGGTCGACCAGGTACATCGCCAAGGGGTCGCCGGCCATCTGGCCCAGCTTGAAAGCGGGCTTCGCGGTCACGGGTCCGGCGATCAGGTCGACCTCCTGGAAAGCGGCGTCGAAATCTTGCCGAATCAGCCGCCGTACTTTTAGTGCTTTGAGGTAATAGGCGTCGTAGTAGCCGGAGCTCAGGGCGTAAGCACCCAACATGATGCGGCGTTTCACCTCCGCGCCAAAACCCTCGGCTCGTGAGCGGCGATACATCCGCACCAGCGGTGAGTCCATGTTGTCGATCGCCGCTTGATCGCCGGCCG
Organism: uncultured Granulosicoccus sp.; assembly: GCA_964195615.1. Classification (GTDB taxonomy): domain Bacteria; phylum Planctomycetota; class Planctomycetia; order Pirellulales; family Lacipirellulaceae; genus Bythopirellula. Next base: position 5,765 of record CAXMSB010000207.1, on the reverse strand, counting down.
CCGTCAACGCCTTCCGCTCTTCGGCCAACTCGGCAAGCATTTCCGCCTGATCGGTGCGGTGGCCGTAATGCACTCCGTCGTACCGGGCCAAGTTGCTTGAGGCCTCGCTGGGAGCGATCACATAGTACGTGGCGACGGCGTGCTTGCCGTGCGGCAGCGAGATTTCCTTGACCGTCGCGCCCAGCGATTCGTAAACGCCAATCGCCGTGCGGACAGCCGCTTCGACTTCCGCGTCGAGTCCCTCGGCAAAATGCTCGCGGACGACCCCCAGCCGTAGACCTTCGAGCGGTCGGTCGATCGTTTCGGAGTAAGCGGGCACCGGCACGTCGAGCGACGTGGCGTCGTTCGGGTCGTGTCCGGCGATGGTTTCCAACAACAGCGCGGCGTCGCGCACGTTGCCGGCCAACGGCCCCACTTGGTCGAGACTGCTGGCGAAGGCGACCAATCCGAACCGACTCACGCGGCCATAGGTTGGTTTGAGTCCGACCACGGCGCAGAGCCCGGCCGGCTGGCGGATTGATCCGCCCGTGTCGGTGCCGATCGACAGGGGCGCCATCCCGGCTGCCACGCAGGCGGCCGCGCCGCCGCTGGAACCGCCAGGGGCCCGCTCGGTGTCCCACGGGTTGCGGGTGAGCTGATAGGCGGAGTTTTCCGTCGAACCGCCCATGGCGAACTCGTCCATGTTCGTGCGACCAATCAGCACGGCGTCGGCCGACTTCAGCTTGGCCACGACCGTCGAGTCGTAGGGCGGACGAAAGTTCTCGAGCATCCGCGACGCGCAGGTGGTCTCGGTGTCGCTATCGCAGAGAACGTCTTTCACCGCCACGGGCAATCCGGCCAACTTGCCGAGCGGCTCGCCTGCTTGGCGACGTCGGTCGACCTCGGCCGCCTTCGCTAGGGCAGCCTCGGCGTCGAAACGCAGAAAAGCGCCGATTCTTTCGTTGTCGGTCTCGATCCGATCGAGATACTCGCGGGTTATCTCGGCCGAAGTGGCCGACCCATCGGCGAGCAGCCCCAAAAGTTCCGTGGCTGGACGCTCGACAAGTGTCATGGTGAATTACCGTGATAGAAGACGGACCTGAGGGTTTCACCCTCCGAGGACGGCGGGCACCAGATAGCCACGCTCGTTGCGACTCGGTGCGTTGGCCAGAGCCTTCTCGCGCGGCAAGCTCTCTTTGACCTCGTCCGCGGAAAATACGTTGCTGACCTCCACGGCATGGGCCATGGGCTCGACGCCGTCGGTGTCGACCTCCGCCAGATGGTCGACGTAGGTGACGATCTGCGCCAACTCGTTGGTCAACGTGTCGAGTTCCGCTTCGCCAAGCCGCAGGCGGGCCAGCAGCGCGACCTTCTCGACGTCAGCGCGGGTGATGGCCATGGCTATTTCGCGGCGGCCTTTTGGGGCACCTTGAACGGGGCATTGCGGACGATCTTGGTGATCGCGCCGCTGCGGATGCACTGGGTGCAGGCGTGAATGGTCTTGTGCGTGCCATTGGGCGTGGTCACGTGCAACCGCTGCAAGTTCGGCTTAAACTGCCGCCGCGTGATGCCGGTGATTTTGGTACCGACACCGCCGAGATACTTCTTCTTACCGCGGATCGCTACTGAATTGCCCATCTGGGGGCCTTTGCCGCATACGTCGCATTGTCGGGCCATGAGTTTGGTCCTTCACCTTCAAAACGGAGAGGGTCTTTCATTTTTGGATAAGCGACCCAGTATACCTGCTTGGCGGAACCACGCAACTGCTGTTGGGGAGGGCATTTAGCGCCGAACCGGGGTCATTCCCAGGCCCGAAGCTGTGTCATCCCGAAGCCCGAAGCTGTGTCATTCCGAGGTCCGCCGAGGAATCTACGCTCCAAGCGTGCAGAGGTGGCCAGCGAGATCTCTCGGCGGACCTCGGGATGACCGTTGCTACGCCCCCGCGGAGACGATCTCCTGCACCTGCTCGGCAAGAGCCCCGTTCGTGGCGACCGTTTCACCACTGTGGACGGTGGACTTCCCCCGCCAGTCGAAGAACTTGCCGCCCGCCTCCTCGATCACCGGCGCCAGCGCAGCGGCATCCCACAGGTTCATGATCGGGTCGATCATCACTTCGGCCCGGCCCGTGGCCACCAGCAGGTAGCCGAAGGCGTCGCCCCAGGTGCGGGTGATGCGGCAAGCCGCCTGCAGCTGGTCGTACACCGGCCGGGCGTCCCGGTCGCGATGGGTGGTAAACGCTTTGACCGACGTGGTAAGGAATACGGCGTCCCTCAGCTCGGCGACGTTCGAAACTTGTGCCCGCTGCGGAGAGCCACCGTCGATCACGTGCCAACTGCCTTGGCCTCGCTCGGCGAACACCATTTCGCCCGCGGCGGGGGCAAAGATAACGCCGATTTGCGGCTCGTTGTCTCGCATCACCGCCACCAGCGTCGTGTAGAGCGGCACGCCCGTGACGAACGATTTGGTGCCGTCGATGGGGTCGAGAATCCATTGGTAGTCGCTCGTGCCTGGCTTTTCGGGGAATTCTTCGCCGAGAATGCCGTCCTCGGGAAACTGCCGGCCGATCAGCTCGCGGAGCAGGGTTTCCGCCTCGCGATCCGCCCGGGTGACGGGCGAGCCGTCCGATTTTCGTTCCAGGCCGATTTCGCCGGCTCGATAGAGCTCCAGCGTCTGCTCGCCCGCCTGCCGGGCGGCGTCGACGGCACAGGCAAGCCGGCCTTCGAGTTGAGGGGATTGTGGTGAATTCATGCTGTTTCCAGGCTACCAGACACCGGGTCCCCCGCAAGAGGAACCCGACTTCCAGTGCCCACAGAGGGGTTTTTCAGGCCTACGCTTGGTGGCAGCCGGCCTGCAGCGGTACACTGCCAACGAGTCCATTCGTGGTCGTTTGAGGCAGAATACGGCCCGCGAGCATGATTTTGGCGGTTGTAGCGTGTGAGTAACCTCAGGCGACGCAACAGGATGGGCTGAATTTTCCTTGAACCTGGGAGTCGTGCTCTCAATAATAGAAGAAGAGACGCACGGCCTCCCGAGCCGCCGTTTTCGGCAGATTGGGGTGCATGCGATGCAAGAGACACAACCAAGAGCGAAGAGTCCGACACTCGCTTACGTGGCGGCGACCGTCGTCGCGGCGGGGCTGTTTTGTTGGTACGCCAACGCCGAGACGGTGTGGGCCAACCAAGCGAATCTCCCCGTGATCGGTTCGCCGGGGCTGGTCACCCACGTACTGGAGAGCGATGGTCGAGCGACACGCGTGATTATTATCGATCCGGCACAACGGGTAATGGCCGTGTACGAGATCGGACGAGAGAAAGCAGAAATCAAGTTTCTCAGTAGTCGGAACTTTAGCTACGACATGCAGATGATTGGCCACAACTCAGTTGACCCGAAACCAGAAGACATAAAGAAAAGATTGGAAGCTCAATAGGAATTCGACAGGCCGTTGGTTTGTCGACCAGTGCCCGACTCCCAGAGACAGAGGACGACGGCTACAAGATGTTTTGCTAGCGCACGAGGAATCGATGGAACAAAAGTTCGTCAAGTTTGAAGAGGCAATCGAGAAACTTGGCATTTCCGGGGATCAGTTGAACGATCTGCGGGAACGGGGCCAAATCCGCGCGTATCGCGACGGGTCGAGCTGGAAGTTCCGCTCGGACGAAATCGCCAAGATGTGTGAGGAGGGCATTCCCGAGCCGCCGCCCCCCAGCGACATCGGGCTGGTTCCCGACGAGGACTTGGTCGCCGCGGAGCCTTTGGACCTCGATGACGGTGATGAATTGGCTCTGGAGCCGGACGACGACGATACGAAAATCTCCAAATCGTCTCCGCCACTCCAGGCGCAGGACGAATCGGTCCTCGACCCGGATCAGGGCGACACCGATGCCCTCTCGCCCGGCAGCGAGCTCGATCTGGCGGAACTGGAAGACACGGTTACAGCCGGCGCAAGCGACTTGGTGCTCGAGAATGTCGATCAGCCCAGCGACCCCTCCGACTCGATACTGCTGAGCGAAGAGGAATTGGGTGAGTCGGTGGGCCCCAATGCCAGCACTATCATTGGCAAGGATGAGTTGGCGGGCGGGGATGCCGATTTGGAATTGGCCCTGGACGACGACGTCCACAGTGACAAGAGCGACGTGAAGTTGGCCTCTCCTGGCGCTTCGGACGTTCTCTCCTCGAAGATCGCGGGCTCGGGAGTCCTCGATTCCGAAGAAGCAGGTTCCGGCGGCGGCGGCAGCGCCTTCGAGGATCTCGAAGAACTGGAAATCGATTTGGCCGCCGAGTCGAGCCGCGTGCTCACTCCTGAAGATGTCGAACGAGTCCAGCAGGCTGCGAGCAAACAGGCGACTCCCGAAAAAGAAGACAGCGATCTACGGCTCGACGATGAGTCGGAATTAGCCGACGAAAACAACATGGGCTCGACCGACGTGCCGTTGCTCGATATGGAAGGGGAACCAGAGATGGAGGACGAAGGATCCGGTTCGGAGATCGAACTGTCCATGGATGACGACCTCGTACTCAGCGACGCGGGGGGGAGCGACATCACGCTGGAGAGCGGCGATAGCGGTATCAATCTTGTCTCACCCTCGGATAGCGGATTGGCGTTGGACGACATTCCGCTGGACATCGGCGGCTCAGCCATTCTGAGTTCCCTGTCTTTGGGCGGCGATTCCGATCCCGAGATCTCGCTGGTGGGCGATTCGCAAGTGGGGGGCGTAGAGCCGGCCGCGCTGCAAACCGACGACGACTTTCAGTTGACGCCCCTTTCCGAGGCGGGACAGGAAGCCGAAGGCGACAGCAGTTCGCAGGTGATCGCCCTCGATGCGGATATCGAGGGACTGGGCGATGAGGCCGTGGCGCAGTTCGACGACGTCGATCTCACCGAAGAAGCCGACGAAGGCGTGGTGCTGAGCGAGGATTTCGGCGCTGCTCCCGCTGGTGATTTGGGCGTGGGCTATGCTCCGGCCCCGACCGCTGCCGCCGCGATGGAGATGCCCTACTCCACGCCCAATATCCTCGCCTTGTTCTTTGTTACCGTGCTGCTGCTGCTGCTTGGCGTGATGATGCTCGACATGGTGTGGAGCATCTGGAGCTGGCAGGAACCCTTTACGGTGAGCAGTTCGTTGCTCGACGCCCTGCTGGGTATCTTCGGCATGAACTGAGCCGCGGAGCTGGGGGGAAGAATTGCGGATTGCGGAACGCGACCCAATCCGTCAGGCTGAGGCCTTTTCCCGCCCTCCCCTCCGTTGTGTCTCCCATGTCTAGCAAGTTTTCCAGCGTTCTGATTCTGATCCCCCTGCTCTGGTTGTCCGTCGGTTGCCAACGGCAAGAGGGAGTCTCCACCTACACCGTCGAGCGCGAATTCGCCCCCCGGCCACCCAACGACTACGCAGCCGTTGCCCAGAGGTTGGACCACACGCTGGCCGCGATTCTGCCGCAAGACGATCAGGCGTGGTTTTTCAAGATGGCCGGCCCGGCCCCTGCGGTGGAGCGACGTCGCGAGGACTTTCTCGCGTTCTTAAAGACGGTTGCCCCCGCTGCCAAGGCCGGTGCGCCGCCCAGTTGGCAGTTGCCCGCAGGGTGGGAAGAAAAGGGGGCGTCGCAGATGCGTGCTGCCACCCTGGTAGTCCCCGACGACGATAGACCTTTGGAGATCGCCGTCTCGTCGTTGCCGCTCACCGACGATTGGGACGACTTCCTCAACCGCAACGTCAACCGCTGGCTCGGCCAACTGAGCCAAGGGCCTCTCACCGGCGCGACGATCAAGAAACTTGCCGAGGAGGTTTCCA
>CAXMSB010000206.1:0-1516 GCA_964195615.1 uncultured Granulosicoccus sp. | reverse complement strand
GTAACAACGCGGAGGATTGTCTCTTTCACCTCATCCCACAACCTCAATCGACCCACTTGACGTAACTCCCAAGCACCACAACCCTTAAGCGTGCTAGTGTAGTGATTCACAATTGACGGAACTTCTGGGCGGCTCTGGGGTTCTATTCTCATAAGGAGGATGGAGCCCATGAAGCGTGCTCGTGAAATCAGTCTTACGGACGAGGAACGGCAGACAGTGCGGCGTTGGTCGCGTGGGCGAAGCACACCGGCGCGACTGGTGCTGAGGGCCAAGATCGTGTTGTTGGCTGCCGAGGGGATGATGAACAAGGACATCGCCGTCGAACTGACGACCGCACCGAAAACCGTTTCCTTGTGGCGGACGCGGTTTGCCGACCATCGTTTGCCGGGCATCGAGAAAGATGCGCCGCGAGGTGGTCGAACGCCGACGGCACGTCGCAAGATCGCAAAGCGAATCATCGAGACGACGACCCAAGAGAAACCGGCCAACGCCACGCACTGGAGCACCCGAACCCTGGCAAAGCACTTGGGATGCTCGGTGTCGATGGTCCAGCGTGTTTGGAAGGCCAACGGCTTGAGGCCCCATTTGACTCGCACGTTCAAACTGAGTAACGATCCGCGTTTCGTGGAAAAGCTGACGGATGTCGTCGGCTTGTATCTCAATCCGCCCGAGCACGCCTTGGTGCTGTGTGTCGATGAGAAGAGCCAGATTCAAGCGTTGGATCGTACGCAGCGAGGTCTGCCGATCCACCGGGGCCGTTGCGGCACGATGACGCACGACTACAAACGTCACGGCACGACGACCCTGTTCGCGGCCATTGAACTGGCCGAGGGCCGACTGATCGGCCAATGCATGCCGAACCATCGACATCAGGAATGGATCAAGTTTCTGAAACTGATTGACGCCCAGACGCCTTCGGATCGCGAGCTTCATCTGATCGTGGACAACTACGCCACCCATAAACACCCCAAGGTACAATCCTGGCTGAAACGGCACAAACGTTTTCACATTCACTTCATTCCCACGAGCAGTTCCTGGCTGAACCTGATCGAGCGTTGGTTTCGCGAGATCACCGACAAACGAATCCGCCGCGGAACATTCCGCAGCGTGAAACAACTGATCGAGGCCATCATGGATTTCATCGACGATCACAACGCCAATCCCAAGACGTTCACCTGGACGGCACAAGTCGACGACATCCTGGCCAAGGTCCGTCGCGCTCGCGCAGTCCTCGATAAAGTACCAATAGAGTGAATCACTACACTAGCTTAGGTCCGAAGGCATTCAGACAACCGGACTTAGCGACGGTATCGAAGCAGTGCCATCAGTCAGCGTAGGGCAGCCCAGTTTACCGGGTCGACTACCTATCCTTCCAGGGCAAGCGATTGAGCCGTGAGAACTCGAGTGACCGAACGTATCTGTGCTCTGCGTACGTACAGATGATGACGGCTGGTCGCGGTGACCAGCAATGCAAGCTCTGGCAAGGCATCTTCTCCGACCGAGGGCATGGAAGCAC
>CAXMSB010000205.1:0-3281 GCA_964195615.1 uncultured Granulosicoccus sp. | reverse complement strand
ACGGCTCGATGGATACATTGGACACGGCCGGAATTCCGTACGGTGTTCTTCCCGGAAATCACGATTTCGATCCGACAGTGCCGGGCGGTTCAATCTGCGACACCACCAGGGTCGATTACAACGCCAACTTCGGACCGGCCCGCTATCCGGCGCCGGGGCCAACCTCCTTCTACGGGGGCTCCCAGGATGGCACCACCAACGACAACAACTTCACGTTGTTCAGCTCCCCCGGGGGGGTCGAGTTCATCGCAATCAACCTTGCCTACTCGACCATCAACCAGGCGGCCACGATTACCTGGGCTGATGGCCTGTTGAAAGCAAATCCGAATCGTGTCGGTATTGTAACGTCGCATTTCATCCTGACCGACAGCAGGACGGGTGGTGGCCCAGGCGGCGCCGATTGCACGTCGTCTGATGATTTTGGATTATACGGCCGTGCCATTTGGGATGGTCTCAAGGACAACCCCAATCTGAATTTCGTGCTGAGCGGACACTGTCGTGGCGAAAAATGGATCACTTACCAGAGCGGCGGTGGCGAGCGTCCGGCCTGCCTTGGCGACTCGCATGTATTGATGTCGAACTATCAAGACCACGTAGGGGGCAACAGTGGCTATATGCGGATCATGCGCTTCGACACCACCTTGAGGACTCTCAACGTGGATACGTTTTCGCCGCTTGGGGGCGTGCCTGCCTCGACGGCGATTGCCGACCCAATCCCGATGAACACGATCTCGGTGTCCAGCTTTTCGCTCGACTACAACGCATTCGTGAATCAATGTACGGACGTTGCGCTGACGATGGACCGCAGCGGCTCGATGAACGGCGCATCCGGCATTGCTGGCACCAAGCTCGACGCGTTGAAAAACGCGGCCAATCTCTTCATCGATCAGATTGCTCTCGACGGCAGGCACCGGCTGGTCATGGAGCAGTTCAACAGCGCGTCCGTGGCGTGGTCGGTCCCGGAAGCTCCGTGGACCGGACTGAACAGCGGCAACGCGGGCACTGCGCATACGATGATCACCAGCATCATGGGCGGCGGTGCCACTAATATTATCGACGGGCTGCAAGCCGGCGTGACCGACCTCAATGTCGTCGGACCGAATGATCGGCGAGTCGTCGTCTTGTTTACCGACGGCATGCACAATACGCCGTCGGTCTTGTCCGACACAGATCTGCGGGCGCAGTTGAACGCCCAGATGGCCACGGGCGGTCCCGATATGGAGCTCTACAGCGTCGGATTCGGCACATCCCTCAGCAACGCCGCACTCAGCGGCGCCGCAGGCGACAACGGCGGCTGGCACGTCGGCGAAGTGGACCCTATTGTGGTGGCCAAGTCTTTCTCGCTCATGGCGGCCCGCGTGATGGACAACCAGGCACTATCCGATCCAGTTTATGTAATCAAGCCCGGTGAGACGAGGTCACATCGCTTTGGGGTTTCCCGTTCCGATACCGAGCTCACGATCGCCGTGCACTGGGACCGGTTCGATCCCAACAGGATCCGGACGAACGTCGTGCCGCCGGGTGGAGCAAGCTGCTCTATCGCGAGCGGCGCGACCGTTTCCGGTGTGCAGCAGACCAGCGGCACAAACTATCGCCTCGTCAGAGTGAACCTGCCATTTGGATGCAATGGCACAGACGTGCACGAAGGCGATTGGGAAGTGCAAATGACCGCGACCGACGAAGTTCGGGTGCCGGAGCGGGTAGATGTCCTCGCTTACGCAGCGACCGCGATCAAGCTGAACGCGCGGGTCGATCTAGTGGCAGGGCGTTTGAACATTGCGGCCTTCCTCGGAGGGGCCCCGCTCAAGGATGCGACATTCACCGCCCACATATTGTCTCCATTGCCGGAGACCGGCGATAGCACCCGACTCGATGAACTTGGCTCGGACCCAGGCGGTGCAGCGTCGATTCCTCCGCTTGAACTGATCCCGCGGGATGTTATTACTGTTCCGCTGACCGTCAGCGGTAGGACCGCCGATTCCATCGAGGCGGAGGGCACGTTCGATCCACGTCGCAAGGGGCTGTATCAGGTCCGGGTCATTGCGGACCTGATCGACGGCTCGGGTCAGAACGTCAATCGCGAGGCGATGGCATCTTTCTACAGCCCGAAGGCGAAGTCATTCCTCGCTCCCAACTGGATATCGATCCTGGTGATTCTCATCGTGCTGCTGGCGGCTTACGTGATATTTCGGGGCAACAGGCGAAGAGGTCGAGCGTAATAGTGCAAATACCCGACAATTCGCGCTCTGTGGATACGAGGCATGTTATTTGAGGCGCACGCGCTTCGGGACTGGAGGAACAGAGCAAATCACGCCCCCGCTACCAAAAAATCGAAGACCCGGTCTTGTATCGGGCTTTCTCGTGTCTGCCGACCCCTCCCACGGAGCCCGCTTTTCCCACGGGAGCGAACACTCGGCTACTAATTAGAGCAATCCAATAAGAACCAAGAATTGCCACCTACTTTCCGCTGTTCTCTCCCACTGCGTAGGAGCGTACTGTCTTTGAGCCTCTATACTCATGAGAACAGTGGAATAGGTTAGGCAGGATCTATTGCCGCGCAATAAGTCGGAGATCACGGTGAAACGTGTGACGATTACGGTTACCTCTTCGATGTCCGTGCTATAACGGCCCCGAGCCGGCATTGTTCGATGGCAGTTTCGAGCTGAATGACATCGAGTTGGTGAAGTAGGATCGAGAATCAGATCACGAAAAAAAAAAGGACAAGAGCGATGAAGAAGATAATAGCAGCAGTAATGGCTAGCGTAGTGTTAGCCGCCGGTCTGGGTTGCGCGCAGGAATCGTCCGAGATGAGTGCGAAAGAGCCGCCCAAGATGAAAATGACCACGGAGGTCCCACCCGGGGTCGCGACCCCGGACAAACTGGAGACCTCCCTCGGAACCCTGACTTCCGTCGATGGTGTGCCTGACGCGGAAACGACTCAGAAGGTTTACGATAACCTCGATCTAAATCGTGCCACGGAGGCGTTCCTGAACGGTCTGCCGATCGCGTCGATGTATGCGATGAAGAAGGGTCTTCTGGAGCTCGGTCCCGCCAACACCACTGCCGGTCTATTCGAAGAGTTGATGGACTCCAAGGCGCTCTGGCTGACTCCGAACACCACCTCGGTCTACATGGCGAGTTGGCTGGAGCTCGGTGACGAGCCAATGGTGATTGAAACGCCCCCCGATGTCCTCGGCTTTATCAATGATGCATGGTTCAAGTATGTGATCGATTTCGGCAGACTCGGTCCGGACAAGAGCAAGGGCGGCAAGTTCCTGATC
>CAXMSB010000204.1:0-2584 GCA_964195615.1 uncultured Granulosicoccus sp. | reverse complement strand
TTTTGTTGAACGGTTGGCTGAGCTCGCTCGCTCGCGCTTGGCCTTCGTGAGCGTCACGATGGTCGAGGCGGTGGGCAGCACGCCGCAAGATGCTGGGAGCAAGATGCTGGTCACCGCCGAGGGCCTTTCTTTCGGCACGGTTGGCGGCGGCAAGGTCGAGCACAAGGCGATCGAACATGCCCAGCAGATGCTCGGGGAGACAGGCAGCGACGCGCGGGCCAACGAACTGGTCGAGTGGAATCTACAGCGCGACGTCGGCATGACCTGCGGCGGGGTGGTGAAGCTCTTTTTTGAAACCTACAACCACTGCGACTGGCGGGTGGTGGTGTTCGGCGCAGGCCACGTGGCCGACGCGCTCATTCAATGTCTCAGCCAACTCGATTGCCAAATCACCTGCGTCGATCCTCGACAGCAGTGGCTCGACAAGATCGCCGATCGACGCCAGTTGACCAAGCTGTGCGACGACGACCCTCGTTCTCAAGTTGCCGATTTGTCGGACGACTCGTTCGTCTTGTGCATGACCATGGGCCACGCCACGGATCGCCCGATTTTGGAAGAGATTTTTCGGCAGGGCCGCGAGTTTCCCTTCCTGGGCGTGATCGGCAGCAAAGCGAAACGCTCGGTGCTGCAGCGAGAACTGCTCGCCGCCGGGGTTTCGGAGGCGCAGATCGACTCGTTCCACTGCCCGATCGGGCTGCCCCTGGGCACCAGCCAGCCGGGCGAAATCGCCGTGAGCATCGCCGCCCAACTCATCCAACAGCGTGACCTGTGGCGGGCCGGTCAGGCGAAACGCTAACGAACAGGCAAACTGTTCCGGCTATTGCCTCCGGACGATTGCGGATAATACGGGCGCCTGCTTCTCAGGGCCGTGAGGGCCAGTTATAATTGCACCCAACTCAGTGGCTTAACTCGTTTGCGCATAAGGAGCGGTGCAATGGCGACCCAAACGCCAACAGTGTCCGAAAACACTCGACCGACAGCGGAAGAAGAGATCACTGGCGGCGTGGTTCCCGTCAACCATCCCCTGGTGCAGTATCACGTCGCCAAGCTGCGCGACGAAACGACGGCTCCGCCCGAGTTCCGAAACTCAGTGCGCTGCCTGGCCGAGCTGATGGCCTACGAGGCCACCAAGGACCTGCCCGTGGCCAAGACGCGGGTCCAGACCCCATTGGCGGAAACCGACGGCGTGACGATCCGCGATCGCGTCGGGCTGGTGCCCATCTTGCGTGCTGGCCTCAGCATGGTCGACCCCGTGCTCGATCTGATGCCAACTGCTGAAGTGTGGCATCTGGGCCTCTACCGCGACGAAGCAACGGCCCGGCCGGTGCGTTACTACGACAAACTGCCGGTGAAACGTCCGGTCGACGTGGCACTGATTCTCGACCCAATGTTGGCGACCGGCGGCTCGGTCTCCGCGGCGCTTACTTCGCTCAGAGAATGGGGCGTGCCCCACGTGAAGGTGCTGTCGCTGATCGCCTCCCGCGAGGGAGTCGACGCCGTAGCCTCGCAATTCCCCGAGGCGCAGATCTACCTCTGCCAGATCGATCCAACGCTCAACGAACAGAAGTTCATCGTCCCCGGACTCGGCGACGCCGGTGATCGTATTTTCAACACGGTCGGCCCCCAATAACCTATTGGGCTCGTCCCCAGCCCTTGGCCTCATCCTCTCAACCTCTTCTCCCCTGAGACCTACAATATGGATCGCTATATCAGCTTGCTCGGCCTGGCGGTAATGATCGGTTTGGCCTGGCTGATGAGCTCGCACAAGAATCGGTTTCCGTGGCGTGTCGTGCTGGGCGGGCTGGTTCTGCAGTTTGTCTTTGCCGTGGTGATCTTACGCACCGCTCCCGGGGAGTGGGCCTTCGACTGGGTCAATACGATTTTCGTGAGTCTCTTGAACAGTGTCGAAGCGGGATCGAAATTCGTCTTTGGCGACGCGTTTGCGGATCATTTCTTCGCTTTCAAGGTATTGCCGACGATCATCTTCTTCTCGGCACTGATGTCGGTGTTCTACTACTACGGCGTCGTCCAGAAGATCGTCGGGCTGTTTGCCCTGGTGATGCAGAAAACGCTGGGCACGTCGGGTGCGGAGACGCTCTCTGCCGCGGCCAACGTGTTTGTCGGGCAGACCGAAGCGCCGCTCGTGATTCGCCCCTACATCAGCAGCATGACCACCTCCGAACTGAACGCCGTGATGGTGGGCGGCTTTGCGACCATGGCCGGCGGCGTGCTAGGCGCCCTGTCGGAAATGGGCATCGAAGCGGGTCACCTGCTCTCGGCTTCGGTGATCTCCGCGCCTGGGGCGCTGCTGCTCTCGAAAGTGATGCAGCCGGAGGTCGACGAGCCTAAGACTCTAGGGAACGTGAGCATTGACGTCGAAGAAAAGAGCACCAATGTGCTGGAAGCGATCGCGGTGGGCACCACCGGCGGGATGAAGCTTGCACTGAACGTCGGCGCGATGCTGATCGTGTTTCTCGCCATGATTGCCATGATCAATCTGGCAGTGGGCTGGATTGGCGTTCAGTTCGGATTCGCTGGCGAGGAAGGAAACCCCCTCTGGTCGCTCGAAGCGGCGCTCAGTTAT
>CAXMSB010000203.1:0-7442 GCA_964195615.1 uncultured Granulosicoccus sp. | reverse complement strand
TCTTGTAGGGGTTGAACCCGGTTTCAGTTTCAAGCCTCATGCCCTCCACGAGGCCCTGACGATAGAAGCCGCCTTTGATTGCCGAGGGAGAGTCCAAGCTGATCAGGCTTGGGAACTGCTCGAAATCAGCGAACTCGTCGTTGGGAGAGAGCCACGGGTGCGCCTCCGAGTTGCCCTTGGTCTGGCAGATCTCGAACAGCGGCTCGTTCTCATTTTGGCGCTTGGCGTATCGGGCATCAATTGTGGCTCCAAGGTTACGCGAGGCGTATTTCTTATCCATTGGAGTGCCGATGAACTTCCGCTCCGAGAACATCCAGCCATCAGAGACATTAGAGTTATGCGGGATGGCAAAACACTCGATGCCCTCCTGGTTGCGCTGAATCTCGAGATAGGTCCAGAGGTCCTCTGGCAACACGGAATCGAAGGAGGAGAAAGGAGCCGCCGCAGGCTTGTCCTTGAAGAACACGTTGCGGTGCATGTTGGCACCATTGGGGATCGATGTCCATTCAAAGGCATAAAGCGCAGTGAACTTGCCCGGTTCGTTGTGCTTGTCGGCCGTCTTGATGAACCTTTGCCACATACTATGGCGGAGCTCGGGCGTTACATATTCCTGCAGTGGTTCGTGATGCACGAGGGTCTGGATCAGCTTCTGCACAGCAGGGCCGGCTTTCGATGGGTCCTTGACGCCGGCGACAACGGACTTCGCGAAGTCCGACTTGGAGAGTTCGCTTTCCGGGTTATCAAACTCCTTCAGCACGCCGTAATACTCCGCGTGCTCGGTGATCGCGACGAAATCGTAGGGCGTGCGACGTTTCATCGGCTCGCCGGTGGTGGATAGCTTGATCTCCTTGCCCTTGGCGAAGTTGTAGGCGTCGTCCCAGGTCGCGGTGACGCCGGCGGTGAAGGCGTCGAACGAGTTCCGGGTGTGCATGTGCTGTTCGCCGAAGAAGACCTGTCGATTTGCAGGGTCCGGTGCCGGTTTCTTGTCCGCGGCCTTCGCGTCCTGGGCCGTCGCGCAAGGAGCGGTACTGAAGACAAACAAAAATCCGAGCGAGAACAAATACGCCCAGCTGATGAAACGGGTTCTGTCTTTCATGGTTTTGTCTTTCATGGTTTCTCCCTTGTCTAGTCAGTTATCCCTAAGACGTCATTGATTGATTTTCAGCACCTGACCCGATTTCACTTGTAACTCTCGTGCAGAGTCTGCAGTCGAGAAACCGCCTCTTGGAGTGTCGCATGCCTTTCTCGAAGCCTGTCAAGCTGATCCTTGCCCTCCGGGTTGTCCGTTATTCTATCGGCGCAAGGAGCAGGAAACGGCAGATAAGTCCAGGTCAAGGCGAGAGGGTAGAAGGGTACGAAGATGTGTCCGATCCAGTTCATCACGTTGACCTCTTCGGGCCAGGGATGGCCCCGCTTGCGAGCGATCTTCCCGGGAAGTTCACCGAAAAACAAAATGGCTACTGTCGCTGCGATCATCAGGAAGAAAATGACAAAGAGTGCAACGTAATCAAGCATGGGATGAATCCTTAACGGGCGTAACGACGCACGTTTCTCTTGGTGGGGAGGTTGCCGAGTGGAGTCAATTGCAAAAGCCGCCGTCTTTGCCGGAAGCAAGCGTTCCTGGGACTTCCCAGACGTAGTAGCTCATCTGGGAAGTCCGGTGCAAATCAGCGGGAGCAGCATCTATTCCTCGCCAAATCCCTCACGCAGTTTCTCTTCCTGTTCGTGGGTCAGGTTCGATTTGATCAACGTGCCAATCTGGCCCTTCATTTCCTCCTCAACCTTATCCAGCGTCACAGCGCCGGTCAGTAAGAACAATGCCGATGTTCCCTGGGTTACCTGATCACGAATCGATTTGATGAAGTCATCGTCAATGCCAAAGTCGGCGAAATGACTCGACAAAGCGCCCATCGCCGCGCCCATCGCCATGCCGAAGAAGGGAACGAAAAAGAGCATTCCGAACAGCATCCCCCAGAAAGCGCCGTTGAGCGTTCCGACTGCGGTCAAGTTGTTGACTTGCCTGGTCTTGGGTTTCTTTTTCCCTTCCGGCCACTCCACGATGGCGGCATCCATGATTTCAATAAGATGTTGTTTTTGCACCCCTGCCAACTTAGAGAGCGCTTCGGCAGCGCCGGTCGGGGAATCAAACTTCCAAACGGTAAAAGCTGTCATTTAATTATCCATTCTGTTAAGTGAACGTGCAGGTAGAGTTCGTCAAAAAGCACTCTAAACAATGAAGGCCAATTCTCTGCCTTCGTCCTCATTCCCTCTCACGGTGATACTGCCGACGATGCTCATTCCGCAACCATCGGCACGCCCGGTTCGTCGACTCCACCAGGCTGCAAAGCCTCGTCGAACGTCATCACATAAACACCAATCGCTAACAGCATTAGCACGATGGCGATCCAGAATCGCCAGTCGTGGTGAATCAATGCTTTCGTCTTTGCACCATTGTGCCCGGCAGCGTGATGATTGCTGCCGTGGTGGTCCTTATCCTGGTGACTTTCTTTACTTTTGGACATCGATGTAAGCATTCCGCCTAAAATGTGAAGGAAGTAGATTCTAAATCGGCAAGTAATTCATGTAAGCTTTGATTCGCACGGTGATCTTGGTGATGATGTGAAACGGTGTGGCGAATTTCGTGTAAATGGCCGTGGTGCCGGCGCCGCCCAGTGGTAGTTGTTTGGCCAGTTCTTCGTCGTCCAGCACGATACGAACCACCAGCATGCCTTTCGAGCCGATAGTCTTGGCGATAGGTACCACGCCGATCATATCCAATTGGCCTTCGCCCGTGTATTCGACCACTTGGTCCACTTTCCCGTAGGTGATCTGGCCCGGCAGGCTCTTGAAGGCGATTTCGACGGGGTCGCCCGGCGCGATGTGCGCGACCAGATTCATGGGCAAGACGGCGGCTACGACCGTTTCTGTCATGTCCATGAAGCTTGCCTGGCTTCGCACGATCAAGGTGGTCCCCATCGTGCCTTCAATCGCCTGCATGTTCATGATGTACCCGTCAGCAGGCGCTTTGACGACGTTCTGCTCCAGATTGAGCTTGGCGGTCCCTATCTGGGCCTCGGTCGCTTTGATCGCTTGTTTCGCGCTGACCAGAGCGAATTCGGCCTGTTTCTGCGATGCCAGCGCTACTTCCACGGCGGCTTGTGAGGCGGCATAGGAATCTTCTGCCACTTGAACTTTCAGTTGGGCAATTGCTGCCGGATTATCCTGATAACAGTAAACCTTGTCAATGAACTGGCATCAAACACTACTGACGGCCTCATCGTCCAGTTTCCCCGGACCAGAGGTGCAAAGAGACTTGATAACTCCGTCTGTCGAATCGGCGACCTGCCGGAATTAAGATGAGTTCCTGACGTTTCCGTCACGCCTTATCCTACTAATCTAGTGTATTTGAAAGCCAGATTACAATGGGTCAGGCCCTGGTCGAACTGCTAAGTTCAACCTTCGGCATCCCGAAAAATTCTGTCGAACTGGTCTGCGGCGTCACCTCGCGGCAAAAGCGGTTTCTACTGCGGGGAGTGGCCCTCGAAAGAGCCACTGCAATCGTCCTCCGGCTGCTGAACTCTGAGCAGTAGCATTGCCGCTCACGCTACGGCCATCTATCATCATAGATATCGAGATTGCTCCCCCCTGCCCCTCCCTCGTTGCCCCCCTTCGGAATGCTCCCGGCCGGCGTGCATCCCCAGATGAAAAACACCGCATGAAAGCACTGACGGAAAAGATAGTTCATTACCTGGTCCTGCTCGCCGTGACTTTCGGAGCAGTCTGGGTGATGTGGAGAGTCAGCTCCAAGGAGCCAAACTCCGCGGCCGACGAGCGTACGCCCCAACGAGCGATGTCGCCCGTCGTGGCGGCCAAGGCATTGGTGGAAATCGAGCCGCTGCAGGTGCAGATGTGCGAGATCTTTTTCACGTACGCCGGCAAGATCCGCGCCTGGGAAACCTACCAGGTCGGCTTCGAGACTCCGGGCCGCGTCATGTCGCTCGGCGTGAACGATGCCGGCCAGCCACTCGACGAAGGCGACCACGTCCGCCAGGGTCAGGTGCTCGCCGTGCTCGACGAACGCGTCTACCGATCTCAGCAAACGGAAGCGACCGCCCGGGTCGAGCAAGCCAAGTCCGACGTCAAGCGGGCCGAGCGCGTACGGTTGACCAACCCTGCGGCACTCACCGAATCAGAACTACAACGACTGGCCACCGACGAAGCGCTGGCCCTCGCCCAACTGGAAGTGGCCGTCAAGAACCTCGAAGACGCGACGCTGCGGGCGCCGGTCGACGCGACGATTTCCGAACGGATGATCAAGTCGGGCGAATCGGTTTCCGCCCACCAGATCGTGTTCGAGCTGGTGCAGAACGACGAAGTGCTGCTCGTGGTCGACGTCCCCGAATCACAGATTCACGAGCTGGAAACGCGGCTGCGCGTCGTCGACAAGAATCGCGCCGGCGCCGATCCAGATGACAGCGCCTTTCGTGCCCATGTCCGCCTGGAGGGCCGCGATCGCTTTGGCAACGCCCGACCGCCACTGATGGGCGAGGTGCATCA
Organism: uncultured Granulosicoccus sp.; assembly: GCA_964195615.1. Lineage (GTDB taxonomy): Bacteria > Planctomycetota > Planctomycetia > Pirellulales > Lacipirellulaceae > Bythopirellula. Next base: position 2,885 of record CAXMSB010000203.1, on the reverse strand, counting down.
GATCGCCGAAGTCTCCGACCCCCAGACCGGTTTGTTTGAAGTCGAGATCCGGCTGCCGAACAGCGAGCGACTGTTGCGGCCCGGAATGGTTGCCACCGCCGATCTGGTAACGGCCCGCATACCGGGCTACCGCGTCCCCGAGGAAGCGGTGATCTATCGCGAGCGCCGCGCCTATCTGTTCACCGTCGACCGCGAGCCTGCCGAGATGGAGGTGCTCTATTGGAACGTCGGCCCGACCGATCTCTACCGCGCCCGAAAGGTTGACCTGCGGCAATGGGTCGATCAAGGTTCGCACGTGGTCGTCCCCGAGGAGGACGTCGAGCTCGACTCGGTCGTGGTGCGCGGCCATTTTCGCTTGGCCGACGGCCAAGTGGTCCGCGTGATGAACTTGCCAAAGCCCTCACCGGGCCAGGTGCATGCCGCTAATCCACGGGAAAGGGTCGATGGTTCCGTCGACCGCTGAATTCCATGCAACTCAGTTCGAAAGCTATCGACCGTCCTCGCTTCGTCTTGATCAGCACCATTCTGGTGATGTTCATGGCGCTGTACGCGGCCACGTTCATCCCCGTACAACGCACTCCGGCAATTACCAAGGCGGTCGTGCTGGTGGCGATCCCCTACCCCGACGCGCAGCCCAACGAGTCGGAAAACGAGATCGCCCGTAAGGTGGAGGATGCACTCACCGAGCTGCAAAGCGTCGACTTCATCGCCTCGACCAGCATGCGCGGGGCCTCGATCACCCAGGTGATCTTCCTCGACGGTGTCGATCCCGACGACGCCAAACGGGAAGTGAAAGATCTGATCGACCGCATCCGCAACGAGTTGCCCCTCGGGCGCGAGGTGCAGCCCAATGTCTTCAAGATCGATTTTGAAGGGGCCCCGTTGATGCTGGTGACCCTCGCCGGGCCGCCCGGTTTCGATGAACGGGCGCTCAAGCAAATCGCCGAGGACGTGGAAGAGCAAATCTCGGAAGTCGACGGCATCGCCAACACCCAGCTATTCGGCGGCAAAGAGCGGGAGATTCATGTCAACGTGAATCCCGACTTGATGACGCAATACGGACTCTCGCTGCGCCAAGTCCGTCAGGCTTTGGCCGATTTCAACGCCAAGATTCCCGCCGGGGCCCTCGACACGGGCAAAATCGATCGCACGGTCCGCAACGAGGCGAAATTCCGTGGCGTCGACGACATCCGCGAAGCGGTCGTCAGCAGCCACGAGGGGCATGTGATCCGCGTGGGCCACGTCGCCGACGTGCTCGATACCCACCGCAGGCTGTTGAACCTGGCCCAGCTCGACGGAACCGATTGCGCGACGATCGTCGTCCACAAGGAATCAGACATCAACACGCTCGGCGCCGCCCGGGACGTCAAAGAGCTGGTCGATGACCTCCGCCAGCAGTATCCCGACATCACGTTCACCGCCACCCGCGATACGTCGCAGGAAATCTGGATCATGTTTCGCGTGCTCGGTTCCAGCGCGCTGTTCGGGGCGATGCTGGTGTTGGTGATCCTGGCCTGGACGATGGGTTTGCGGATTTCGATTCTGGTGCTGATCGCGATTCCATTCAGCTCGGCGGTTGGGCTCGTGTTTTTGTACTTCGCCGAGATCCCGATTTCCAACATGGTGGTGTTCAGCTTCATCCTCGTGTTGGGAATGGTCGTCGACGGCGCGATCATCGTCGCCGAAAACATCCATCGCCACATCGAGCGGGGCGAAGACCCGACAACCGCCGCCAAGACCGGGATCGACGAAGTCGGCATGCCCGTGATCGCGGCCGACCTGACCACGATCGCCGCTTTTCTGCCGATGATCCTCGTGCCGGGGATCATGGGCGATTTCATGAGCGTTATGCCCAAGGTCGTCAGCGTCGCCTTGTTGGGCTCGGTGTTGGTCGACCATTTCGTGATCCCGACACTCGCCGCACGTTGGTATCGGCAACGAGCGCCCCAGCGCGACGAGTCGGCCGTGTTTGCTGCCGTGGCGAAAAGCTCCGCGGCCACCGATGGCCAAGCAGTCGCCAGCCGTGTGCGGCCCAACCTTGGCTTCTGGACACGACTCTACGCCAGTTTCCTACGCCTGGCGCTGGCGAATCGCTATGTCGTGCTTGTGTTTTGCGGCATGGCGCTCATCGGAGCGGGGGTGCTGTTTGGCAAGCTCGGCTTCGAGTTCTTCCCGACCAGCGATCGGGGACAGTTCGCCATCAAATACGAACTGCCGCTCGGCTACAGCATCGAGGAAACGCTGGCTGCGTCGGAGGCGATCATCAAGCCGCTTCGCAAGTGGGAAGAGCGCGGCATCCTGCAGCACTACGTCACGGCCGTCGGTTCCGCGGGCGGCTTGGCGACGCGCATCGAAAACGACCCTGCCACCGGGCCCGAGTTCGGCGAGGTGATGGTCGAGCTGCTTTCGCCCTTGGATCGCTCGATCCACGAGCAAGAAATCATCGCCTCGCTGCGTCGCGACATCCAACCGCTGCCCGGCATGAAATATACCATCAAGGAAGTCGAAGACGGCCCGCCTGGTGGCTCCGACGTTGCCGTTCGGCTGACGAGCGACGACCTCGAACGCCTTGGAACGCTGGGCCAGCATATCGCGGAGCGATTGGAAAAAGTGCGCGGCACGGTCGACGCCTCGACCGACTATCGGCCAGACAATCCCGAACTGGTGGTCGAGCCCAATCCCGATGTTGTGGGACTCCACGGTTTGACCGAGGCGCAGATCGCCCGGGCCGTGCAGATGGCGATCGCCGGCGATTCGCAGATCCAGCTCACGCTCGACGACGAAGACGTCACGCTACGTCTGCAACTGGCCCCCGAGTACCAGCGGTATCCCACTAGCTTGAAACGATTGATGATCACCGCCCCCGACGGACGCCGGGCGCCGAT
>CAXMSB010000202.1:0-1993 GCA_964195615.1 uncultured Granulosicoccus sp. | reverse complement strand
GTCACGATGCACGACGTCGCCGAAACGGTTTGGGCACACCCGACGATCAGCGAGGCCATGAAAGAAGCGGCCGAGGACGCCCTCGGCATGGGGCTGCACTTGCCGCCGCGAAAAGTTATTCCAGTGGTCGCTGAAATCGCTTAGAGAAACGAGATATGTTTGGGTAAACAAGTCGACGAAGCACTGGCAGCCCGCGAACGCACATATTCATCTGCCGCCGAACTTCTCGTCGTTTGATACTGTTCGGCAAGCAAACGATCAACGCTACGAAACGGGCTAGGCGGTGCCCGTGACCGGCGGACAAGACATGCTGCACTAAGCGGCCAATACCCAACACAAAGGACAGGACCCACAAGATGAGCGAATTTCCCTCCACGCAGAATGCCGTACAACTGATCGGATCCGGCGAACTGACTCTCAACGAAACCAAGCCCGTGCCGACGCCCGGGCCGTATGAAATCTTGGTGAAAGTCGACGCGGTCGGGCTCTGCTTTTCTGATCTGAAGCTGCTCAAACAGTTCGACTCCCATCCGCGGAAGAGCGAAATTGTCGGCGGCATCGATCAGGAAGTGTTGAGCGGCCTGCAGAGCTACGTTCCCGGCAGCAAACCGGGGGTGCCGGGGCACGAGGTCGCCTGCCACGTCGTGGCGGTGGGCAATTCCGTGAAACACCACCAGGTGGGCGAGCGTTGTCTGGTGCAAGCCGACTATCGGCAGTTGCCAACTGCCAACTCCAATGCCGCCTTTGGCTACAATTTTGAGGGCGGACTGCAAGAGTACACACTGTTCGATGAACGGGTGGTCATCTCCCCCGACGGCCAGCGGTTTCTGATCCCCGCCGGCAAGGATGAGGGCGACTCGGCCATTGCGCTTGTCGAACCGTGGGCTTGTGTCGAGAACTCTTACGTCACCAAAGAGCGTCAGCGGATCAAGGCGGGCGGAAAACTGCTGGTTGTGGTTGCCGAAGGGCGCGAGGCTGTCGGTCTCAAAGAAAGCATGTCCCCCGAAGGCGAGCCGGCCGAAGTGCAGACCGTTTCGCCTGCCGAAGTGGCTAGCCTTCCCGACGACTATTTCGACGACATTGTTTACTTCGGATCCGACAAAGCCACGCTCGACACGCTCAACGACAAGCTCATCGCGATGGGGATTATCAACATCGTGCTGGGCGGCGAAAAGATTGGCGAACTGGTCTCGGTAGGCGTCGGCCGCGTACACTACGGGATGACCCGTTGGATTGGCACGACCGGCAACGACGCATCGGACTCGTACGCCACGATTCCCAACGACGGCGAAATCCGTCCGCACGACAAGGTGCTGGTCGTCGGCGCCGGTGGGCCGATGGGACAGATGCACGTGATTCGCAACGTCAGCTTGGGCCTGCCTGGCCTCAGCTTGGTGGGCACCGACTTCGACGACAACCGACTTGAGGCATTGCTCGCAAAGGCAAAACCGATGGCGGAAGCCAAGAACGTGGCACTGCGACTGGTCAACCCGCAAACCGATCCACTCCAGGGCACTTTCTCCTACTTCGCCCTGATGGCTCCCATCGGCGCGTTGGTCGCCAGCTCTATCACCGACGCCGACGACGGAGCGATCATCAACATCTTTGCCGGCATCCCCGCCCCCACCAAGCACGACCTTGACCTCGACATGTACATCGAAAAGCGGTGCTTCATGTTCGGCACCAGCGGCTCGACGATCGACGACATGCGGATTGTGCTCGCGAAACTGGAAGGCGGCCAGCTCGACACGAACAGCTCGGTCGACGCGGTGAGCGGCATGGCCGGCGCCATCGAAGGCATCGGTTGCGTGGAGAACCGCACCATGGCCGGCAAGATTATTATCTATCCGATGCTCCACGACCTCGGGCTGATCCCCTTGGCCGAGTTACCGAAACACTTTCCGAGCGTCGCCGAGAAACTCGACGACGGAATGTGGACCCGTGCCGCGGAAGAGGAACTCTTGCGCGTGGCCGGCGGTGCCGGCTGAGGATC
>CAXMSB010000201.1:0-12234 GCA_964195615.1 uncultured Granulosicoccus sp. | reverse complement strand
GCGAAGTAAAACAGGCAGCCGACCACCGAAGCGATCAGGTTGGACAGCAGACTGTTATCGCCTACCAGCGTGGCAACTTGCTTCTCTGGAATCAGTGCACCGAGAAAGCCCACCGCAAACACTCCGCCGAACAATAGCGGTACCAGCAGCTTTGAAAATTCCCACGTGTTACCCATCCACTCCCCAAAATCAGCCCGGTCAAGCCATGCCAAACTCATAACGACCACTAGTACTCCCATGGCACCGGCCAGATACCAGCGGTAGTGGTGTATTCTGGTCACCCAGGTATCAACGTCTTGAAGCTGAGCAATTTCTGTTTTCGCCAGGCGAACAACTTCGAAAACCTCGTGCCCCAAGACGGCCTCTTGAAGCCGCAAGTCGTAGCTTGTTTCTGTTTCGTATTGCAGCGTCGCGGCAAACTGTGTGCCATCTGCCAATTTCACTTGCTTATCCCCAGGGTTGAACCAGTCGCTGAAGATCAAGAACGCAAGCATCGCGGCGAGCATCGTGGCATTCTGCCATAGCGGACGTTTGGTGGCAGGTGGGTCAGCCATGGCGAGCGTCGCCACGTCGCGGTCCGCTTCGCTCTGCCGGAACAATACGGCCATAATCAGCCCAATGATTACTCCGAACACCATAGCGCCCACAACGCGGGCTACGCCCAGTTCGAATCCCAGAACGCGAGCTGTCAGAAAGATGGCCAGCACATTGATGGCAGGACCCGCGTAGAGGAAGCATGTCGCTGGGCCCAGCCCAGCGCCAACCTTGTAGATGCCCGCGAACATCGGTAGCACGCTGCAAGAACATACGGCCAGGACAGTTCCAGAGACCGACGCCACCGAATAGGCTTTGGCCTTGTTAGCTTTGGGACCAAGATGCTTGAGCACCGACTCTTTGGAGAGAAAGGTCGTGATGGCACCAGCGATGAACAGGGCTGGAACGACGCAGGCCAGCGTATGATTGCGAGCATACCATTGCAGCAATACAAAGGCTTCAACGATCGCCCCGGTAATCCTAGCGGCAAGGGGATCTGTATCGGTGGCAAATTCAGGCGTTGCCAAAGGTACAAAGTAAGCGAACAAGAATATCGCCAGAAATACTGCAAAAATCTTCAACTCGCGGTACATGCCGTCACCTAAACTTGTTTATTTGGTCAACCCAGCAAATAGGAGGCCAAATAAAAAAGTCACTCCGTTCTGTTACGAAAGTACTTTCAGCTGGTCATCGGCCTGGCACTTCACCACCGATTCGATACAGCCGAACAGGCTCGTGAGACACTTTACTCGTAGGCGATAAAAGACCATTTGGCCGTGCTTCTCGCTCTCAACAATACCAGCATTCTTCAGTTGTGCCAGGTGGCGCGAAACGGTCGACATATCGCTCCCGATTGCATCCGTGAGGTCACAGACGCACACCTCATCGTGCTCAGCGAGCACATCCACCAGCTTTAGCCGTGCCGGGTGAGCCAGTGCCTTGAGCACCTTGGCCCGTGTTTCATACTTTGCTTTTTCGGCTCGGTTCATTATCAATCCATCGGCATTTGGTTATTTGCATGTTTAACCAAATATAGTATTGCCGCCGAGCCCCGTCAATAGCTGGGGCAAACTTCATCTCCCTACAACATCAGCTCATGACAGGCTGTTTCCTACCTAATCTCTTGCATCTATGGCGCCACAGAGACGACCGGGGTATCGTCCCGGCGATGCTGCCTGCCGGTTTTTCGCGGCTAAAGAGCGAAAAAGGCGGTGGCGGATGAACGTGCGTCCTTGGTTGGCGGAATTCGGTATGCCCCCTGTGGCGGATCGCAGGTAGAATGGGGGTGGAATAAGAAGAGCGTCCTATTGCCAGCGCACGCTTGGTGCGCGAGACCTTCCAGAGCGGGTGTGGTACTTCGTACTCCCCGTCTGGGAAGACCTGATTGGGGAGTTCGTCTTATGGACCATCTGTTGCCTCCGGAGGAGGAGATTCAGAAGCTGCTGACTTTTACCAGCAAGAACGAAGCCTCGGACTTGCATTTAAAAGTGGGCTATCCGCCCTACGTGCGGATCGGCGGGCATCTGCGAAAGCTCCAGATGCCGGTGATTCCCGACACGGGCTATGTCGACGGGATGTTCAAGTCGCTGGTTCCCGGCGACCGATGGCGCGACTTCGAGGCCAAAGGCTCGCTCGATTTCTCCACCGAAATTGCTACGGGCGACCGTTTTCGCATCAATCTGTTTCGTTCGAAGGGCGAGCTCAATGCGGCGATTCGGCGGGTGCAGGCTAAGATTCTTGATTTCAATGAGCTGAACCTTCCACCCATCTATCGCAAGATCATTAGTGAGTCGACGGAAGGATTGATCCTGGTCTGTGGCGTGACGGGCAGCGGCAAGAGTTCGACGTTGGCCGCGATGTTGGAATACATCAACGAGCATCGCAGCCTGCACATCATCACGATCGAAGACCCGGTCGAATTCGCATTCCACGGCAAGAAGAGCATCATTTCGCAGCGCGAAGTAGGGCTCGACGTGCCGAATTTTCAGGACGCCTTGCGAGTGGTCGTGCGTCAGGATCCCGACGCGATTCTGATTGGCGAGATGCGAGATCGAGAAACGATGATGGCCGCGATCCAGGCGGCCGAGACGGGCCATCTGGTGTTGGGCTCCCTGCACTGCGCGGACGTCCAGTTGAGTTTCGCTCGGATTTTGGAGTTTTTCGACCGTAGCGAACACAGCTTTATTCGTTCTTCGCTGGCCAACAGCCTGAAGGCAATCATGTGCCAGCGGCTGCTGCCGGCGATCGAGGAGGGGGTTCGCTTTCCGGCCACCGAGGTGCTCCTGGCCAATGCGACTGTCAAGGACAAGATCATCCACGAGGAGGACGAAGATATGCCGGCGCTTTTGCATCAATGTCGCGAAGAAGGCATGCGTGAATACACCTACTCGCTGTGCGAACTGGTGACGCAGCAAAAAATTCTTCGTGCGGTCGCCTTAGACGTCGCCCCCAGTCGCGAATCACTGTTGTCGGCATTGAAGGGAATCGACACGGGCGCTTCGGGTATAGTTTCTCGCATTCGCGGCTAGAACCGCAACGCTCACTAACTCATCTCGGGGACATTCGCTTCCAGTGCGCGGAGTTTTCTATGTTTCCAGAGCACCAGTGCGTTGGCGACCAGCACGCAGCCCGTGCCCACCAGCATCCGCCCTGAAAGTTGTTCGCCGATGGCGAAATAGCCGAACACGAGCGCCCCGGGCAGGTAGAGGTACGACAAGATGCTGGTGGTGGTAGTCGAAAGGACAGTTATGGCCTGGATCCAGAGTCCGTGGCCTACCAGCGCGATGCCGAACCCCAAGTAAAGCACCAGCAGAACGTCGCCCGGTGCGACATGCCATTCGGTGCTCGACCAGAAGAGGAAGAACACGGGCAGCGCAAAAGTAAACTGTCCCCAGGTGCGTAGGTTGTTGTCGACGTCGGCAAATTTCTGGTGCAAGAGCGGCAGGGTGGCGGCGGCCATTCCGCTCAGCATTCCGGCGACGAGCCCCAGCGTGTACTCGTTTTGAAAACTGAACTCGGGAACCAACAGCAACGTGCCGGTCATGGCGAGCGCCAGTCCCACCAGATCGATCTTCGTGATGCGCCCCAACCCCATCAGCCAACCCAAGACCAGCAGGTGGATGCCGTAGGTCGAAAAACCGATGGCGCCGATCGCGGCGCTGGCTAGTTTGATGCTGGTGAAGAACAGGAGCCAGTGCAGACCAAACGCCACACCTACCAGCAGCATGGCTCGCCAGGTGCGTGCCGACCAGCCGCGCGGCGTGAATTTTTGCTGCCAGAGCAGCACGGCCAGCATGCCGATGCTGGCCATCGCCAGCCGGGCAATCCCCAGCGTGTAGGCATTCATACCCACGGCACGCACGCAGGTCGGTGCGCTGCAGAAAAACAGCGTCGCGACCAGGGCTCGTAGCAGGGCTTGCTCAGGTTTCAAGACAGGGGCCAAAATGGGTGTTGGTGGGGATTTAGGGTAACTCACCAAAATTCGTTCCCGCGTTTCCTCACAGGAACTGCGGCGACAGTGTAAATCGTCGGAACATGGGCATGCACCTTGCACTAGCGAAAGGGACAGGCGATATTATCCAGCATTAGCCGGACAAAATCTAGCGGTTGGTGCTTTGCGCGTCTCGCGAGAACGATTCTAATAGCCCGTCGGTGGCCATTTTACATGGTGTGTGAACTGGCACGAGTTTTATAGAGTCTTTCCCCGGTGAAATAGTAAAGATGGAAGACCACCAAGAACGAGTATCCGGTCGTCGGCTATGGGTCGGTGTATTACTGACCATCCTGGCGGTTGCGATTGTATCGGGACTGCTGATCGGCGGCGAGTACGCCACCGAGCAGACAGCGACGCGCGAGTTCACGATCGAGGACGATTTTACCAAGGTCCGCAAGATCATGGTCCGCACCAATGCCTCCAAGGAGATCGTCACCATGGGCGGCGACAGCGAATTCGTCGACCAACAGTGGCGGGGTGGCGACGTTGACCCGGGTGGCGAAAACATCGGCGAAGCGCTGCTGAGCGGCGTCCTCTCCGCCAATCCCGACTGGAAGATCGAGCTCGATGGCACGCTCCAGGTGCGCACCTTGGACGATTACATCGGCCAGAATGTGGTCAAGCTCGAACAGCATGTCGAAATCGTGCCCGACAGTATCGAGTCGCAGGTGGAACTGCTGGAAGGTTCCGAGCGTCTGTTGAACTACTCGATGAGCACGCGTCTGTCCCGCGACGGCGAGCAGACGAAGGTGGAGCTGGAGCTTACGCAAGAGATCAAGACCGAAGCCCCTTGGTTTGCCCACGGTATCGCCGATCGCCGGGTCCGCGAATCGGCTGCCCGGGCGCTGAAAAACCAGGAAGCAGCCATGCGGCGGTTAATCAAAGAAAACGCCGACAAGGCAGGGCTCTTTCCGCTGCGGTAGGTCCGATGGCCGGCCGAATCTTAGGAGAATTGCCTAGCCATTTCTTTCATGGCGCAAGTCTTCTTCTCAGAGTGAGATTAGATTCGTGGGCCCGTTCTTACCGGCGTGTTCGCGCCGAGTATTCTTGATAGCCACAAAGAACACGAATAGTCACGAAGAATTATAGGGTGCCGATTTCATCCTTTTCGTGCTTCTTTGTGTTTCTTGTGGCTATTCTCTTTGGTCTCGACGGGCTCTAAGTCAGTGCTAGCACTCTGATCTGAGCTTGCTCGGCTAATCAAAACTGCTATTCTCTCGCGACTTGGATCCATCTTTGCGATCCACCTTTGCGCCGGGAGAAACCATGACCAGTCGCCCCAAAGATTCGCACCTTGCTACCGATATACCTGTCCCCATGCTCGATGTCGGGCGTCAGAATGCACCGTTGAAGAACGAGATCGCCGCGGCGATTGCCGGAGTAGTCGACAGCGGGGCGTTCGTCCAGGGGCCCGCCTGTCGGGAGCTGGAACAGGCGATGGCCGAGCATTCCGGAACCGCGCACGCAGTTGGTTGCGCCTCGGGCAGTGACGCCTTGTTGTTGTCGTTGATGGCGTTGGGCGTCGGGCGTGGCGACGAGGTGGTGCTCCCCAGTTTTACATTTTTTGCCACGGCGGGCGCCATCTGGCGGTTGGGCGCCACGCCGGTGTTCGCCGACATCCTGCCCGACACTTTTAATATCGATCCGGTGGACGTCGCGAGAAAAATTACTCCGGCCACCAAGGCGATCATGCCGGTACACCTGTTCGGCCAAGCCGCCGACATGACGGGGCTGGCAGGCGTGGCACGTCAACTGCCGATCGTGGAAGACGCCGCCCAGGCGATAGGGGCCACGTACCAAGGTCGCAACGTCGGTTCGCTCGGCGCGGCAGGCTGTTTTTCTTACTACCCCACGAAGAATCTCGGCGGGTTTGGCGACGGGGGAATGATCACCACCAACGACGAGCAACTGGCCGACAAACTGCGCATCCTCCGAGATCACGGACAACAGCCTCGCTATTGTCACAGCTTGGTGGGCGTCAACAGCCGGCTGGATACCTTACAAGCGGCCGTGCTCAACGTAAAAATAAAACACCTTGGTCAGTGGGCCGAGAGCCGGCAGCGCAACGCCGACCGCTATCGCGCCGAGTTTGCCCGGCTGGGGCTCGACCGCGAGCTGGGCATTCCTCAGGTGGCTGCCGGCTGTGACAGTGTTTGGAACCAGTACACGATTCGCGTACCCGACGGTCGCCGCGACGAGTTGCAGCAGCAGCTTGCGGCCAGAAAGATTGGCTCGGCAATCTATTATCCCGTGCCGCTGCATCTGCAGGAGTGTTTTGCTGAGTTGGGCTATTCAGCCGGCAGTCTGCCGGCGACCGAGCAAGCGTCCGCCGAGGTGTTGAGCCTGCCGATTTATGCCGAGCTCACGGCAAACGAACAAGATCGCACGATTCAAGCGATAGCCGAGTTCCTGGGCGTCGAGTATGTCGCGGAAGACGCCCAACGAGCGGCCTAGTGCTTTGACAATCCGAAAATCAAGAAATGACAAAGCACTAGTGCGAGTCGCACTAAGCTTCTTCTTTCGAGCGTCGGAAGTCGACTTTGCGATTGCTCGGGCGCAGCGCGCTTAGCGAACCAAGAATTACACACAACAGCAGTACGGCCCAAGCCATTTTTGGTTCTTCCTGCGCGGAACAAAGAGTGATTCTTGGAAAGCCCCAGGGGGACGAGCGACAGGTTCCAGTTTAGCTACTGACGCCGCCGCAGTCGACCGGGTCGCCGAGAATCTCATCAAAAGAAAAGGCGGCCTGGCGGAAGAGCCGCACGGGCATCGAGGCTGTCCGCCAGCGGGCCGACAGGGGGCGGGCGAACCGGATGTAGTCGGTCACGCGCACCGCCAGAAACGCGTACCACCGCTGGCGAAACTCGAACAGTCGCTCGGTCGGCACCGGCGAACGCTCGCCCGCGACGTGGAAGGCGAACACCAGCAAGGCGCAACTGCCCGGCCCCAGCTTATCCTGCCAGCAGGCCAGGCTCTCCAGGTCGTCCCACGTCGACCAGTTGCGCCAATATTGTTTGGTCCGCTGACCCGAGGGGAACCGCCGACCCTTGATGTCGACCGGCAACGAAACCGAGTCGCTCGGAGAGACGATAAAATCGAGATTCTTCAGTGACCCTTGGCCGATGAGACTACGCCGTTTTTCGTCGACCGCCACGTAGGCGATGCGGTGCTCGCGCAGGAAGCCTTCGAACGCCAGTTCGTAATGATTGCCGCGCTTGGCCATGGGGGGAGGGTTCAGGGTTCAGGGGTTGGGGAATAGAACACGGATGAGCGCCGATCTCACAAAAAGGATAATGATCCGATCCGCGAAGATCTGTCGGATCCGTGTTCTTCCGCGTTCTATCCTACGGAAACAAGTCTGAACAGACGAGCAAGTCGAAAGAGATAAAACGGTGACAGACGTCTGTCACTCACTCGGCCAGTTGCCGCTCGACTTCGGCGGCCACTTCAGAAAGTGGGACAGTCGTGCTCTCGCCTTTTGTCAGGTTCTTGACTTGACATTGGCCGGCAGAGAATTCGTCTCCGCCCATGATGAGAGCCACACGGAAGCCGCGGCGGTTGGCGTATTGCAGTTGCTTACCAAGTTTCTTGGCTTCGGGGTAAAGCTCAACGCGAAGCCCGGCCGTGCGGAGTTCCGCTGCCAATCGCAGATAGTCGTTCCGCCGATCGGCGTCGAACAGCGGAATGAAAACTTCCGCAGGGGTATTTGTCGTTTCGATGCGGCCGAGTTCCTCGAGCGCCGCCAGCAGGCGGTCGAGGCCCAGCGAAGCACCGACGCCGGGCAGTTGTTGGCTCGTGTAAAGTTCGGCCAGATTGTCGTAGCGGCCGCCGCTGCAGACGCTGCCGATTTCCGGCAAATCGTCGAGAAAGGTTTCCACGACCATGCCCGTGTAATAGTCGAGCCCGCGCGCGATCGAGACATCCAACTGCAGCCGCTCGACAGGCACCCCCGCGGCAGCGACCGCTTCGACGAGTTCGCGCAGTTGATTGAGACCGCGCTGGCCCGTCTCGTTGCCGGCGAGCAGAGGCTCCAGCTGCTCGAGCATTTCGGCGTTGCTTCCCTTGAGCCCCGCCAGTCGCAGGATGGCCGCGGCCTGCTCGGCGGACGCCCCTGCCGCGGAAGTCAATTCCTTGGTCACCTTTTCGGGGCCGATTTTCGCCAGTTTGTCGAGCGCACGCAGCACCTGGCCCGACTGCTCGGCTAGCCCTTCTTTCTCCAGCAATCCATTGAGCACCAGCCGATTGTTTACCCGAATGGTAAATGTTTCCAGGTCGAGGGCTCGTAGCAGATCGTGGATGACTAGCACCGTCTCGATGTCGGCCGTGGTGCTGGTGGTGCCGATCGTGTCGAAGTCGCACTGCATGAACTCGCGATAGCGGCCTCGCTGCGTGTTCTCGCCCCGCCAGACGTTGGCGATCTGGTAGCGTTTGAACGGCGTGCCCAGCTCCTGAATGTGCTGGGCTACGAACCGCGCCAGCGGCACTGTCAAATCGAATCGCAGGCCGACCGAGCGACCGCCATGATCCTCGAACCGATAGAGCTGCTTGTCGGTCTCGTCGCTTCCTTTGCCGGTGAGAATCTCCAGATGCTCGAGCGCCGGCGTGTCGACGGGCGAGAACCCATAGGAGCGATAGACCCGCTGAGCCGTCTCGATCATCCACTCCCGCGGAATCATCGCCGCAGGGGGATAGTCGCGGAAACCCTTGAGGGTGCGGGGCTTAATTCGATCGGACATGCAGGATGTGAGATGTAAGATGTGAGATTGAAGATGTCAAAGTCATGCGCGAGCCGGCTCGTCCCCGAGCCCGGCGTACGTCGCCACAAAAAAACTCACAACACCGCCAGCAACTCCGGCTTACGACTACGCATGAACTTCCCCTTGGGCTGCACCACCGCCTCGGTGTACTCATGCACCTGCTCGGCGGTCTCCAGGTAAAACTCGTAGGTCCAATCGTCTTCGTATTCGCAATTGGCGGTCGTGTATTCGCGGCAGATCTCGGGGCGGGTTTCGTAGATGCCGCACATGTTGTTGTCCTGCAGGTGTTTGCAGACGGTATGCACCAACAGATACCAATCGTCGTCTTCCTTGAAGACGCTGGCCCGTTCGTGGAGCAAGTACCAGCGGATGTACTCGAAATCCTTAAAATCTTCGGGCGTCTCGATCGGCATGGCAAAATAGCGGCAGCACTTGGCCGTGCAATACTCGCAGAGCACTTCGCCCTCGGGCAGATCTTCGCGATCTATCTTGGTAAGACCAAATCCAGTGGCCATGGTTCGCTCTTTCGGGGGGAGAGGGGATTCAGGGTTCGGGGGTCAGGGTTCTGAATATCTCGCCCCCAGCCTGGAATGAATGCCTACATGGTAATGAGTTCGGAGGGCAGCGTCGAGGTACTGGATAACAGCTGGGAGTCTCGCTTAAAATAAAATGTCGCCGAAGTCCGAACCCTGAACCCTCACGCCGGCCCCGCTTTGCGGAGCATTCTCAGGACGCTCTGTTCGTCAGTTGCCTCCAGCACTTCCTCGCGGGAAAACCAGCGGATCTCGTGCGACTCGTCGCTGAGGATCAATTGTTGCCCGGGGGCGGCGACAAATAAAAAACGGATGTCGTGGTGCTCGTGGGCGTCTTCCAGTTGGTGGCCGTCGCGGTCCAGACGAGCCGGGATCAGGTGTACGTCGATGTCCAGCGGCTCGGCGGTCAACTCCAGTTCGATCAAGCCCGTTTCTTCTTGCGCCTCGCGCAGCGCGACCTGGGCGACGTCGGTCTGGCCGTCGGCGTGGCCGCCCGGTTGTAGCCAGCGGTTGAGCTTTCCGTGATGCACCAACAGGCACCGACGCCGGTCGTGCGACAGCACCCAGGCCGAGCCCGTGATGTGCCCCGGTCGGCAAGCTCGCTCGAAGCAGTCGGCATGGGCGGTGACAAGCCGCTCGATCCGCTTGGCGACGTCTGCCTCAGCGGGATACCGCTTGGCGTAGCGATTGAGCATTGTTAGCAGGGGGCGACGGTGCATGGGGAGCTTGATTAGGGATTTCAGATTTGGGATTTCAGATTACAGGCCCGCGAATCACGCGAATAAGCGCGAAAGGATACTATTGTTTCTCGGCAAACCAATGTTTCCAGTCAGCACCGTTCGCCTGCCGAATGTTCGCAAGAACAGAACGCTTTCGCGCTCAATTCGCGTGATTCGCGGGCAACTTTCTCCTCAACTTCAATCCATGACATCGTATTTTGTGGCCACCAGCTCAGCCATTCGGTCGCGGGGCCAATCGGTGAGTGGGTCGTTCGCCTTCCACTCTGATAGGAGCGCGTCTTCGAGCTCGTCGCGGCTCAGAGGTAGATTGGCGACGAAGTCGTCGTGGTCGCGCTGATCGCGGTAGTCGGGCACGCGGGTCGGCGTGGCCAGCAATTGGCCGATGCGACTCAGGTCAAAATTGTAGAGCAACGTGCCATGATACAGAAAATGTTCGCGCTTGATCCGCAGGGCGTTCCCGGAGATTTTTAATGTGGGTGTGTTTTTCGATTTGAGGACCAGGTCGCTGATGCCCGCTTGGGCGATGCCGGGAACTTGCGGGGCGAGCGCCGCCGCGATTCGCCCCAGCACGTGCCGATGGGCCGCGTCGACTGCCCGCAGGTGGGGCAGCTCCTGGAAGCCAAGCACCACCGCGTACATCAGACACCCGGGCCCGGCCAGCACGGTGCCGCCGCCGCTCGCCCGCCGCAACACGGGTACGCCTTCCCGCCGACAGGCGTCCAGGTTGACTTCGACCCGAGGGTCCGAGGAGCGCCCCAATACAACAAAATACTCGGGCGATTCCCACAGCCGCAGCACGCCCCCGGCCAGTTGCCCCGCCTCGCAGGCCTCCAGCAGCGCTTCGTCGAGCGCCACATTTTCCAGAGGCGTGGGAAGTGTGAGTCGCAGTTGGTACATCGGCAAATCTTGCTGAGGGAATCGGGGGTCGGGCCTCGTCGAGATGTGGCCCGTCTGTTAGCTTGGTGGTTTCGTTCCGGTCCCTCTCCCCCGAGGGGAGAGGTTAGGAGAGGGGTTGAACATGCTCACCCATTCGGACTCTCCCCACCATATTATCATTTTCGGCCTCCCTGCAAGGGAGGGGGACCAATGCGACCGCCCCATCATCCCACGAATAGCAATGTCTTCCAACCCACCCGAGTCTGACGACAATAAAAAGCCCCTGCCCGCCGACGAGATGTTGCCGCCGGTCGAGCCGCCCAACGCCGGTTTTCTGCTGCAGTTGTTCGTCGTGCCGGCAGTGATCGTCTTGGTGGTGGTCTGTCTGTGGATGCTCGTGACCTCGCTGGCCTCGAGCGACTCGGAAGATCCCGAGAAGATCATCAGCGCCCTGCGCGGCTCGAACCAAAACCGTTGGCAGCAGGCTTACGAGCTGGCCAACATGCTTCAAATAGAAAAACGTTATCCCAAGCTGAAGCGCAACACCGAGTTGGCCGACGAACTGGCCAAGCTGCTCGACGAAGAGATCGACGCGGAGCAGACCGACGAGAACTCGGTCAAGTTGCGGTGCTTTCTGTGCGCCGCGTTGGGGTCGTTTCAGGTGGACGAGGGTCTCGACGTTTTGCTGAAGGCGGCTCGGGACGACGTAGAGGGCGACGTCCGCCGCGACGCGATCAACGCCATCGCCGTGCGGGCGCAACAACTGGCCGCCGAGGCCGAGCCGCGTCCACTCGAGCACGACGAGCTAGTCGAGACGTTCGTCGCTCTGGCGAACCAGCCGGACGAGCTGATCCGCTCGCAAGTGGCGTTCGCACTGGGCGTGATCACGCAGCCCGACGCGGCCGACCCACGGCTGACGATCGAACTGGAAAAACTGGCCGACGATCTCTACGCCGACGCCCGTTACAACGCGGCCTCGGCCCTGGCACGCAAAGGCAACCTGCGGGCCGTGGAAGCGGTAGTCGAGATGCTCGACCGCGACGC
This sequence comes from uncultured Granulosicoccus sp., assembly GCA_964195615.1. Taxonomy (GTDB): domain Bacteria; phylum Planctomycetota; class Planctomycetia; order Pirellulales; family Lacipirellulaceae; genus Bythopirellula. The sequence goes on along the minus strand of CAXMSB010000201.1, from coordinate 257 downwards.
GATCGCGATCAGCGTCGCCCGCGAAGACGTTGCCGCCCAGCAGACCCACAAGCGCAACACGATCCTACGCAACGCCCTGGAAGCCGTTGATTCGCTGCAAAAGAAGAACCCGCAGGTCGATCTGCCCGAGCTGCGCACGGCGGTGGAGCGATTTGTCGAGACGGCGCCGAAGTGGGAGCATTATGATTCTTCGCTTGAGGCGATGGTCGACCAGGGGCGGGAGTTGCTTGACCGACGGGCGGTGGCAGGGGAGTAGC
>CAXMSB010000200.1:0-3047 GCA_964195615.1 uncultured Granulosicoccus sp. | reverse complement strand
AACCTGCGGATCACGGAGTTGCAGTATTACCCTGCCAATCCGACTCCCGCGGAACTTGCTGTCGTTCCAGGTGCCGAGGACAACGACTTTGAGTTCATCGAGTTGTTCAACCCTAGCAACGACACAATCAGTCTCAACGGTGTACGATTTACCGAAGGCATCTCGTTCGACTTTAGCACGAGTAGTGTCACCTCGCTGGCACCGGGCGAGAGCGTGGTGGTTGTAGAAAATCTGGCCGCGTTCGACGCACGCTACGGCAATGGGATGTTGGTTGCCGGGAAGTACACGAACGACCTGTCCAACGGGGGCGATTGGGTTAAACTCATCGACGCTAACGATGCAATGATCCACGACTTCACCTATTCGGACGACGCACCGTGGCCCTCCGCCGCCGACGGTAGCGGGCCTTCGCTGGAAGTCGTGAGCACCTCCGGGAATTACGGCAGTTCGAGCAACTGGCGCGCAAGCACCGATGCCGAGAACGATGGTACTCCCGGCGTACAGACGGAGTATCAACCGGGCGACTTCGACTCGGACTCCGATGCCGATGGCTTCGACTTCCTGGCTTGGCAGCTTGGTTACGGAACGACCCACACCAACGATGATCTTGACCAGTGGGAAACCCACTATGGGGAAGATCTGGGAGCGATTGTGGCCGCTGCGTCAGCGCCACTGACCCAACCAGAGAGCAGTGTGACGGATCCTGTGCCCGAGGCACTGGCGACCGAATCGTCGTTCGCTTCGATCAACTTCCTTTCGCTGGACTCGGCTGTTCCTGTGCTTTCCAACGCCGATGAGTCGGAAGCCGAACAGGCGGAATCTGTCGATCTTGCCTTCGAGCAGTTGCAGAGCCCGGCGTCCGATCCTGCTTCGTCGGAGCCACAGAGCCCCGAGGACTCGCTCTCAGCGGATCTCGCGGGAGACGGTGCAACAGGGACCCAGGGCCCTGGTCAAGATTCCGATGGCTCCTGGGACTCGGCTTTTGACGAAGGCTTCACTTTCCGCGGCGATGTCTGATAGGCTACTCTAGTGGCTACCAACGACCCGATGGAATGGGGTCGCGGTACGTTCGCCACGTCTGGCCGGAGGGCAGACGCGTGTGCTCGGTGCTGGGGAGAAATAACGAGCCCGTAGGAAGCTGGCTTGCATCGTGATGGGGCTAAGGAGAAGTGACATGAAATCCCGACCCGTGGTATGCCTGGCTGTTGGCCACTTGCTGCTGGTAACAGTTCTGGCGGAACAGGGATTCTGTCGAGTCGAGCGACCGAACATCGTCGTGATCCTCGTCGACGACATGGGCTATGGCGATCCCGGTTGTTTCAATCGTGAGTCGAAAATCTCGACACCGCACATCGACTCACTTGCCCGCGATGGGATGCGGTTCTCCGATGCGCACGCCCCCGGACCCCTCTGCCACATGTCGCGTTACGGATTGCTCACGGGGCGCTACCCGTTTAGGACGGACGTTACGCGCTGGCCTACGCAGCCTCTGATTGATCCGGGGCAGACGACGATCGCCACGTTGGCCAAGCAAGCAGGCTATCGCACGGCCATGGTCGGCAAGTGGCATCTAGGCTTCCACGAGGAAGGTTACGACAAGCCGTTGCGAGGCGGGCCGGTCGATTGTGGATTCGACAGTTTCCACGGGATGCGTGCTTCCACTGATATCCCGCCCTACTTCTACATTCGCGGCGACCGGGCCGTGCAAATGCCGACCGAGTTGATCGAAGAGCATCACTCGGAAGAGTGGACGCGGATCCAAGGAGAGTTCTACAGGGCGGGGAAAATCGCTCCGAACATGAAGCTGGAGAAAGTACTTCCGGTATTCACCGACACGGCGATCCACATCATCAAAGATCACGCAACAAGCCAAGGCGATTCTCAGCAGCCCTTGATGCTGTATCTGGCATACACAGCGCCCCACACTCCATGGCTTCCCTCGGAAGAGTTTGTCGGCAAGAGCGGCGCGGATATGTACGGTGATTTCGTGGCGATGGTCGATGCGGAGATCGGCCGAGTTCTCAAGGCCCTCGACGAAGCGCAGATGACCGACGACACGTTGGTATTATTCACTTCCGATAACGGGCCAGTCTGGTATGAGAGTGATACAAAGCGGTTGGGCCACGATTCCGCGGGGGGACTTCGCGGCATGAAGTCGGACGCCTGGGAGGGGGGGCACCGCATGCCGATGGTCGTCCGTTGGCCAGGGCATGTCAAAAGAGACTCGATAACCGATCAGCTCGTCTGTTTCACCGATTTCATGGCAACGTTTGCCTCCGTCATGGGTGTCCAAATGCCCAAGGATGCCGGCCCCGACAGTTTCGATTTCCTGCCAACTCTGCTGGGCAAATCTGCTTCCAAGGACTCGGTACGCAAGCAATTCGTGATGCGCGCCGGTAGCCGAGATTCCATGATGATGGTGCGAGAAGGAGATTGGAAGCTGATCACGGAACTTGGCTCGGGGGGATTTTCGAAGCCCAATTCCATCGCTCCAACCGCCGAGGGTCCCACTGGACAACTCTACAACCTGACCAGAGACCGTGGGGAGAAAGACAATCTGTACTTGCGGCATCCTGAGATTGTCGCCCGACTAACATCCGTCTTGCAGCGAACGGTTGAGAACGAAGTGAGTCGCAGTCCGACCACCGAAGCTGCCCGGGATACTGTCGATCGCGGCACGCTCAAGAGCAAGGTGATGTGCGGGTATCAGGGCTGGTTCAACTGTGAAGGCGATGGTGCAGACCTGGGCTGGACACATTGGGCGAAGAGAGGTGGCCTTTTTGCACCTGGGAATTTGACCGTCGATCTGTGGCCCGATGTTTCGGAGTTCGATCTCGATGAACTCTACGCCACAGGTTTCAAACACACCGATGGCAGCACGGCAAAGGTGTTCAGTAGTGGCAATCGGAAAACTGTGTTGCGGCACTTTCAGTGGATGCGCGACTATGGAATCGACGGCGCCTTTGTCCAACGCTTTGCTAGTGGTCTGTCGAGAGATGTGACGCGCCGTCACAGAGACAATCTCTTGGTCAATGTCAGCCAGAGTG
>CAXMSB010000199.1:0-2127 GCA_964195615.1 uncultured Granulosicoccus sp. | reverse complement strand
CCGTCGCCGGCATCGTGCAGGAACAACTCCAGCGGCTCCCCCTGGCGGGCGACAAAATCCGGTGGCACCTCTTCGAATTTCACGTCACCGAAGCCGACCAACTGGGCCGCCTGACCGTCGAACTCCGATTCACCCGACCGCCGGGAGAACAGTCATGATTCTGATCCTGCTGCTGATCGTGGGCATCTTGCTGAGCGCGTTTTTTAGCGGCTCGGAGACCGGTTTCTACCGAGTGACCCGCGTACGGTTGGCGGTCGAGGCGTTGGGCGGGAGCTGGATTTCTCAGGCCCTGCTGCGGTTGGCCAACCAACCGACGCTGTTCGTTGCGACCACGTTGGTGGGAAACAATCTGGCGAACTACCTCGTTTCTCTGTCGGTGGTGATGGCTTCGCAACGCTTGTTTCCCGCCGGCGGAACATGGGTCGTCATTCTCGGCCCGATCGCGATTACTCCGGTCGTGTTCCTCTGCGGCGAACTGCTGCCGAAGAATCTTTTCTACGACGCGCCCAATCGGCTTCTGAAGCGGTGTGCCCCGGCACTGTTGGCCTGTACCGTGTTGTTCGCACCGGTGACGATTCTGTTGTGGGCCTTCGGTCGTGTACTGCAACTGCTCACCAGGACCTCGCCACAAGAGATGCGACTGACCCTGGCACGTCGTGAGTTGGCCGAACTGATCGCCGAAGGCCACGAAGCCGGCATCCTTCGGCCCGTGCAACAGTCGCTGGCCCAATCGATGTTGGCCGTGGCGGGCAAACCGGTGAAGAGTTTTGCCCTGCCGGCCGCCCGCGCGGTGCGCGTTACCACCACGATGAGCAAAAGCGACGTCCTACGGATCGCCCAGCACCACAAACGCACCATCTTGCCCCTGGAAGACCCCCAGCAAAAGCGGCAATTGGTAGGCTACCTGCGGATGGTCGACCTTTACATGGACGACTCGCCCGAACTCCCCGAGCCGTTGCCTTTGGTGCCGCTGCGCGAGAATCAATCATGTCTGTCGGCCTTGCGGATGCTCAGCGACTCGCTGGATCCCTTGGGCCACGTTGTGGACGACGAAGGCCGCACGGTCGGCTTCGTCACGGGCCGCGAACTACGCCTGGCCTTGTTGCAAGCCCAATAGATAACATGAATGAAACCCTCAAACGTCGCTGGTTCCTGCTCGTGCTCACGGCCACGCTGGTCGTGGGAATCGGGGGCGGTCCTCGGCTGGCCCTCTTCGCGGAGGCCATCCCGCGAAATTTTCTCATTGCTGCCGTGCTGTTGGCGATGGCCTTGCCGCTGCGGATCGACTCCATGTGGGCCACGCTGCGTCGACCCGGGCCCGCACTGTTGGCTGTGGGGATCAATCTGGTACTCGTGCCGCTGTTGGCCTTTGCCGCCAGCCGGTTGCTGATCGACGAACTGGCCACTGGCCTGATCATTGCCGCGGCGGTGCCCTGCACGCTCGCTTCGGCGGCGGTTTGGACGCGGCTAGCCGGCGGCAACGACGCGGTGAGTTTGCTCGTGACGATGATCACCAATCTCAGTTGCTTTCTGGTCACTCCCGCCTGGGTCATGCTCTTGGCAGGGCAGGGCGACGTCTCGGTGCCGTTCGACGCGATGGTGATGAAACTGCTAGTGCTGGTCGTGTTGCCGATTGTTGCCGCGCAACTGCTGCGCTTGATCCCCGCCGTAGGAAACTGGGCGACGGCCAGCAAGTCGGGACTCAGCATCTTTGCTCAGCTTGGCATCCTGTCGATCGTCTTCGTCGGCGCCGTGCGGTGTGGGCAGAAGCTCATTGAACTCGACGGGCAGTGGGCGACGATCTGGGGGCAGGTGGCGCTGATGTTAGTGCTGGCAGCGACGGTGCATGTGGTGGCCTGGTGGTGCGGCTACGCCGTGGCGGGAAAACTCGGCATGGCCCGCGCCGAGCAATTGGCTGTTGCGTTCGCCGGTAGCCAAAAGACGCTCATGGTCGGCCTGGCCGTGGCGCTAGAATACGGCGGCTTGGCGGTGCTGCCGATGTTGGCTTACCACGTGCTGCAACTGCTGATCGATACCGTGCTTGCCGATCGTTGCCGCGAAGCTTCCCAGTAAGCCGCGAGGCGGTAGCCGAGCGCTCCGGAGCGCTCGGCTACCGCCTCGCGGCTT
>CAXMSB010000198.1:0-36326 GCA_964195615.1 uncultured Granulosicoccus sp. | reverse complement strand
GTGGAGGTGGGGCAGAACAACAATCGCGAGGGTTACGAGGAGCAGGCCAAGTCTATGATTGTCGGTCCTACAGTCTTTGTTTTCGGATCGAGCATAATAGGTAAGGCCAGCCGTGTAGATTCCGACCACAATCGCGTAATCACCGCTAACTAGTCTCCAGGGTTCGGTGACGATACTGGCACCCAGCAGCACGTTGAGCACCCGACACGCTCCCATAATCCACGGACCGAGCGGTGTGCTCTTGAGCCCCACGTCGTAACCGATAATGCAGAGTGCCAAAGCGCTGCCAACTGCGCCGGGAAGTGGATTGCCCAGCGAGAGACTCGCGAAACAAGCACACGATACGCCCAACAAAAGCAAAGTCCAACCTACGGTAGCGGCGCTTCCTCGCGAAATGCGCCCTGAAGGAATCGGCCGCTCCGGTCGCTCGACCGCATCGAGATTGGCATCGAACGCATCGTTGAGCACCATCCCCGCTGTGTAAAGCAGCGCGGAAGCGGCAATCAATACGAACAGCGGCCCGACGGGTTCCCAGCCGCCTTGCGAGATCAAAAACCCGGCGATCACGTTCGACGCCGCAGTAAACACGTTTCCCACGCGGAGCAACTGCCACCAGGCCAAGCACTGCTCTTTCACGGGTCGGCTCATGGCGTGGCGGGCTCGGCCAGACCGAGGTTGGAAAGCGTTTGGAGCAGAAACTCGCGGGCCTCGCGGGCCGCGGCATCGGGCGAATCGATGTACGGGTAAAGCTCCACGGTGAGCCAACCCTCGTAGCCGGTGTCGGAGATGGCTTGCAGCGTGGCCGCGAAGTTGATCGCCCCCTGACCGGGGATCAAATGGGCGTGCACGCGCGTGTCGGCGATGTCTTCCAGGTGGTAATGCACCGTGTGCTCGCGCATCTTGGCGACCCAGTCCTGCGGGTCCTCGCTCACGCAATACGCATGGCCAATATCAAAATTGAGCCCCACCGCCGACGAGTCGACGCGTTCGGCGAACGCGACGTATTGATCAAAGAGCTCGATGAGAAGCTCCGGCTCCGGCTCGATCAGCAGCCCCACGCCCAACTTCTCGGCCAACTCGACGCATGGCATCAGTTCCTCATAAAAAATGTCGGCCGCGGCGTCGGGCGTCTGGTGTGGCATGAGAAAACCGCCCGGCTCGGTGGTGATGTGCGGGGCGCCCAAGTCGCTGGCCAACTGCAGCGAGCGCAGAGTGTGCTCGCGGCGAATGGCTCGATAGTGTGGGTCGGGATCGGTCCAGCCGGGATGCCAATAGGGTTGCCGTGGATCGCCGACGGCATTCATCATGAAGGCGTTGATGTTGGAGATCTCCAGGCCGTGCTCCTCGAGACAACGGCGAATCGCTTCGCGCTGCTCGGGCAACAGCCCCGCGGGCCAGGCATGGGGCACGTCGGCCAAGAGCTCAATCCCCCGATAGCCGATCTGCGCAATTCGGCGGATCGTCTCCTCGACCGTGTGCTGCATGTAGGCGTTGGAACTGAAGGCGAGTTTCATGCTGGAGACTCTCGGTTGGTTCAGCTTCAGAAAAAAGATGCCCGCGAATCACGCGAAAAAACCGCGAAAGGATCCTGTTCTTACGAATTATTCGACAGGCTCATTTAGTTGATTTGCAACGCCGACTGGCTAACTTAAAATTGCGATTTTTCGCGTTCTTTCGCGTGATTCGCGGGCCTTGTTTTGTTCCTGTTCCGAGGTTTCATCATTGTAAGTGATCCGATCCGATTCGGTTACCCCGGTGTCTGTTTCTCACTCGGACAGCGCTCGGCCAGGATGGCGATTTCGCGGTCGCCTTGGTGGGTGAGCAGCAAGGTGGCCGACGCGTCGCCTGCGAGCTTCAAGCGGCGGCGGAGCACCTCGGGGTCTCGCTGGACGCCCCGTTTCTTGATTTCCAGGCGACCGATGCCGAGGCTGCGGAGGTGGTCGGCTAGCGGTTTTTCTCGTAGCGGCAACTGGTCGACGACGCGGAAGCGGGTGACGAGCGGATGGTCGACCGCGCGGTCGGCGGTGAGGTAGCTGGCGCCGGTCGAGACTGCGGTCAACTCGAGCTCATCCGCCAGGGCCCCTGTCAGGTCGGCGGCGCGGATTGCTGGGTCGGTGTCGTAAATGTAGTCGCGGACTTGGGCGGCCAGAGGCGTTGCGAGGCCGGGAGCGGCAGCGAAACCGCAAGCGGTTGGCGGGGCGTTTTCATTCGTTGGCGTCTGGAGGATGGTGGCGCGGTGTTGGCCGGGGGCTGTGGCGAGTTGGCCGAACCAGACCAGTTGTTGGCGACATTGCCTGTCGCGAGAGATCCACTCTCGCTCTGCCTCTTGTTGCCAAGATGGTGGAACTTCTGTCGCGGGGGCGAGTTTTACGGCTCCTTGCGGCGCAGTCGTGAGCCAGCGGTCGATCACCTCCGGCCCGGGCGAATGCCAACGCACCTGCGTCGAGCGGCGACCGTCGACGCGGCGGTCGGGATCGAGATGCCAAAAACTGTCGGCTGCGGGCGTCTGTTCCGCGACGTCGCCCTCGCAGACTTCTCCACGGATGTCGCCATGCACGGCTCGCAAATTCGCTTCGGCCAGGAGGACCAGCTCGGGGGCCCGCTCCCAACCGACGACCGGGCCCCGTTCGGCCAACGCCACCAGATCGCCGCCGATGCCGGTGCAGTAGTCGACGATGGTCTGGTCGTTGGGGAAACGACTCGCCTTGTAACGGCCGATCCAGAGGTCGGTCGATTGCTGCAAGGTGGTGTCTGTAAAAAACATCCGTTGGGCCAGCCGACCGAATTTAGCCACTGCTCGCTGGCGGAGCGAGACCTGCTCGACCGCCAGCCGGGCCCGCTCGGCGCTGAGCAGTTTGCGCAAACGGTGCAACTGGCTATGCAGCGGGGCGTCGTCCTCGGCCAGCTCGGCGAGCAGTCCGCGAGCCTTGGGGCCGGTCAACCAGGCATAATCCGCAAGCTCGCTCAATGTTGTCGTCCCATTGCCGGCACGACCGGCACTCGGCGGTCGTCTGCAAGTCGCTTTGCTTGAAGCGTCGAAAAAAAGAAACGGCGGATCGTTTTTCCAGCAGGTCCCAGTGTACCGCAGCGATACCCGCTCCCCCAGTCCTGCAAAGGTTCATTCCTAATATGTTTCGCTTGCTAATCATCTTGGCATTGGCCGTGGCTGTGCCCTACGTGGCGAGGAACGGAGCGAACCTGGACAAGATCTGGCCGGCTAGTCAGGGTTCGCCCAACGACGCTGCCGCTGCGGCTGGGAAAGCCGTGCCAGGCTCCTCCCCCGTCGTCAGCTCTCCGCAGCAACCTGGGGCGGTGCTCTATCCTTCTTCCGCGCCGCTGGAAGGGACACCCAGCATGTCGTTGCACGAAGTGTTCCGCTTCGACGTTTCCAAACAGTGGGTCTACCAGCGATGGGCCCGCAAGTCGACGGCGCTGGCCGAGCTCGGTCTGTACGGCATTCGAGTGCCGCTGGTGACCGGTACGCAACTGCACGATCTGGCCGGTTCGCTGACCTATTACTTCAGCGAGAGCGGCAGCCTGGAGCGGATTTCGTTTACCGGCCGTACGGGCGACACGACCCAACTGGTGATGCTCGCGGCGCAGCGTTACGGATTGCAGCCGCAGCCGACGGTGGTCGTGGGCGAGCAGTTGTTTCAGGAACGCTACGAGGAGCACGTCTTCAGCGAGCTTCGCACCCGTCCTGCCCCGGTGTTGTGGGCCAATTCGCCGCACGATAGCTTTGCCGTGGAGCTGGAGCTTCAGCGTCCCGGCGCCACGACTCCTTTGCCGAAACGCACGCCACTGGTGGAGTCGCCGGTGGCGGAGGAGCAGGTTGCCAGTGCGCCGGACGGCGAAGCCGCAAGCGGGGAAGGTGCTGCTGAGAAGACTCCTGACGAGGCTTGGAAGTCTTATTCGCCGCGTAGCCGGGTGCCAAAGGAACAAGTGGAAAATCTGGACCGCCGCGGTCGCTTCTGGTAACGGGCCGAATCGGCTATCTTGGCGGCATGAGTGCCGAGGAATTCTTGATTGAGCGTTGCGCCGCCGCCGACCGGGCCGACGCCTTTCGCCTGTTGCATGCCGGGTTGTCCCCCGATCAACAAACGGCCCTGCCGACGGTGCTCAACGCCGTGCATGCACAGGGCGAAACCGACTATCCCGGTCTGTTGGTAGCTAGGAAAACGGAAGATATCGTCGGTGTTGTGTGGGTGCAGCTTGCCCCGGGACACACGGCGATCGTCTGGCCCCCCGCGATTGGCGGCGCTGCTTCGCCCGAGTTGATGCGGGCCGCCGCAGAGTTTCTCGACGAACGGTCCGTTGCTCTGGCACAGATTTTGGTGAGCCCCGACGCCCCGCACGATCCGCAGATGCTCGCCGCGGGCGGTTTCCACCGGCTTGTCGAGTTGGAATATCTCACGATTGAGAAGGCCCTGTTTCCCGCAGCCGCAGCCCGTGGAGAGCTGCAGTTCGCGGCCGCCGCCAGCGACGAGCCGCAGCGTCTGGGCCGGCTGTTGTTGGAAACGTATGAGCAGACGCTCGATTGCCCGCAGCTCAACGGCCTGCGCGACTCGACCGACATCCTGGCGGGCTACGCAGCGCAGGGCGAGTTTTCGGCCGACCGTTGGTTTTTCGTCCAGCAGGCCGGCGGGGACGTCGGCGTGTTGATTCTTAACGCACATCCGGGCGGCGAGACCTGGGAACTGGTGTACATGGGAGTTGTGCCGGCGGCGCGCGGCAACGAGTTTGGGGCACAGATCGTGAGCTTCGCCCTGGCCCAGGCGGCCGCGGGCGGCGCCGGTCGGCTTGTGCTGGCGGTCGACCAGACCAACGCGCCTGCTCTGGCCATGTATCGCGAGGCCGGTTTTGTCGGTTGGGACCGCCGCACCGTTTACGCGCGGTTGAACCAACAAGAAACGACGCCACCGTAGACGAGCGTTCAGTAACCACAAGATGCAGTAGTCGAATGCTCCGCGGCGACTCAACATATTTTAACAGCCCACGATTTACGATGTTTTCCGGCCTCTTACGACCATTTCATGCCCCGCCGCCAGGGCAAAACAGTTTATCCACACCGCCCGGCGATGCCGGCAGATTATTTTCAGAACGATTTGTTCTCGCGTGCTTTGAGTTTCCCGCAGTATGTCGAGATTTGTGCGCGGGACACGTCTTGTGGGCAAGTCAAGGGGTAGCTTCCCCGTGCTAGCGTTCGTAGAATCGCCCCTCGACAGCGAAAGCTGTGGCCATTGAATTTTGGGCATCATCAGCGGGGCCCTTGGGTTTTGTTGATTTTTTCCGCGTGACACAAGCTATGCAGACCGCCCTCGCGGCAAGTCGGGCGACCGGGAAGGTTGCCGGCCCGCCGCACCCTTCGCGTGTCTGCCGGGTGGGCGGTGGCGTCGCACGGAATGGAGCACTCAGGAAGTCGTCATGGAAGGTATGGACAGGCTGTCCGCATTGCGCGCTGAGCTCACCTGCCGGCTGGGAAACCAGCGGTTTGAGCTCTTGGTGGGGTCGCATACCTCGCTAGAATGCGTCTCTGGCACTTTGCGGGTGGGCAGCCCCTCGCAGTTTCAGCTACAGTGGTTGCGTCGCCGGTTGCATGATACCCTCAAGAGCAGTTGTCTGCAGGTGTGGGGCGAGCAGTTGGCGATCGAGTACCACGTCGCTCCGGCCGACTCGGCTCCTTCTTCCGCCGAGCACACAGCCGAAAGCGCCACCCCCGTCGAAACGGTCCAACCGGAAGCACCGCGCCCCATGTCTGCGACCTCCAGCGATGCGAAGACGAGACGCCGGCCGGCGGCGGATAGTGCCAACGGCGAACGGCAGTCGCCACGGTCGCCGCGGCATGTTTCGGTCTTCGACAACTTCGTGGTGGGCAGCGGCAACGAGCTGGCCTTCCGCACGGCCCAGTCGGTCGCCGGGCAGTTGGGCCACTACGGTCCGCTGCTGTTGTTCGGCCCGCCCGGCGTCGGCAAAACCCATCTGCAGTATTCGATTCTGCACCAACTGCGGCGCACAGATTCGCGAATCCGCGCCCTGCGGCTCACCGCCGAGCAATTCACTGCCGAATTCCTCGGGGCGCTCGATCGCCGCACCTTGCCCGGCTTCCGCCACAAATATCGCTCGATCGACGTGCTGTTGGTCGACGACATCCAGTTTCTGATGGGCAAGAAGGCGACCCTCGACGAATTGCTTTACACGATCGACACGCTCCACGAACGGGGCCGGCAGGTGGTGCTCACCTGCGACCGCAGCCCGGGCGATCTACAATCAGCCAGCGACGAACTGGTTTCGCGCATCTCGGGCGGGTTGGCGATTCCCCTGTTGCCGCCCGACTATGCGACTCGCGTCGGTCTGGTGCGGCAGTTTGCTTCTCGACTGAAAATCGCCGGCGACAAACAGGTCGACGAAGAGATCGTGGCAATCATCGCCACGCAGATCGCCGGCAGCGCCCGACAGTTGCAGGGGGCGATCAACCGCCTGGTCGCCACCAGCCAAGCCCACGGCCAACCGGTGACCGCCAGCCTGGCCCGCGCGACCATGACCGAGTTCGTCCAGCAAAACACGCCTGCCGTGCGGCTGGCGGACATCCAACGGGCCGTTTGCCAGGTGTTCGGCGTCGAGGCGGGCAGTCTCAAGAGTCAGCGAAAGTCGCGCAGCGTTGCCGAACCGCGAATGTTGGCGATGTGGCTTGCGCGCAAGTACACCCGATCCGCGTTGGGCGAAATCGGCGAGTATTTCGGCCGCCGCAGCCACTCGACGGTCATCTCTGCCCAACGCAAGATCGAGGGCCTGGTTTCTAATGGCGGCGAAATCAGCGTCGCCGACCGCCCCTGCCACGTCGAAGAGGCGATCCGCCAAGTCGAGCAAGCCCTCCGCACGGCGTAGTCTTACGGCTGAGCTACGGCTCGACGGAAGTTACGCACATTGTGGTACCGTTAAACTGCGGAGATGGGGGCCAACGAATGATTTTGCGGACTCCCGTTTCGTGCGGCGGCGTGTCACGCCACGGAACTTAGCTAACGTCCGTTTCGTCCAGCGGGCAATTACACCGCCGCATCTTGGCAATTTCGGTTCGAGACGGAGGTGTGTCACACCGCCCGCAGTTGGCGGCTGCGGTCTGCAACGGCTATACTTCGTCTGAGAACCGCCACAACGGGTGGCGGGCAACCGAGATTGATTGTTAGGCGGCTACATTTTGCTTCAGTGGAACGAGCCCGATTTTATCGATTTCTTCAATTCGCTATGCGAATTTGACGAAACCGCACATTCACACACCTTCTCAAGCGTGCAGGACGACATTCGTGTCGTAGTGACTCTTATTGAGTACGAAGGTACGGTGTACGTCGACCTCTTCCGTGCTACTTGGGACGAACCTTTGATAACAATCCGTCGAGATTTCTGTTCGCACGCTCAAATCACCAAGGACGCTTCGTTTAGGTGTTGCTTTGAGGCGGGCAAGCCCGACCATCCTGTCACCAACATGGGCATTCCTCCCGTACTCACCCACGGTGTCCGCGTGTATGTCGAACCTCACGTTCAGATTGAGTTAATAGAGAAACACTATGATACTGGCTAACGGGTCGTCCTAAACCTTGACTTGTCTCAGCTACCCTACGCTGCTTGCGGGCACATCGACCGCCAGACCGGTTATCGTGGCCGTAATGGCCCCTTTCACATAGGATCGCTACTAACATGTCTCGTAAAGACCAAATTGGGAGGAAACAGTTCTTATTGATGCTGAGACAGAGATTTCCCGAAGTCACGGCGACGGAAGTCACGGCGACGTTTGACGAGAGTGATGCTGTTCTAATCCACCTCGAAGTCGCTGCATTCCGTGACTGTGTTGAGAATGCCATGGATAGTGGACAAATGTGGAATTTCCAGAAATACCTCGCATTTGTTAACGAGGTCTTACCTGTGGCAGATTCTTCGCTAGAGAATGCTCTAGAAATCTCATTCATTGAAGACTTTGCACTTGGTGGTATCAATGACAATCGACGTGCTGCACTTCGCGATCGAGCCCCGAAACAAATCCGTGAGAAGATCATCGCCATCAACCACCACTGGCGATGAAGGCTGTTACTATGCGATCCGTGGGGAGTGATTTAACTGCGTGAGGTCACATCGACCGCCGTACTTCGGAACTTTCCTGCTTCTAGTCGTTTTCGGAAAAGTTTGAAGCGATGAGACCTCTGGTTCTCGGTTTTTCTACGGCGAGACCAGCGGCACGAACTGGACGCCGCCCAGACTCGTGCGATCGAACTTGCTCTCGCCCACGCGAGTCAAGCGGAGCAGTTGCTGATCGTAGAAGGTGGACTGATAGGGGATGAGCAGACGTCCGCCGATGCGGAGTTGCTCCAAGAGCGGCGGCGGGATGTCGGGGCTGGCCGCCGCGACGACGATGCCGTCGTACGGTCCGTGCTCGGCCCAGCCCTGTGTGCCGTCGCCGTGCCGCACGTGAACGTGGGTGTAGTTCAGCCGTCGCAATCGCTCGGTCGCGGCGGCGGCCAAGCTTTCGTGTCGCTCGACGGTGAACACCTCCTCGGCGAGTTCCGCCAGGACGGCGGCGGCGTATCCCAGCCCCGTGCCGATCTCCAACACGCGGTGGTGCGGTTGAATGCGCAGGGCTTCGACCATCACGGCCACGATCAGCGGTTGGGAGATCGTCTGGCCGCAACCGATCGGCAGGGGAGAATTGCGATATGCCGAGTCGCGCCGGCGCTCGGGAACGAACTCCTCACGCGGAACGCGTCCAATCGCGTCCAACACCCTGCCATCGACGATGCCCTCCTCCCTGAGTAGGTCGACGAGCCTTTCACGTTGTTCGCGGATGCCTGACACTTTCATCTCACTGTAGGAGGCGTCTCCGACGGCGACCGTGTCGTGAAATCAACACGGTTATCGCCCTCGGAGAGGCCTCCTACCAGAGTTTTCTACGGAGCCACACTGTCCTCTATCTTACTCTTCTTGCAGGTCGTCGTCCTCCTCGCTGACGCCCATGTCGAGTTGGCGCATTTTTCGGTAGAGGTTCGAGCGGTGTAGGCCCAGACGCTTGGCCGTTTGGCTCATGTTGCCTTTCGCCAGTTCTATCATCTGGCGGATGTAGCGTTGTTGGAACTCCTTGGTGGCCTCGCTGAGCGTGCAAGCGCCCTCCAGGCAGCTCGGTTCTGCGCCGGTGTCGATGAATGCCAGATCCTCGGCTTCGATCCGTTCGCCGGTGGAGAGATAGGCCAGCCGTTCCATGAGGTTGCGCAGCTCGCGGACGTTCCCCGGCCAGGCATGCGAAAGCAACTGCTTGCCGGCCACGGCTGAGAACTTGGGCGTCGCGCGCCCCATGTTCCGGCAGAAGGTTCCCAGAAAATGTTCTGCCAGCAAGAGGATGTCGTCGCCCCGTTCGCGCAGCGGCGGCAGTTCGAGGCTTACCACGTTGAGCCGGAAGAAAAGATCTTCGCGGAACTTTTTCTCGCGGACCATTTTGGCCAGGTCTTGGTTGGTGGCGGCCACGATGCGTACTTCGGTGTGGATGGTTTGCGAACCGCCCACCCGCACGACCGTTTTTTCTTCCAGCACGCGCAGCAGCTTGGCCTGCCCGCCGGGGCTCATGTCGCCGATCTCGTCGAGAAACAGCGTGCCGCCAGAGGCTAACTCGAACTTGCCGGCACGCGCCTGGTGGGCGTCGGTAAATGCTCCCTTCTCATGGCCGAACAGTTCGCTTTCCAGCAGAGTTTCGCTCAGCGCCGCGCAGTTGACCGCAATGAACGGCTGGTCCCGGCGGCGGCTGAGATAGTGGAGCGAGCGGGCAACCACCTCTTTGCCGGTGCCGTTTTCGCCCAGGATGAGAATCGCCAGATCGGTGTCGGCAATTCGGCGGGTGGTGGAGCGCACCGCTTCGATCGCCGGGCTGTTGCCAATCATCTGCAGGCCTTCCGCGGCCTCCTCGATCAGCAGTTGTTGCTTGCTGAGCAGTTCTTCGACCTGCTTGGTGTTTTCTAACGCCACCGCGGCATGGGAGGCCAACTCCAACAGGCCCCGCTCGTCCTCTTCGGTGAACCGACCGTCCCGTTTGTTGAGTACTTCAAAAGCGCCCAGCAGTTTGCCGGAGGGCGAACAGAGCGGTACGCAGAGCAAGGTCTTGGTGTGGTAGCCAGTTTCCTTGTCGATGGCGCGCGAGATTTGGTCTTCGTCGAGTCCGCCGCCGACGCGGCGAGGCTCGCCCGTCTGGATTACCTGGCCGACGATGCCGGTGTCGTCGGGGATCCGCAGCTCATCGTCCTCGAGCCCCAACGCGGGCCGACCGACGAGCGTCTTGTTGGCTTTGTCCCAAAGGAAAAGGCTCGCCCGATCGGCGGCCAATAGCTCGGTTGCCGTCTCGGCCATGGCCTGCAGCAGGGCCTCCATGCAGTTGGTCTGACTCCAGGCATGGGTGATTTCGATGATTCGCTCCAGCCGACGAATCCGCCGCGCGCGTTGCTGCTGCGTCTGCACATTCGAGAAGGCCTCGGCGAGGGCGGCTTGCAGTCGAACCAGTTCATCGGCAGAAACTGGGCCTCGCACGATGAGGGCGTGCTTTTCCGACAACGGCACGGCCGACCAGTCGTCCTGCTCCTGCAGATTGCCTTGGTCCAAGGCCGTGGCCGCCAGGGTGGTGGGAACATTTTTCGGCAGACAGCCGCTGCAGCCGACGATCAGCCAATCGGGCGGTGTCGCCCTCGCCACAGCCGCTGCCTCGGCTCCCAAGTACCCGCGAGCTTCGGGCAGAATCAGCTCCAGAAACTCGGTGTCCTGCTCACATTGCCCCGCACTGGAGAGGAGAAACTGCAGGAAGTTTTGCCAGGTAGCCGTTTCGGGCATGATTGGATCTCGGTCGAATGTGTATTCAATTGGAGCAGAAATACGCCTTTGCATATCGATATGATGTCATTCATTGTACCATAGTGACATCGGAAAGGCAACAGTAATATGGGGCCAAAACGACTCATTTTGGGAGGGCGGCAGTTCCTGTAGGAGGCGTCTCCGACGGCGATCGTCGCGGAATGTGGGCTCAGTTCGCCGTCGGAGACGCCTCCTACACTGTGGATTACGTCCCGAGACGGGAGGGGATCCGCAGGAGACCCTTCCGGAATCGCCACTTGGGGTGTTATGTTGCGAGGCTCTGTTTAGGGCTGAAGTATCCAGGTTTCAGGAGTTTGCAATGGGAATGTTTGACGGGAAAAAAGGACTGATCACCGGGGTCTTCAACAAGCAATCGATCGCCTGGGCGATCGCCGAGCGGATCATGGACGAAGGGGGCGAGTGCGGCTTTTCCTACATGCCCGACAAGCCGGACGACGCCCGGCAAAAGAATCTCAACCGGCTCACAAAGCTCACCGACGGCAACCCCCGGGCAAAATTCCTGCAACCGATGGACATCACCAAGGACGAGCACATCTCTGAGGTGATGAACCGTTCGCGCGACGAATTGGGCCAGATCGATTTTCTGTTGCACTCGATCGCGTTCGCGCTGCCCGAAGATCTGAAAGGCGACACAATCGCAACCAGCCGCGACGGTTTCAAGCTGGCGATGGAAATCAGCGCCTACAGCTTCATCGCCCTGTCAAACGCGGCACAGCCGGTGCTCAGCGACGGAGCCAGCGTGCTGGCGCTCACTTACTACGGCGGCGAGAAGGCAGTGCCGGGGTACAACGTGATGGGCGTCTGCAAGGCGGCGCTCGATTCGATCGTCAAGTACTTGGCATTCGATCTCGGCCCGCGGGGAATTCGCGTGAATGCCCTCAGCGCCGGCCCGTTGCAAACGATCTCCGGTCGTGGAGCGGGCGTCGAGGAGATGCTCGGCCTGTACGAAGCGATCGCCCCGCTGGGGAGAAATATCACGCACGACGAAGCCGGCAAGAGCGGCGCGTTTTTGCTTTCCGACATGTCCTCGGGCATCACCGGCGAAATCATGCACCTCGACGGCGGCTACAACGTGATGGGTTCCCCTGGCCGGTTGCTTGATCGCATCAAAGCAGCCCAGTAGCGGCAACTGCTAGCACGCAAGGCCTGCTAGCGTCAAATCGCTCTAGGTGATTTTGTACTTCGGTTGGTAAATTCTGCAACCCACGTCGGAGACAACCGCTCGCTGGCAGCCCCCGCTCAGCCGACAGAAGTTCTAGGAAGAATGGCTCGTCGGCAAGCCTTGCCATCGAGCTGGGCCAAATTGGCCCGGCGTTTGCTTCGCATGGCGCCCAGGAACGCGCGGCCCGCAAGGACTGCTGCCGCGCGTCAGGACACGGATTCGTCCTTCAACGGAAAAGGTTCAGAGCATGGAAGCTCGACTTCACCGCGCTAGTGCCGCGCTGGTTCTCACGGCACTCTTCAGCACTTCGCTTCAGGCAGCCGGCTATCAGACTGCCAATTTTACCGTTGCCGCGCCCAACCCGCAGTTGGCCAAAGAGATTTGCGACACGGCCGAGCACTGGCGGCGCGAATTGGCCGTCGAATGGCTGGGCCGGGAGCTGCCGAATTGGTCGCGTCCCTGCCCCATCAAGGCGCAGGTTTCGCCCCAAATGGGAGCCGGCGGGGCGACGAGCTTCGTGTTCGATCAGGGCGAGGTATTCGGCTGGCGAATGAACATCCAGGGTTCCCGCGAGCGGATTCTCGATTCGGTGGTGCCGCACGAGGTGATGCACACGATTTTCGCCAGCCACTTTCGTCAGCCGCTGCCCCGTTGGGCCGACGAAGGTGCGTGTACCACGGTCGAACACCAAAGCGAAATCTCCAAGCAGGAGACGATGCTGATTACGTTCTTGAGAACCCGCAAGGGAATTCCTTTCGACGACATGTTCAAGATGACCGAATACCCGGAAGAGGTGATGCCGCTGTATTCCCAGGGACATTCGCTCGCCAAATTTTTGATTTCTCAGCACGGCAAACGCGAGTTCCTGGCGTTCTTGGCCGACGGCCTGGAAGACAACAATTGGCAGCGAGCCGTGCAGCAGCACTACGGCCATCGCCACTTGCTGGCATTGCAGAACTCGTGGATGGATTGGATCCGCCAGGGTCGACCGGATTTGCAACCATCGGGCGACAACGTGTTGGTCGCCTCGCACACCGCTCCACTGCGACCGATCTCAAAGCCGACGGTACGCGGCCAGGATCCGGGGGCCGGTTCGGTCTATGCCGTTGCGGCGAGTTCGAAAGTCACTCCTACTCCCAGCGCGCCGCAAGAATGGCCGAGCGAGGATGCACGCTCAGAAAGCGTGTATGACGCCTCTCGCGAGACGGGGACTTTTCGGCGCTAGAGCTTCTGAGTCTGGTTAAGGTGCGAAACCGCAAGCGGTGAGACATTGCGCTTGCGTGGGCAACATTCTTTGGCGCGAACCTGGGCTGATGGTGGGTCGTCCTGGCGTTATACTGGACCGTTTGCGCCCACGCCCACAGAAGAACCCACCGTCCCACGAGCCAGGAAGCGTCGCCTGCGTTGGAGAAGAAATTGCCGCCAGCGCGGGTCGCTGGGGCCGCATTTGTGGCCGTGCTGCTGTGTCATGCGGTCGTCGACGCTTTTTCGGCATTGGTACCGGCGTCTCTGGGGTTGTTGGAAGTTCGCGTAGGAATGACCGCCCAACAGTCGGCTTGGTTATTGGGATTGGGGTCGCTTTGCTCGGGGTTGGCACAGCCGATTTGTGCTGTCGTGAGCGATCGGCGTAACACACGTCGTCTGGGCATCCTGGGTGTTGCTCTGGCATCCCTGGGTATCGGCACGCTGGGACTTGCCCAGGGCGTGACGTCGCTGGCAATGCTGTTGGCGTTAGGGATGATCGGTATCGGCATGTTCCATCCCGTGGGGGCCACCACGATCGGGCACTTGCGCTCCCACAATCGCAACACTTCGTTGAGCTTGTTTTTCGTGGCTGGCATGATCGGTCACGTCACGGGCGCGTTTCTTTGGCCGCGGGTACTCTCCATACCCCAAGGCTTTCGTTATCTGCCACTGACCATCATTCCGACAGCGGCGCTGATCGTCTTTACAGTGCGCAGCTTCGTCCAGATTGCTCCTCCGGAAGACTCGTCGGCAAGCCTTCCAGTGCCAAATGCACGCCGAGCCAGTTGGATGATGGTGGGTCTGCTCTACATCGCTGCGTGTTTGCGATTCAGTGTGAACATGGCCCTGCTGTATCTCTACGTCCGTTGAGTTCAGGCAGCGGTTGCTGTTGAGCATGGCGACTGGTCGGCCGAACAGGTGGCCCGGTTTTCCGCACCGAAGGTGGGCGATCTGAACGCAGCGACCATCTTGGGCATGGCGGTCGGTGGATTGACGGCCGGTTTCTTGGTGCGCGTAGGGCGAGAGAAATGGCCCATGGTGTGGGTGCCGATTCTGTGCGCACCGGCAATCGGCGTGTTTCCCTATGCACCACTGGAACTGGGTTTCGTCTCTGCCATGTTGGCGGGCATCGGTTTTGCCGCGATGATCCCGGTGACCATCGCCCTGGCTCAACGGTTGCTGCCCCATCGGGCGAACTTGGCATCGAGTCTGATGATGGGCGGCGCTTGGGCGGTGGCGATGGTGGGGCCTCGGCTGGCCGAATTCGGCGTCACCCGATGGGGACTGAACGCCACTTTCTTGCTAACGGCATGTGGACTAATCCTTTCGGGCATCGTCAGCTTGCCCTTGCCTAATCGTGCGTCTCACGATTAGGCGCGGTGACTCAGAGAGCTTCTCCGTGCATCGCGGGTCGGAATATGTTAGTCTGATCGCCGGTTGGGGAATGTGAGACCTTACCACCCTGAACTGAGGAGAATCCGATGAATACGAAAGACGCCCTTCGCGGCACAGCTGACATGAGTGCCATGGTTCTCAAGAGTTATGTTGGCGATCTGAGCGATGCCGAATTGATGCAACGTCCTGGTCCGGGATGTAACCACCTGGCCTGGCAGTTGGGGCACCTGATTTCATCGGAGTGCAGTATGCTCGATTCGATTGTGCCGGGCGCCGCGGCGAAGCTGCCCGAAGGTTTTGATGAGAAGCACAGCAAAGAAACAACCGGGGTGGACGATCCGACGAGGTTCTGTAGCAAGCAGGAGTATCTGGACTTAATGGAGCAGGTGCGGGCCGCTTCGCTGGCAGCTTTGGAGAAGATTGACGAAAGCGAGTTGGACCGACCGAGCCCCGAGAAGTTTCGCGAGATGTTTCCAACGGTGGGGCACATCTTTGTGCTAATCGCCACGCACGGGCTGATGCACGCGGGACAGTTTGTGCCGGCGCGGCGGGCGCTGGGCAAACCGATCGTGATTTAACTGGTCCCCGGTGAACCTCTCTGCCGTGCCACGCTGCTACGGGCCGCCCACGCCGAAGAAGTAGTTCGTGACGTGGTAGAACACGGGGGCGGCAAAACAGAGGGCGTCGATGCGGCGGAGCACGCCGCCGTGGTTTTCGGTCAGCGTGTCGGAGCCGACTTCGCCTCGGTCGCGTTTGATGGCTGCCATGGTGAGCGCCCCGGCCGACGCCATCAGGGCGATCAACACCGACATCGCGCCGGCTTGCCACCAATGGGGAAACGGCGTGGCCCAGTAGAGCATGATCCCAGCCACCGCCGTGGCGGCTCCGCCGGCGAGCACGCCTTCCCAGGTGCGCATCGTGTCAATCGACTCGGCGATCACGTGTTTGCCGAAAAGCCGCCCGCAGATGAACTGCAGCAGCTCGCTGAAGAGCACGATCGTGACAAAGAACAGCAGCATCCGCGCCCCGGCCGCGGTGTCTTCCTCGGCAACTCCTTGGCACTTGAGGTACATCAGAGCCGGCGCGAAGCTCAGGCAATAGACGCACACCAACAGTCCGAACTGAATCTTGGCAACCCGCTCGAGAAATCGCGTCACGTCGCCGGAAACGGCCACCCGCGCGGCGATGAACAGAAAGGCATAGACCGGAATGAGAATGCTGTAGAAGGGATAGTTCTCGCAGGCCACCAACACGAACTGCATGGGCGTAAAAAAGAAGAAGACCCAGAACAGTGCGCGGTGGTCGCCCATCCGCGTGGGGGTGAGCGTGATGAATTCCCTCAGCGCCCAAAAAGAAAGCAGCCCGAACAGGAAGACCGTTAGCGTGGGAAAGAAAAACGCCACACCCATCAACACGCTCGAGGCCCACCACGCCTGTACGCGCCGGTTGAAGGACTTGACCGACTGCTCGTCGATTCCCAACGTCGTCTGCCGCGTCAGCCATTGGCCAACCAACGTCGCCGTCGCCAACAGCGCCAGCACGGTTACCAGCAGGGCCCAGTCTCTGATCTCCGAGATCATGTTCAGCGATCCTTGAGGTTGACGACAGCTTCACGGGCGCGGGAGAGGAACTCCATTTTCGGCTCGCCCGATTCGAGCCAGATCGGCGGGCCGAAGGTGAGCGACGACAGCAGCGGCACGGGCAGCACCTCGCCTCTCGGTAAGATGCGATTCATATTGTTGATGTAAACGGGAATCAGTTCCAGCTCGGGGCGCTTCTTGCTGAGATAATACAGTCCGCTCTTGAATTCGCCGATCCCTTCTCCCTTGCTGCGGCCCCCCTCGGGGAACAAAATCAGCGAATGGGTAGTGCCAATCTCCTTGAGCATCATGTCGACCGGGCTCTGATGCACCTTGATTTCCTTGCGATCGATCAACATCGCGTTGAACACGCTCGCCACGTGGCGACGAATCGGTCCGCTGTCCCAATAGTCCTTCGCGGCGATCGGGCGAGTGAGGCGGCGCATTTCGGTCGGCAGGGCCGACCAGACCAGCACGACGTCCAAGTGGCTCGTATGGTTGGCAAAGTAGACCCGTTGGCAGGTGTCGGGTTGGGATTCGACCCAACGCACGCTCACGCCGCTAATGAATCGCGCGGTCCAGGTTAGTAGCGTCTCGGTGATCATGCAATCTGGGTGGCATCGAAATCGGTGTCGCAACGGGGCGAAGCGTCTGGCGAGGGAGTTGGCGGGTGAGCGGCAATCGGCGCGCCCAGGCTGGCGACGTGCGCGGGGGACAAGAAAAACCGCCGCCCGATGGCTCCCTCTCCCTGCTTCCATGGTATCCACCCCAGCGGGCGTGCGGAAGAGACGTTCGTTTGAGGCTGGATTCTCGGCACTTCGTGGACTAGGTCATTCCGAGTTCAATGTGAGCCGTACGCGCTAGCGTCGGGTGAATCGCCAAATACCCGAGGCAAGCGCCTACGGCTCAGTCTGGACCGGGTTGTATCAGGTCATTCCGAGGTCTGCCGAGGAATCTGGCCAAGCCCGGCGGCGAGTCTCGGGGTGGCGAGCTTGCCATTTGGCATCGAAAAGTTGCCCCAGGAGCGATTCGTAGCCGCCGACCATCGCTGTCAGCGAACGTTCGTCGACAACCCGCTGGCGACCACGTGCGCCCAACTGTTCGCGGAGCGACTGGTCTTTCAGCAGTTGCAGCATTGCCGCGACGTAGCCATCGACGTCGCCCGCCTTGAAAAGCATGCCCGTCTGGCCGTGCTCGATGGTCTCCGGCACCGAGCCGACCTCGGCCGCCACGACCGGCACGCCGCAGCTCAGGGCTTCGAGAATCGAAACGGGGCTTGCCTCGTTGTGCGAAGTGAGGGCCAACACGTCGATCGCGCCCAGCAGTGCCGGCACGTCGCTGCGCGAACCGAGCAGGTGCGTCCGCTCGGCGATGCCGAGTGTCGCGGCCAGTTGTTCGACTTTCGAGCGTTGTGGGCCATCGCCGATGATGAGGAAATGCGCCTCGGGCAGCTCGGCCTGAATCGCGGCAGCCCCGGCGAGAAACAATTCGTGGTTCTTCTCCGGCCGCAGCGCGGCCAGGATGCCCACCACCGGCGCAGAGGGCGGCAGTCCCAACTCGTTGCGAATCGCCAAGCCGTCGCGCGGGGCGAACTGCTCGGTGTCGACGCCGTTGTAGATGGTATGTACCTTCTCTCGTGGAAAGCGCTCGTGAGCGACCAGGTGCTCGGCATGGGCGTCGGCAACGCCGATGAAGCCGTCGGTCAGCGGGGTCAGCAGTCGATTGAGTCGCCCCACCGAGTCGGGCCAACCCGTGCTGTGCAAAGCCGAAACAACCACCGGCACCCCGGCCAGTCGCGCCGCCAGTCGGCCCCAAAACATTTTGTCCCCCGCGCCGACCGTAACCACCGCATCGATTTTCCTCGAACGCAACAGTCGCCACAGCCGCGACAGCACGCGCAGGTCGAATTTGTGCCGGAGCAACTGGCAGTAAACGGGCACCTCGGCCGCAAGCTCTTCGCCGAGCGGTCCGCGCTCTTTCAGACAGGCGACCTCCGGAGCGAAGCGAGCTCGATCGAGGCCTCGCACCAGGCTCATCAGCAGGATTTCGGCGCCGCCGATCGGCATGCTCGTCGTGAGAAACATTACGCGGAGGCGTCGGTCGCGAGTGGTGGATTGAGTGTTGTTCATGGGGCCCCTAGGGTTACGCTCCGGCAGTGGAAGTTGCCTTCCGACGCAGCAACGGTTTCAGCTTGGCGAGATAGGCGATCAGCAGCGTGCGCAGTTGTGTTCGTTCTTCGGCGGTGAGGATCAGGTTCGTGCCGAGTGCGGCGACGACCAACACGCCCAGCGTTGCCGCCGCAGTGGGAGTGCCGTTGCTCAGCGCCAGCGGTGCGGCGGCAATCAGCCACGTACCGCGGTCGAGCGGCATCCCATGTCGTTGGCTCAGCAACAGAATAATGGCTAGGCAGATCGCGGCGGAAATGGCCGTGGCGACCACCGCCCCGTACAGTCCCCACAGCGGCAGGAGCAACAGATTCAGCCCGATGTTCACACCCAATCCCACGGCCAAGGGCGTTGCGGCGAGTCGAGCATGCTCGGCACACCACAGGTAATTCTGCGCCACCAGAAAAACGCCGTACCACGTGCAGCCAATGAGCGTCCATGGCAGCACCGACAGTCCGTCGGAGTATCTTCCCTGGAGCACAACATCGAATAGCAACGGTGCGAACAGCAGCACGCACACGCCGAAGCCGAACATTCCCAGGCCGGTTAGCTTCACGAACAGGTTGGTGCGTCGGCCGACTTCGGCGCGACGCCCGGCTTCCCAGTCGTGACTCAGGTGGGGCATCACCAACCCGCTTAGCAAGACGGCGAACGAAACCATCAGCAGCGGCACGATGCGGCTGCTGTGATAGTGGCCCACTTGGTCGAGTGCCTCGGCCGACGCCATGCCGGCGTGGTGTACCAGCATGTAGCGGTCGACCACCCCGAACAGGTGTGAGAGCAGATTAGTCACCCAGACGAAAAAGGCGAACCGCAGCAGTCGCGGCCAGAATTCGACTTGCGGCATCCGTTCGGTGGGATGTTCCACCTCGCGCAGCGCCGGCCAGACCCACGCGATGGCGCCCACCGAGGCCACCAAACAGGCGACGCTGTAGCCGATGAGAATGCTCGCCACACCGGCGCTGGTGAGTAGCAACGCCAACGCCACGACGGCGAAGAGCAAGCTTTGCGCAAAGTTCGCTGCCGTCACGACGCGAAACAATCGCAACGCGGTTAGCAGCGAAGTGAGAGTGTGATGCAGGATCACCGCCACCAGGCAAAACGCGATGCCCCGCACCAGGGGCACTCTGTCGGCAGCGCCGAACATGAGTTGCGAAAACCAGGGTGCGAACAGGAAGATCGCCAGCACTGCGGCGGTGCTCCAGAGAGTGGTCCAAATCGCGGTGCGGCGCAGGAACGTCTGCAGATGGCCCCGTTGCCGGTAATGTTCCAGGTAGCGACCAAACGAACCGGGGACGCCCAACACGGCCAACGGCGCCGCCAGCAGCAGGAAGCTGTAAGCCATCTCCCACTGCCCCAGCGTCTCTGGCGACAGCCAACGGCAAAACAGCACCCCACGACCGAAGCCGACCGAGCGTTGCAGCACCGTCGCAACCATCAGCAGCAGCACGCTGGAGGCCAGCGTGTCGGTCCGCAGCCGCGAGTTAGCTGTGATCGTTTTGGATGGTTCAGAGTTTGACATGGGTATGGTGCGCTGTCTCCGCTTGCGGTTTCGCACCAACGCTAGAAACAGATCCGATAATCCCCCGGGTCAAACTGCTTGGTCTGCCGAAGCTTGCGGGGATCGACGGTGAGCCAATTGCGAAATCGGGCCCATTGCGGGTCGCCGTGGATTCGCTGCAGGTGGAACGGGTCGTCTCCCGGCAGGTTGTAGCCGCCGTAAGCCGAGCAGACGCCCCACAGCCCGGCCTGAAACGCGATGCGAAACGCGGCGGTTGACATGTTCTCTGGCAATCCGAAGGGAAAGGCAAAGTAACGCACCGGTCGATCCAGCAGACCCTCAAGGTCGCGCTTCGAGCCGACGATCTCGTCGAAGAGCGTCTGCTCGTCATCCAACTGCCCCAGGTCGGTGTGTGTGCGAGTGTGGGCGCCGATCTCCACGCCTGCCGAGGCCATGTCGCGAATTTGCTCGACTGTGTTCGGCGTCAGAGGCTGACCGGCCGCCACGTCGTGGGCAAACGGTTCGCCCGATTGAACGTGGTTGCTGGTGACAAAATAGGTGAACGGAATTTCTTGCTCCAGCAACCAAGGCACGGCGGTCTTGCAGTTGTCGGCGTAACCGTCGTCGAAAGTGATGCAGACCGTGGGTCGTTCGTTCTCTTCGGTGCCGATGCGAAGCTGGGCCTCTTCCAGAGTGACGATGTCGTAGCGCTCCTTCACCCAGGAGATCTGCCGGCGAAATCGCTCGGTGGAGATCGTCCAGTCGTTCGGTTGTGCATCGGCCACACGGTGGTAGAACAGCGCCATCACGGGCGTCTTCTGCTCTTTCTGCAACTGAGCGGTCGACTGTCGCCGTTGGGGCAACGTCGCCAGATAGTACAGGTCCAACATGGGTGCTTTGCAGGCATCGAGAAACATTGGCACGGTCCTTGCGTAATCGCTAACTAAACAGGTGGGTGACTTGACCGACCCAACGGGCGGCGCCCCGCACGGAACTCCAAGCCTGGTAGCGCCACCTGGCACTCGCCCGGCTGGGAATTACCTGTACGTGGAAAGTTTCTTTCGGCGTGGCACGCCAGTGGGGCTTGTACGGTTCGTCGCCGCGAAGCAGGTCGAACTTGCGGTGTCCTTCGGTGATGGCGTGTTGCACGGTGCGGATCATCGAGAGCCGACCGGGCTCGTCTTCCAGCCGATCGAGGTCGAGCCCGCCCTGGTAGACGTAGGTAGTGCGGCCGCCGGCGAAATGGTACTCCGCGGCAACCGGCTCGCCGTCGAGTTCTAGCCAACTCATCCGCAGCCGACCTTCGGTAAGCAACCGGCGGGCGACGTCCTCGTGAAACGCAGCCCATCGCGGCGAGGCGAAACAGCCCGGCTCGCCCAGGCTCTTGCGACGCCGTTGGTGTAAGTCGACGAAAATGGCCCAGGCCGTATCAAACTCTTCGATCAATTTCACCTGATGCCAGACGGCCGACGGCGAGTCGAGTACGCGTTTCTCCAGGCGTCGCAGTTGTTTACGGTGCGACTTCGACTGCAGCGAGAGAAACTCTTTCCAAGTTTCCGGCAGTTCGACTGACCAACAGTTCTGATCGGGCGTTTGGCTCACGTCGCATTCTCGCTCAGCGAGCGCCTCAATCAGTCGGCCGATTTTTGTGTTTTCTTGCGTGATGTCCAGAGCGGGGAAATCGATCAGATCCCACTCGCTCGATTGCTCGCAGAGGTAGTCGGCCAACGCCTCGGCCGCTCGCGGCGCATTGGTGGAGGTCACCAGCAAGTCGAGATGATCGCTGCAGACCTCGCCGTCGCCCAACAGCCGTAATACCTTGCCCCGCGCCAGGCTGTAATCCACGTAGCAGGGCAGGATGGCAACCAGCCGATCGGTCGCCGTGCTGCAAGTCGGCGATTGATTCGGAGCTTGGCAGTCGGTCGAGTTGTCCCCTTCGTACACGACGAGCACGTGCAACTTGCTGCTGGCCGTTGCGGCCCGCTCGGCGTTTGGTCCGTAGTGGCGCCACCAGGTGCCGAGCCAGGTCCAACTACGAAACACGCACCCGCCGGCCAATTCGTCCCACCGTCCGACGAGCGGTTCGAATTGCTCTTGCTGATCAATGAGTTGGACATACATGGCGTTCACTTCCATTGGCGGTGGGAGATGGGCGCAGAGGACAGTAAAGCATAGGTCAGCCCCTGCTCGGGGGGTCGACGAAGTTGAAGACGCGTTGAAGTTGCAGGGAGGCGTCTTGCAGGGGCAACATGCTGCTTTTTTGCCACGGGCCGATTCAGCGGCTTGCGGCCCGAGGAGAGTTGCGAAGAGGGCCATCGAGGCTGTTTTATTCGGCCGGGGCGCGAAGTGGCCGGTTGTAACGACGCCCAGCCACGAGTTGGGCGCACCACTTGCCTCGTAACATCGCAGCCGGCGATCCCCATGGATTTGCCGCGAGGCCCTGTGCCCTACTCAACCTGCTCGAAGGAACCCACCATGAGCTCGACCAATTCTGCCGGACTGACCCCCACCGAATGCGTTCGTTTGCTTGCCAAGCACCGACGACGCTGGATGATCCCGACCCTCGCCTGTGCCGTGTTGGCCACGGCCTATGCGCTGGTGATGACGCGCTACTGGGAAGCGACGCAGGCATTGGTCGTGCGCCATGAAGTGACCGCTTCCGGGACGGGCCAGCCGGGCGATTTCGCCGATCTGTACCAGATGCGCACTTTTCAAGAGACGATCCTCGAACTGGTAAAAAGTCGTCAGGTGATCGGGGACACGCTGCGGGCGGTGGCCCAAGCCGAGTCGGGAGCGGCCGAGGAGCCTACCGCGGAGAATATCGAGTCGTTCCGAAAACGTCTCAGCATGCTCCCGCCCGACGGCGCCGAGTTCGGCAAGACCGAGGTGTTTTACTTGGGCGTGAAAGACAAGAATCGCGACCGGGCTGAGCGATTGGTGAGCGAATTGACTCGGCAGCTCGACGTTCGGTTGCGTCGGCTTCGTGACAACCAGGCGCAGAGCGTGATCGCGGAACTGGAAAAACAGGTCGAATTCTCTGCGGCCTCTCAGCAAGTCCAGACCGAGCTGCTCGTCGAATTTGAAGCCCAGGTTGGTATCGACTTGGGAGAACTGCGAATGCTTCATGCGGCTACCAGCGGACAGAGCGACCTGCGGCAACAAGCCGTTCAACTGGAAAGCGAAAGTCGCACGTCGGCCGACAGTGTCCACGAGGCCGAGCAATTGTTGGTCGTGCTGAAATTGGCTCAGCAAGATCCCGAGCAACTGGTCGCCATGCCCTCCAGCTTGCTCGACTCGCAACCGACCCTCAGCCGGCTGAAGGACGGTTTGATCGAAGCCCAACTTCGAGCCGCCCGCCTGGGCGGCACACGCACGGTCGATCATCCCCAGGTACAAGCAGCCCATGAAGCAGTCGAGCAGATCCGCCACGACCTCCACGACGAACTGCATGTGGCGATTCGCGGCGTCCAGATCGAGCTTGACCTCAGTCGCAGCCGTTACATCGACCTGAAAGACCAAGTGCAAAAGATTAACGTTCGGTTGGCTGGTTTGGCTCGACGACGGGCCGAATACTCGAACCGCGTCGCCGCGCTGGAGAACAGTCGTCAGGTGCTTGATCAGGCTCGAAAGCATCTCTCTGCGGCACAATCCGAGCAGGTAGCCGCGCACAGCGCCAGCTTGGTGACCACCCTCGACAGGCCCGACGCGGGGACCCATCCCATCGGCATCAGTCGATCGAGCGTGTTGCTGGTCGGCACGATCGGCGGGTTGATTCTGGGGCTGGGCTGGACGTTCCTGACCGTGACGCCTTCTCCCACGTCGCGAAGTTTTCAACCGGCTACAGAGGAAACCACCCGTATTCCGCAGGGCGTTAAATTCACGCCGTACGAGACGTCGATGTCCAACGGCGTTGCGGAGACCGCCGCCCACTGATCTCGCTAGTCGGGTTATTCACTACTTCACCCGACGCTAGCGCGTTCGGCTCACTCAGTTGAAGAAGTCACTATGGCAGCCGTACTGATCATTTTCGCACTCGCCGCCGCCGTTTGGGCGTTGGTCTACGCCTGGCGGGGATCGCTCGTCTTGGGTAGCGTGGCGAGCCTGCTGCTGGGCTACGCGCTGACGAACCACTTTTGGCGGCTGGGACTTGGGCCGGTGTCGCTCACGGTCGGTCGAGTGCTAGTTGCCGGCTTGGTCGTGCTGCTCGTTTGGCGGTGGCGACAGGGCCTCGTCCAGCGTCGCCCGCTGGCGGGCGCCGATTGGCTGGCGGCGATGTTCGTGGGCTACGTCACGCTGAGCTACCTGTTCACTTCGCCCGCCATCGGGTTTGAGTCGAGCATTTCCCCCACTTGGCGGATCATCGCCTGCTTTTGGATGCCTGCCGCGTTGTACCTGGTGGTTCGCTGTGCCGAGTTCAACGAACGAAACTGGAAGATCTTCTTAGCTTGCTTTTCCTGTTTCGGTGTCTATCTGGCGACGACCGGCATTGCCGAAGTCGCCGGGCAGTGGTGGGCCGTCTTTCCAAGATACATTTCCGATACGACGCTCGGCCCCCATTTTGGTCGAGCCCGGGGTCCCGCGTTGAATTCCGTGAGCGTTGGCGTCTTTCTGGCCGTCTGTTTCTGGGCGACTTGGTTGCTCTGGTCCCGCGTGAGCCGCGGGTGGCGAATTGTCCTGCTGGGCACGATGGGCCTGATGTGCGTCGGGCTGTACTTCACCTACACGCGTTCTAGCTGGCTGGCGTTGGCCGCCACGCTGGCGGTGATTCCTCTGCTACACGTACCCCGCTCGTGGCGACCAGTGTTGCTGACCGGCATGGCGGTCGTCGGGCTGTTTGGCGCGGTGTTTGTCGGGGGAAAAGTAATTAACCTCGACCGTCGGGACGCCAACGGATCGGCCACCCATTCGGTTTACCAGCGGCAGTCGTTTTTCATCGTCTCGATGCGCATGTTCGCCGACGATCCGCTCACCGGTTGCGGCTTCGGGCGATTCTTCGATCAAAAACTTCCGTATCTGGCCGACCGTAGCCAGCAGATCGAGCTGGAGTCGATTCGCGACCTCGATCATCACAACACATTTCTCAGCCTGCTCACCGAGACCGGGTTGATTGGCCTGAGTTTATTCATCGCTCTGCTCGTGGCGTGGGGCAGAGTCGCGTGGCAATTGGCACGCGACGCCACGACAGAGCGATGGATAAGGGCCCAAGGATTGTTCGCCCTGGCGGTGCTGATCGTTTACGCCGCCAACGGGATGTTCCACGATCTCTCGCTGTTGCCCAGCGAACAGTGGCTACTGTTTCTCGTGGCCGGCTCCGCCGTGGGGCTACGCAGTTCGCTGCTGTGCAGTGCGGAACAAAAGGAACCAAAGGGGCAGAACTATTTATCGTCCCGCAGAGCCGTTCCCTCCGTTCGCGAGACCGGAACCGTTCGTCTGTTCGGCATGACGATCCACGCCGTCAACATGTCTCGGGCGGTAGGAACAGTCCTCGATTGGTGTCGAACGCCGCGCGGCGAGCGTTGCCGCTATGTCGTGACGCCCAACGTCGACCATGCCTTGATCTACCAAACTAACGTGGCGCTGCGACGAGCCTACGACGGAGCGAGCCTGGTGTTGGCCGACGGTGCGCCGGTGGTGGCCGCGTCGCGATTGCTGCGCCGGGCCTTGCCCGAGCGAGTGGCGGGCAGCGACCTCGTGCCGGCACTCTTCGACGCCGCCGAAACTTCCGACGCACCGCTACGCGTGTTCCTGCTGGGCGCAGCGCCCGGCGTTGCCGACCGTGCGGCCAAGCAGATCCACCGGCGCTGGTCCGGCGTGAGGGTGGTCGGCACGCTCTCCCCACCGCTCGGCTTTGAGCACGACGAAGCCGAGAACGAGCGAATCTTGCAAGCAGTGGCCACCGCACAGCCCGACGTGGTACTGATCGGCTTAGGCGCACCGAAACAGGAGTTGTGGGTCGACCGCTACTCGCATCGTCTGGAAGCAAAAGCGGCCCTGTGCATCGGGGCAACGATCGATTTTCTGGCCGGCGAAAAGAGCCGCTCGCCCCGTTGGATGCAACAAATCGGTCTGGAATGGTTCCACCGTTTGGCCAGCGAACCCTCGCGGCTCGCCGGGCGCTATCTTCGCAACGGTTGGCTCTTTCCGCAGCTTGTCTGTAGGGAATGGCTGGGATCGAATGGGTGAAGAACATCTGTCATTCCGAGGTCCGCCGAGGAATGACACGCTTCGATAGGACTCATTGACTCTCCCCAATCCCCCTCTCGATCCGTTATAGTATTCGCATGAACGGACGGCATGCAATCTGTCTGGTGGTCGATGGGCTCCGCGCTAGCGCTCTGGGGGCGTATGGCAATACGACCAGTCCCACGCCGCAATTGGATACCCTGGCCAGTCGCTCGGCCGTGGTCGAATGGTTCTTGGCCGACTCGCCCCACCTGGACCGGTTCTGTCGCAGCGTGTGGCAGGGATCGCACGCAGCGCGGCAGGAAATTCCGGCGGGCCAATCGTCCGTGCTCGAAACTTTGAAGCAAGACGGCGTCGAGTTGCGCTTGGTCACTGACGAACCCTGCCTGACGCAGCAGCCAGAATTCAACCAGTTCGAGCAAGTCGAGATTGTGGAGCCCACCGCCGAACAGCCCGCCGAACGAATTGCCGATACGGCCATGGCGCACTTCTGTACGGCCGCGGTCGAGAAGTTGGAACTGTGGCAGGCGGACGGGGCGGGCAGTCTCAGTTGGGTACACATGCGAGGGCTGTTTGGTCCCTGGGATGCACCCTCCGCGCTGCGGGCCGAGATATTGGATGAAGAAGATCCGCCAGCCGCGGAGTTTCTCGATCCGCCGGGCGCGCTGCGCGACGTCGTCGACCCCGACGTGCTGTTAGTTCACCGCGCGGCGTACGCCGCGCAGATGGCGGTGGCGGACGCTTGTCTCGGAGCGCTGTGCTGCGCGATTGATGAGA
This sequence comes from uncultured Granulosicoccus sp., assembly GCA_964195615.1. GTDB lineage: Bacteria > Planctomycetota > Planctomycetia > Pirellulales > Lacipirellulaceae > Bythopirellula. Next base: position 9,425 of record CAXMSB010000198.1, on the reverse strand, counting down.
TCATGGCCGATCGCGAGACGCTGGTGATGCTGCTCGGCTCGCGCGGCTTTGCGTTGGGCGAGCATGGTTCGATTGGCGGCGATTGTTGCGAGCTGTTTGGCGAACGGCTGCACCTGCCCTGGCTGCTGCACGTTTGCGACGACCAAACGCCGCGACCGAGACTCACCGGTTTGGCGCAGCCGGCCGACGTGGGAGCCACGCTGCTCGACTGGTTCGGGTTGCAGCCAGACGGTCACCCGTGTGACGGTCAGTCGGTGTTGCCGCAGCTCAAGTCGGGCACCTGCACTATGCGCGAGTTGGCCGTGGCCGAGGGCGACCAATGCGAGCAGGCCGTCCGCACGCCCGCCTGGTTGCTGCGGCAAGACGGCTCTGGCGACCAGCGGCAACTCTTTGCCAAGGCCGACGACCGTTGGGAATGCAACGACGTCGCGGCCCTCTGTCCGGAAGTCGTCGATCGCCTGTGCGCCGCCTTGGCCGATTTCGAGCAACATTGCCGCGACGGCCTCCCGCTGCCCACCGCGTCGCTCGACGACGAGTTGGTCCGCCCTCAGCGGTAGCTGCCAAGTGCGTGGATTGGTCTGTGGATTGTAGCGGCTGGGTATTCTCTACTACTTCGCCGTGCGGGAAAGGTGCTGGTAGCGGCAAGTGCAGGTGATTAGGATGGAAGCTACAATTTAGCTCATCTCCGTCCCTGGTACCGAGCACATTCCAGTGAACAAGCAACTGCAATTCTGTCGTGCGGTTCGATCCGCACCCGTGGCGATCCTGCTGGTCTCGTGCCTTTTGGGGGCCGGGTGCCAACCGAAGAATGTCTACCAGGAATCGCCGCCGCCGCCGGTGACCGTGGCCCACCCCGAGCTGCGGACGGTTGTCGAAGCGATCGAGTTCACCGGCACGACCGAAGCCGTGGAGATGGTCGACATTCGCGCACGCGTCGAGGGCTTTCTGATCAGCATAGATTTTGAAGAAGGCACGGCGGTGAAGAAGGGCGATCTGCTCTTCCAGATTGATCCGCGGCCATTCCAGGCAACCCTCGCACAAGCCAAGGCGAGCGTTGAGTTGGCGACTGCCCGCGAGCAAAGTGCCCAGGCGGAGTTGGCCCGCGCTTCGGCGGAGGTTGCCAATGCCAAGGCGCAGGTTACTCGAATCGAAAACGCGATCAAGATCTCTCCTGGGGCGGTCACTCGCGAAGAGCTCGACCTCAGGCGCACAGCCGTGCTGACCGCCGTTGCGGCCGAAGACGCAGCCCGAGCATCGATCGCTTCGGCAAAGGCGGAAATCGCAGCCGGCAAGGCGATGGTTCAGCAAGCCAGTCTCGACCTCAGCTACACCCAGGTGCGCTCGCCGATCAATGGTCGGGCAGGCCGAAGGTTGGTCGACGTGGGGAACTTGGTTGGCGCCACTGATTCGACCCTGCTGACCAACGTAGTTCGCTATGACCCGGTGTACGGTTTCTTCACAGTCAGCGAAACCGACCTACTGCGTTTCAATCGTGGGCAGGTTGAACAGCGGGCATCGTCGCCCGACGAGGAACCCAAACTCGATCAAACGATATTCCTGGGCTTGGGCGACGAAGAGGGTTTCCCCCACGAGGGAAGAGCCGACTACGCCGATCTGGCGGTCGATCAGAGTACGGGCACCTACTTGATACGCGGCGTATTTTCCAACCCCAAGCGGCTGATTCCGCCCGGGGCATTCATCCGCATTCAGGTGCCGCGAGGTGAGATCGAGGCGTTGTTGATTGACGAGCGAGCCGTCGGTCGCGACCAGGCGGGGCCCTACCTGCTGGTGGTCGATGCCGAGAACACGGTCGCGCGTCGCACTGTCAAGCTCACTGGAAAATACCATGGGTTGCAGGCCGTCAGCGGCCCGATTGGCCCCGACGATCGCGTGATTGTCAACGGTTTGCAACGCGCCCGGCCCGGCGCGAAGGTTGCCCCGCAGCAGCGCGAACAGGCGTCCGAAGAGAGTCTTGACGAAGAGCAAGTTGACGACTCGCCGTCCCCACCCGGCACGGCGGAGTAACTGACCGATGTTGTCGCGTTTTTTCATTCACCGGCCGATCTTTGCCAGCGTGATCTCGATCGTGATCGTGATCGCGGGCCTGGTTTCTCAGTCGGCGCTGCCGATCGCCAAGTTCCCCGAGATCACGCCGCCGACGGTGCAGGTCACTTGTTTCTACCCCGGAGCCAATGCCGAGGTGGTTGCCGATACGGTTGCCGCGCCTATCGAGCAAGAAGTCAACGGCGTCGAGAACATGATCTACATGTCGTCGGTCAGCTCCGACGACGGCAGCTACACGTTGACCGTGACGTTCGAAATCGGCGTCGACATGGACATGGCCACCGTGCTCGTGCAGAACCGCGTGTCGATTGCCATGTCGAAGCTTCCCGAAGAGGTCCGCCGCCAAGGCGTGACCACCAAGAAGCAGTCAACCAGCATCATCCAATTCATCGCGCTCACGTCGGACAACCCCGACTACGACTCGCTGTTCCTTGGCAACTACGCGACCCGGTCGATCAAAGACGACTTGAGCCGCATCAAGGGCGTCGGCGAGGTGACGGTGTTCGGTGCATCGGACTACAGCATGCGCGTCTGGCTGAATCCGGAGCTGCTCAAGGCGCGAAATCTCACCACCGAAGACGTCGTTGCGGCCATCAGCGAACAGAACGTGCAGGTTGCCGCCGGTCGACTGGGCGAACCCCCCGCCAAAGCAGAGTTCCAGCTCGTCATCAACACCCTCGGTCGCTTGACGGACGAAAAACAGTTCGAGGACCTGATCATCAAGACCGACGGTCGGCGGATCACTCGAGTGAGGGACGTCGCCCGCGTCGAACTGGGTGCCAAAGACTACAAGTATTCCTCGACTTTCAAGGGCCAGCAGTGCGCGACGCTGGGCATCTATCAACTTCCCGGGGCGAATGCTCTGGATGTGGCCGCCAAGAGCCGAGCCACGATGGCCGCCCTGAAAAAGAACTTTCCTGAGGGCTTGGATTATCACATTCCCTTCGATACGACCCTCTTTGTCGTGGCATCGATCAATGAAGTTTACACAACACTGATTATTGCCGTCGTTCTGGTCGTGGCGGTGATCTTTATATTCTTGCAGGACTGGCGGACGACCATCGTGCCGTGCGCCGCGATACCGGTCGCCTTGATCGGCACCTTTGCCGCGATGGCCCTGCTGGGCTTCTCGATCAACACGCTGACGCTGTTTGGCATTGTGTTGGCCATTGGCATCGTGGTGGACGACGCGATCGTCGTGGTCGAGAACACCGACCGCCATCTGTCGGCCGGCCTCTCGCCGAAGCAGGCGGCCGAGACGGCCATGGAAGAGATCACCGGCCCGGTGATCGCCACGACGCTGGTGCTGCTGGCCGTTTTTGTGCCCACGGCATTCATGGGCGGGATCACCGGTCAGCTGTATCGGCAGTTTGCGCTGACGATTTCCGCGGCCGTGATTGTGAGTACGATCAACGCCCTGACGCTCAGCCCCGCGTTGTGCGGTATCCTGATGCGCAAGGCGCCTGACAAGAAGATATTCTTCTTCCGTTGGTTCAACAACGTGTTCGACAAAGTAACGGAACTTTACGGCTTCATCATCGGCGGCTTCGTCAGACGGGTCGCGATTGTCCTATTGGTGTACGTCGGACTCGTGGTCTTCACCGGCTGGAGCTTCGTGCAGATCCCGACGGGCTTCTTGCCGAGTGAGGACCAAGGCTACTGCTTTGCCAACATCCAGCTACCGGACGCCGCTTCGCAAGGTCGCACGCTAGAGGTTTTGGCCAAGCTCGACGACATTGTAGAAGACATTCCAGGCGTGGTGGATTGGGTTTCCATTGCCGGTTACTCACTGCTCAGCGCCAATAACGGCGGCAACCTGGGGTTGATGGCGATCATCTACAAGCCGTGGGACGAGCGGATGACTCCCGAACAGTCGCAAGAGGCGATCGTCGCCAACCTGCGGCGGGAGTTCAACAAGGTGCAGGAGGGGATCGTCGTGGCATTCGTGCCGCCGCCGATCGACGGCCTGGGCTCTGCCGGTGGATTTCAGATGCAGTTGCAGGACATCGGCGGCGTTGGTCTGGCTGAACTGCAGGTCGTTGCCACCGAGATGGCAGCCGACGGCAACGACCAGGCGGCGCTCACGGGTGTGAACACGACCATCCGCGCCAACGTCCCCCAATTGTTTGCCGACATCAACCGCACCAAAGTCAAAACGCTTGACGTACCGCTCAGCACCGTGTTCAACACGCTGCAGTCGTATCTGGGATCGACCTACGTTAACGATTTCAACAAGCTCGGCCGAGTTTACCAGGTGCGCATTCAGGCCGATCACGAGTTTCGCGTCGAGCCCGACGACATCCGGCAACTCGATGTCCGCAATCGCAACGGCGACATGGTGCCAATGGGTACCTTTGTCGACGTCGAAGAAACTTTGGGGCCGCAGGTAATTCAGCGCTATCTGATGTATCCTTCCGCGCAAATCAACGGCGAGCCGGCGGCCGGTTTCAGTTCCGGCCAAGCGCTGGGGCTGATGGAGGACATGGCCGACCGGAAGCTCCCTTCGACGATGGACTACAAATGGACCGGCATGTCGTTTCAGGAGAAGGAGTCGAGCGGCGGACAGGCGCTCATCTTTGGGCTGGCCGTGGTGTTCGTCTTTCTGGTGCTAGCCGCGCAGTACGAAAGCTGGACCAGCCCCGCCGCGGTGATTGCCGTGGTGCCGCTGGCCGCGCTCGGCGTGGTGATCGCCCTGGTCATGCGGGGCGCCGAGAACAATGTCTACACCCAGATCGGCGTCGTGCTGCTGGTCGCGTTGGCCAGTAAGAATGCGATTCTCATCGTCGAGTTTGCCTCGGAGCAGCGCCGCTTGGGAATTAGCATCCGCGAGGCGGCCGAAAAGGCGGCCCGGCTTCGTTTCCGAGCGATTCTGATGACCGCCTTCTCGTCGATCCTCGGTTTTCTACCTCTGTTGATCGCCACCGGCGCCGGCGCCGCCAGCCGGCAGGCGGTCGGCAACGCGGTTGTCGGCGGCATGTGCGCCGCGACCGTGTTTTCGTTGCTGTTTGTGCCGACATTTTTCGTCGTGTTTCGCTCAGTGAGCGAAATGTTCAGCAAGCCAGAACCCGTGCCCGCCACTACCGGCCCCGCTACACCGCCGAAAACCCCGGATTCAGCGACCAAATGAGAATGCTAGAGTTGAATGGCCCGTAGGAGGCGTCTCCGACGGCGACCGTGCCATCCAATCCACGCGACGATCGCCTGCGAAGCGGCCTTTGGCCAAAAGATCGAAGATATTCTTGAATCGAACCAAGGTACAAAACATGACATTCCACATTCGCTCCGCCACGGCACTGTTGATGATCTGCTCGCTGGTCGCTCCTCTGGCCCAAGCCGCTGACGAACCGATGGTCGAATTGGGGCCGGAGGGCGTCTATCGTTCGCAGCCGAGTTTCGAGCGATCGGAAATGGTTGTCGTGCCACCCGAGGAGATCAAGGCAGGAATGCTCTACAACTACTTCAACGTGCCACTTGGGCGACGAGTCTGGGGACTTGCCCTCGAGGATGGCTCCTTCCAATACGCGCTTGGCGAAGGCTCCATCGTACCGGCCGACATGTTTGATCTGCGGATTACGCCCCAGATGCGCAGCATGCTCTTGGAACAGGGCTCGCCCGGTCTGGAGCAAGCCCTGGCCACCACCGGCGGAAATCCGGCTGTCGTACTTGGCGCCGACGGTCGTTGGACCTTGCTCCCGGTGAGTTCTTCCGCCCGCGTGTTCGACATCGAGACCGGACATCGCTGGGAATGGCACGGCAGGCGTCGCCTGGCGGTGCTTCACACCTACGGCGATCAGTGGCAGCGAGTTGACGGCCGCTATCGCCCGGCGACCGGACCTGTGGTATTCTTGCCGATTGGCTGCAACACAGACCGAGCGGGTTCGGCCGCGTTTGTGATGCGTACCCCGGAATAGCAATCTGCAAGGAGTGTCATGTACGTCGTGCTGTTAGCAGCGTTTGTGCTGACGCTCCTGGCGGTTGGTGTCCACTACTTTGCGCTCTCTACCCTCACCAACTTTCTAATGAAGCGAGACTACCACTCTCGCTTCTGGGTAGGGTTCAGCGTGTTGGGAATGCTGCTGGCACACATCATCGAAATCTCAATATTCGCCGCTGGCTATGTCATATTCCACCGGTATTTAGAATATGGTGATCTGGTCGGAAAAATGGGCGATGAGATATTCCACGACTACTGGTACTTTTCTTTCGTGTCCTACACCTCGCTTGGGTTCGGCGACATCGTCCCCGAAGGTGAGCTGCGGATCATTACCGGCATCGAAACGCTCACCGGGCTGATTCTCATCGCCTGGACGGCGTCGTTCATCTTCATGCAGATGCACCGATTCTGGGGCGAAGAACTCAAGCGGTAGCGGCGTGGTGCGTTTTTTTCTCGACATCTGAAAGCAGGGGCGTTAAGAGTGCGTGTCCACTTGTCCGTACACACGGTCACTAGCCTCCCGTTTCGCCTGAATTCGTGGGCCTGCCGACTTGCCTTTAGTTGCGTCCGTGGGGACAACTTTCAAGTAAATGGCGCAGGACGTTGTTCGTGCGTCTCTTGTGTGTCAGAATTCCGTCAAATCACATTACACGTGAGAAACCAAGAAACCACCGATTGCGATACACCGTTCTTGCGTAACAGTGCTGAGATCACCTCGGCCAATGTTCGTCATTGCGAATGTACATGCCGTTCTTGAACTCGGTGAAGAAGTGCTTTGAAAGCGGATGCTCGATCGGCAGTCCGCTCGAATCGGCGACGAGACTGTCCGACGCGGCATAGGTGCAGGTCGACGATCCATCGACGAGTACGTGGTACCACGGCTGATCGCGGGCCGGTTGTGTCTGATTCTTGGAATACCACTCGTCGTCGGCCTGGCAGAACTCATCGCGGTCAACCACGACTCCCCGATAGCCGTAACGCCGATGGCGAACCAATTGCCCGGGTTCAAAGACCGGTCGTGGAGTACGATTGGTAGCAATCATTTTTGATAGGGGTTCCAGTCTCGGAATTAGCACACCCACCCGCGCCTCGCGTGCCATGCTAACGCGACCCTCAAACATCCGCCAGGGTCGAATTCAATGAAACGGCCCGAAGCCGTGCATCAAAGCAAAGAACCGGGCCTGCCTGGCTACTCCACGTTGGGCTAAACTCAGGTTTGTCGTGGGGAATTCTATCCCTATCAGTCGCTTACGTCGTTTACTAGAATTTCAGATGTAAGCGAAGCACCAGCACATTTTTCAGAAGACCCCTACGCATGAAACATATTCGGAATTTTTGCATTATCGCCCATATTGATCACGGCAAGTCGACTCTGGCCGATCGACTGATCCAGGCCTGTGGCGGCGTTACGCAACGTGAGTTCCACGACCAGATGCTCGATTCGATGGATATCGAGCGTGAACGGGGCATTACTATTAAGAGCAATACGATTACGCTCAACTACCGTGGGCCGGACGATCAAGACTATCTCCTGAATCTGATCGATACACCTGGTCACGTTGATTTTTCTCACGAAGTTCGGCGTTCCCTGATGGCGTGTGATGGTGCGTTGATCGTTGTGGACGCTTCTCAGGGGGTCGAGGCGCAAACCGTTGCCAACCTCTATCTGGCTCTGGAGCACGATCTGGAGCTTCTGTCGGTGATCAACAAGATCGATCTCCCGGCCGCGGACGTTGACCGTGTGCGCGAGGAGATTGATGCGGATTTGGGGTTAGATCCGTTTGATGCGATCCCTGTTTCCGCAAAGACTGGCGTCGGTATTGATGACGTGCTTGCGGGCATCGTCGAGAAGCTGCCAAGTCCCAAAGGCGACCCGGCCGCGCCCCTTAAAGCCTTGATTTTCGACGCCCAGTTCGATTCGTATCGAGGAGTGATTCTCCAGTGTCGCGTGATGGAAGGCACGCTGAAAACTCGCGATACGATTCATTTCATGCACTCGGGGCGCGACTTTGTGGTGGGTGAGTTGGGCTACAATCAGTTGAAGCTCAATCCCAAAGAAGAGCTCAGCGCGGGCGAGGTCGGTTATATCGTTGCCGGAGTGAAGAGTGTTCAGGACATTGAGGTTGGCGATACGATCACACTTCTTGATCGCCCGGCAGCAGAGCCGATTCCTGGCTATCGGGAAGCCAAACAGGTCGTCTTTTCCTCCATCTATCCCATGAGCACGGACGATTACCCGGACCTCGTCAAGGCTTTGGACAAGCTTGCGATCAACGACGCGGCACTCACTTACGAAAAAGATAGTTCGGCAGCTCTTGGCTTCGGATTTCGCTGTGGGTTCCTCGGCCTTCTTCACTTGGACGTGATTCAGGAGCGTTTGCAGCGAGAATTTGACATCGGCTTGGTCATCTCAGCCCCGTCGGTGAAGTACAAATTGGCATTGAAAGACGGCACGACGATCGATGTCGACAACCCCAGCTACTGGCCCGATCCAATGAAGATCGACTCGGCCAGTGAGCCTTACATCAAAGCATCGATTCTTACCCCCGAGGAGTACGTCGGTCCAGTCATGGAACTGTGCCGAGAACATCGCTCGGAGAGTCAGACGATGAGCTATCTCTCCGCGGGTCGGATTGAAGTGATTAGCGAGATGCCGCTCGGGGAGGTACTCTTCGACTTCTATGGCAAGCTCAAGATGATTACGCGAGGATACGGATCGTTTGATTATGATCCAATCGAATATCGGGATACCGATGTTGTGAAGGTCGATATCCTGGTCAACAAGGAGCCGGTCGACACGCTTTCGTACCTGGTTCATCGTGACAAGGCGCGAACTCGGGCGCTCCACTATTGCGAACGACTTGCCAAAGAGATTCCGCGCCACCAGTTCAAAATCCCGATCCAGGGCGTCATCGGTGGCAATATTATCGCGAGAACGACCATCCAGCCTTACCGTAAGGATGTGACCGAGAAGCTTTATGGCGGCGACGTTACGCGCAAGAAAAAGCTCCTTGAAAAACAGAAGAAGGGCAAGGCAAAAATGAAGCAATTCGGCAGCGTCAATATACCACAGAAAGCCTTCGTCTCGGTGCTTCGCGCCGACAAGGACTAGTGCGTGCGATCGCGGTAGGGACTGCCGTTGCCGGCAGCCCCCCGCACAGATCCGTACGTGAAGTATTACCTCATACGGCTCCTGCCTTGAGTCGATCACGAAATCGTCGGTCGGGATAGGGATGGACGATGTGGGGACGGGGGAGATGACGTCTCGCAAGACGTTGCATCCGATTCCACGTCCAGCCACGGCGACCTCGCTGGCTACGGCTGCGAAGCACTTGGAGCCAAATACGAGTTACCTCGTTCACAAAACGTCCAATGCGGTGACTATTGTTTGGGATGGCATGATAATTCAGCCAGCCTTGCACAACAC